>CAYPOY010000368.1:0-4861 GCA_964412395.1 uncultured Anaerolineales bacterium | reverse complement strand
TGTAATTCCGGTTTCTATTTGTTTATAGAATTAATAAAACAGATTATGGCAGGCATGGAAGCAGTTTCATACCTGCAGGTTGCTGATGTTATTGCATGGAATACGCACGCGTCATGGAAAACGCGTGCTATCTAGGTTAATAACACATCTTCCTCATGATCTAACTTGCCAATTTTTTCTTTGAATTGAAAATGAACAACCTCTTCTATACACTTCTTAAATTCTTCAATGCTAATTGATGTAATTAAGATTTTCTTTTCTTCCATGATATTTACTTTCCCTTTAAAAGGAAATGAGGCGATAAAAAAATTGAAAATTTAAAAGTTTAAAAACTTAATGTCTTGATAATTCAATACTTAACTGCTATACATTTATATCGTTTCTAAATAGAATGAGTTTATCTTGAGTGTTTGAACTAAACCTTTCACGGAAAATTTGAATACCAAATGGTTGAGTTATTATTTAAAATCAATTCCTAAATCCATGAATAATACTCTTAGTATAAATGGTACTTATAGTCCGTAGACTTATAATCATCTTATTACAATCTTTGGGATAAATTAAAAGGCTATGGCCGCATCTTATAATATTGATGAAAAAGAGTTCTTAAAAAGAATTGGCTTAACTATTCGACAACAGAGAATAGATGCAGGTCTTTCACAGGAAAAACTATCATTTGAATGTAATCTCGATAGAACTTATATCGGATCAGTTGAACGAGGCGAACGTAACATCTCTTTACTAAATCTAAGGAAAATTGCAAATACTCTTAATCTTTCTATTTCTGAACTACTAAATATCAAAGAATGAATCCCAATCTAAAAAGTGGCCTCGCTAAAGTTAAAAGTATTACTGAATCTAATTATTCAATTTATGATGCGATTGAAGTAGGAGATAAAAACCTATGGTTAACAAGTGTTGAACTTGAAGCGGTCCTCAATAATGAGCTTGTTGGTTTATCTTTAAAGGGATTGCCTTTAAGAACTCGATCAAAGAAAGTTAAAGGTGCTACCTGTGAAGCTTTGGGATATCCTATTCCAGAATCATTTGAAAAAACTCAACCTAGATTCATGGGACAACAATTTGATACTTACACGCAAAAATCAAACAATCTTCAAGTTTGGAATGAAGATTTAGATCTACTTAGAAGGTATGTACTTTTAAGACTGAACGAAAATGATGAAGTTATTAGAGTAAAAGTTGTATCAGGTAGTGATCTTGCCCCACTTGATACCACAGGTACCCTTACTCAAAAATACCAAGCGAGACTTCAAAATATTGAAAATGATTTTGAATTGATTAGTGAGTCAGATACAGAAAATCTTTCTGAATTATATGGAGATCAAAACATTATTGATTTTGAAAGTCTAAGTCCTGTTGAAAATCCAGAAAAGGGTAAAATACTTCCAATAGATATCGTCTACGAAAAGCTTAAACAGATAGTTGGAAGTAGGTTTCCAGATCCGGGAACTGATCAAGAAAGGAATAGAGGTGCGGCATTACATAGGTTAGTATGTACCGCTTTAGGTTATTTGGAATATAGTGATGATGGTAAATTTCCTGATGTTAAAAATCAATTGTTAGAGATAAAGCTTCAGACTTCCCCTACAATTGATCTTGGACTTGTTTCACCAGATTCTGAAACCCCACTTGACATGGAGAAAGTAAATGACACCACCCTAAGACATTGTGATGTTAGATATGCTATTTTCAATGCAAAAATTGAAGGTGGAATGGTAAATATCACCAACTTGATTATGACAAATGGCCGAGACTTTTATGGAAGATTACCTAAATTTCAAGGACTAGGACTTAATAAAAAGATTCAAATTCCTTTGCCTCCTTATTTTTTCGAAGATTGAACTATGAGATAGATGAAATTGGTTCAACTTTATAAGCATCAGCAACCTTTACTTCCAATTCATCAATAAGTGGAAGAATTACATTTTTCTCAGAGTTACTATTTATTTTTCTAACAATCTTTATTATTTCTTTTGATTCTTTTGAATGAATATCTGGTAAGGGATAATTTTCAACATATTGGGAAAAATAGCGACGTCGGCCAGAATAAAGTTTATTATTAAAAACTAAATCATGATATTTGCTCATTAATTTTGAATTTGCAATACCTTGAGTTAGTATGAGCAAATCAACATCTTCCTTTTCAGTTGCAACAATCCAATAGCAATTACCATTCACAATTTTTCCTGAATCATCAAAAAAGAATCTGGGCTGAACACTTATATCCGGGAACACCAATTTAGGATAATCCCAGAAAGTTGGATTTTGCGGAACCCATATTTCATACCAATTTCTACCCGAATCAATAAGGTATTTTCTAGCCTTGAGTATATTTTTGTGAAGATCAAGATAACTTTTTGCTTTAGGGTAATCTTCTAATTCAATTGTATATTTTTTGCCATCTTTGGCAAAATGTGGATAGAGTACTTTTAACTTTTTCTTATCGCTCTCACCCCAGGGTTTAATATTCTCTTGAGATATCAGCTCCTTCAATAAAACCTCTTCTGGCTTCAGTTCATTCATCTCATCCCATGTATCACTAATAAAAACCTTATCAGCTGTTGTTTTTATTCCAACACGTACTTTAAAATGGTCTTTGACAAAAGATTTGGAAGATTTTTCAATTTGCGATACCCATTTGGCTTCCATATCTGAAAACATAGCCCAATTGTTATCCTTTGACTTTCTGTATTTAATAATACCAGAAGATTTTTTGTACCTCTTTTCTCCTACAGTATAAAAACCATCAGCCCTAAATTTAAGAATCTCATATATTGATTTTGCAGAACTTAATTCACCCTGATAACCATTTAACTCTTCATATATCTTTGAAAATCTACAAGTTTTATTTATTTGATTAGATTTTTTCCTTCCAATAAATATCGCAGGTAATACAGCGGCATTAAAAATTTTTGTATCTCCTAAATCAATTACCTCAAGAATCTCATAATTCTCACTTAGAAATTTTCGTATACTCTCACCACTTTTAGTTAATAAATACCTATTTGAAGTTATTGCACCAAGAATTCCGTTTTCTTTTAAGGCATATGTCATAGCAATTAAAAATGGATAGTATAGATCAACTCGACCTTTAAGCCCAAATTTCTTGGATAAGATTTGAGCTCGATCTGCTCCCAATATTTGAGTTCTTACATAAGGGGGATTGGCAATAATCAAATCAACAAACTCACTAATACTATTATTTCTAAAGTTGAACAATGACAACTGATTATCTTTAGGTTCAACAACTTCCAAGAAATCAGCAGGAATTAAATTTGCATTGGTTATATTATTGTTTACTAACAAATTTTCTTTAGCAACTGAAAGATATTCCTTGTTTGAGTCAAATCCATAAATTTCAAACCAGTAATCGTGCTCTTGTAAGATATTTGATATTGCCATTAATAAAGCCCCATCACCGCATGCTGGGTCTAAAACTTTTATAAACTCATTCTTCTGATAATTAAATATTTTTTCTGCAAGAAAATCTGCTAGTCCTTTGGGAGTGAAGGTGGCTCCTGTTTGCTTTATATGGCCAATTCTCGCTTTCATTAACGAATGATAATAACTCAAAGATACTTATTATCATTCGGAGAGCCTTCCACAAATGATTGTTTTTTATTAAACAAAAATCTATTGAAAAGTAACCTCCCACCGACACGCATTTTCACAATGCGTATTGTATTTATAATTAATAAGTCAGATGCAGGAATTTATAATTCCGGTTTCTATTTGTTTATTGAATTTATAAAACAGGTTATTACAGGCATGGAATCAGTTTCTTACCTGAAGGCTGCTGATGTTGTGGCATAGAATACGCACACATTATGGAAAACGTGCGCGAGTTGGGATTCATGATTTTATTTTGTCTATTGAATATTTTATCACTTTATGCTTACAATTGTCTATACAGTTACCGCATAATATACACTCTGTATTTTTAAATTCTCTGTTTTTTACATTTTTCATTATATCTATGTTCATCGGACATTTTAGATTGCAAATCTTACAACTTGTACATTTCTCCGCATCTGCCTTCAATCGCAATCCGGGTATATGTAAATAATCACGAATCTTTGTCCCTATTATCATAAATGGTGCTTGCCAACATACATATTTACAGGAAGCAAATTGACCAAATATGGCAGTCAATGGGACAATAATCATTATTGCTCCAAGTGTTAATATTATCTTTCTTTCAAGAGGAATATTAGTCATACCATATGTAATATCAACTTCCTGGAATCCATTTATTATATATCCTGTAACAATTGCCCCTATCCAAATAGTGAAAATGAAGTATTTAATATATAAAGCCTTGCTATTTTTTGATTTTCTTTTAATAAAGAAATTCATAATCTCCTGTACTCCACATCCAGGACAAAACCACGAACAATATGCTCTTCCAAAAAATAACGATAACAATAACATAACAATAAAAACTATAAAACTGGCATTAACGATCCCTTTGTATGATGCCATAACTATTATTATCGGAGAAAAGAACAAGTGAAAAATTAACAATAAGTGGAATAGTATTGCAGTTGAAATTACAATTGGTTTACGAATCTTTTGATACATTTAGCTTACTATTACTATTTATTCAGAAAAATACTCCAGCATTCCGCATAACGATCCTGCTTTATGATTTCGCAGGTGTTGCATCGCACTGTTTTTGATTGGCAAGATACAAAAAGCAATTATCCAATTCATGTTAGTTGAAAACTAACCTTTAATAACGATGAAGTCACAGACTTCGCCGAGGAAATTTAAAGATGCAATGTGGTTTTGGATTTTATTCACTTCGTTCATGAGATCGCTTCGCTAAGTTGAAGTTTTG
>CAYPOY010000367.1:0-4871 GCA_964412395.1 uncultured Anaerolineales bacterium | reverse complement strand
ATTTACCTTTGGCTTTCGAGTTCCTCAAAGACTCTCAAATGGATAAAGTCGAGCTGAAGCAACTGCGTACCCTTTTGCAAGCGGCCATCCGGGCCGACGATATCGCCGACTTTGAGGAAGCATTCCGTGAGCCCGACAATGGTCGTTCAGCCGGGTGAACGCCCGTCGTGGGCCCGACGACTGAGAAACCGGGTTTTTCGGAAAAAACCCGGTTTCTGGTTTCAGCACCTCTTAAGAGGGTCGGACAGCGGTTACGCTGGGCGTAACCACCTCTTCCTGCTTCTCCCCGTTGCCGTTGCTCTATTGCAACCTGGTTACGCTTTTTCGTAACCAGCTCGTAACCAAAGCGTAACCAGCTAAACCTTGTCCGCCCCTCCCTGGTTGAGCACCCGGCCTTGGTGTGGGTTTTGGGCTTTCCGCTCGTTCCCTCTATCCGCTACCCCTGGGGCTTTGATGTCCAGGCCAGCTTGCCCACACCGCGACATTTTACCCGTATGTTGCGCAAAATGGACAACCCCAAGTTACAATCCCTGCTCGACGAGACAGTACGTTTTCTCCAGGTCGAGTTGAGCACCGAGGTGGCTGACTTTGGCCAGTGCATCTCGCTGGACACCAAGCACATTCTCGCCTGGGTTCGGGAGAACAACCAAAAGGACTATGTCCAGGACCGCTACGACAAGGAGCAGCAACCCGCTGGCGATCCCGACTGTCGCCTGGGCTGCAAACGCCGTCGCAACCAGCGGGCCTCTTCGAAAGAACCACCGCCCACGCTGCCTGACAACCCCGCCCCGCCCAACATCTCCATCGGCGAGTACTACTGGGGCGTATCTTTTCAATAAATTGGGGTAGGGGCAGGTCTTGTACCTGCCCAAGAGGGCGACCACAAGGGTTCGCCCCTACATATTGAGATGATGCACTGGGGCTATGCCTCCGGCGTCATCGCCACCAAAGTCCCCGATTGGGGCGAGTTCGTCTTGGCCGAACTGACCCAGCCCTTCGACCAGCCCGATGTCGCCTACTTCCATCCTCTGATGGCAGATGCCGAGCGTCGCCTCGGTTTCCGTCCCAGGTACGGTGCTTTCGATGCTGCTTTCGACGCCTTCTACGTCTACGAGTACTTTCACCGGGACGGAGAACCCATCGAAGCCGCCTTCGCCGCTGTTCCTCTTTCCAAGCGTGGTGGTGGGCTACGTCAATTCGATGCCCAAGGATTGCCCTTGTGCCAGGCGGGATTGGCCATGCCGCTCAGGCATACCTACACTTGTCGTACTACCCTCTTCGAGCACCAGCGGGGGCGTTACGTCTGTCCTTTGCGCTTCCCTGAAGTCACGGCTAGCGTCTGCCCTGTTGCTCACAAGAACTGGCCCAAAGGCGGCTGTACCACCACTCTTGCCACCAGCATTGGCGCTCGCATCCGCTATCAACTCGATCGCGAAAGCGAAATCTACAAGCTGGTCTACAAGCAGCGCACCGCCAGTGAGCGACTCAATAGTCAAGCCGTGGTTCTGGGTATCGAGCGTCCCAAGTTGCGCAACCGCGCATCCATCGCCAATCACAATACCCTGATCTACGTGCTGATAAACCTGCACGCCCTCCAGCGCATCCGCCAACGTAAGGCCGCGCGTTCCGGCAGAGCCGATGAGCACTCTGACTAGGCTTTTTGCTGCTTGAGAGCGTGCTGACCCTACTATAACAGCTTTTCAGTATAGCTGGGGTGTGGCTGGGGGTCAGTACAGCAGCGAAAGCCGAGTTTTTAAGGTGCAAATAGCCTTTTCAAGGGCCTGTCGCTTGCTTTTCCTCTCGTGTTCCGATTTCCCCAAGCCATGTTCCGATCAGGTTCCGCTCTAACCACCTTGTTCGGAACACGGGTTCCGATTCTCCGGAACCCGATCGGAACAGCATCGGAACATTGCTCACCGTGTCCTACCCTCTCTTAATCGGGGCTTCCACCATGACCGGACGTTCGGCCCCGGTGAAATGCTGACGGGACAAGTAACAATCCCCTCTTAATCGGGGCTTCCACCATGACCGCAGGAGTGCCAGGGTACGAGGGAGTGGTGGGAGAGGTAACAATCCCCTCTTAATCGGGGCTTCCACCATGACACGGTGGTTTTCGTTAACAATCAGGCGCTGGTAACTATGTAACAATCCCCTCTTAATCGGGGCTTCCACCATGACCTGTCAGTGGGAGAGAGCAATGAACTTCGATCTGTCCAGTAACAATCCCCTCTTAATCGGGGCTTCCACCATGACGAGGAGCTGCTCCTAAGGCTCATCAGGACTGCTCCTAGTAACAATCCCCTCTTAATCGGGGCTTCCACCATGACGCCTTTATTGCCTTAGGCAGGCGGAACTATCGGCGGGTAACAATCCCCTCTTAATCGGGGCTTCCACCATGACTCGGAGTGGCGACTGTTGCCCTGATTATCGCCTTCGGGTAACAATCCCCTCTTAATCGGGGCTTCCACCATGACTCTGATTAGTGTAGTTGGCCTCAGTGCTGCTATGGGTAACAATCCCCTCTTAATCGGGGCTTCCACCATGACACACGCCAAGAAAGGTGCGAAGAGCTTGGCATAAATACGTAACAATCCCCTCTTAATCGGGGCTTCCACCATGACCGGGGATCTGCAGGCTTACAAGTTGGACTACGGGACAGGTAACAATCCCCTCTTAATCGGGGCTTCCACCATGACATTTCGGCCCGCCCGCTGGAAGCGGGTGGTATGCGAGGTAACAATCCCCTCTTAATCGGGGCTTCCACCATGACGGTCCGATGGGGAGCGGCATCAACCTCAGCTACTCTTGGTAACAATCCCCTCTTAATCGGGGCTTCCACCATGACTTGGCGGCCAGCCCAGTGAGGAATACTGGGATGGTGGGTAACAATCCCCTCTTAATCGGGGCTTCCACCATGACCCGTGCTGGTGATCCTGAGTACATGTTTTCTCTGCAGGTAACAATCCCCTCTTAATCGGGGCTTCCACCATGACTCTGACAGTGCCCCAAACGGGCTGTGGATGAATAAAAAGTAACAATCCCCTCTTAATCGGGGCTTCCACCATGACACAGGTCACCGGTGCTCCCATGGCAACTTCCTTGTCATGTAACAATCCCCTCTTAATCGGGGCTTCCACCATGACCACTACGACACTTCGCACAACACCCACCCCCCCCTCGTGTAACAATCCCCTCTTAATCGGGGCTTCCACCATGACACGAGAATGGCAATCCCTGGGACGGGGTAACGGTCAAGTAACAATCCCCTCTTAATCGGGGCTTCCACCATGACTGCTCAGGTCGAGAATGTCAGAGTTCCTGGACACCTATGTAACAATCCCCTCTTAATCGGGGCTTCCACCATGACCCCCCATCAACCTGTTAACTCTTCTAGCACCCTCTTCGTAACAATCCCCTCTTAATCGGGGCTTCCACCATGACGATCGCTGAGATCGGAGTGGCAAATGGATATAGATAAGTAACAATCCCCTCTTAATCGGGGCTTCCACCATGACACCTGCCGCCGAAACCGGAACCAGAGGCTTAGATTCAGTAACAATCCCCTCTTAATCGGGGCTTCCACCATGACCGGTGACTAGAAGCGGCGGCGACCGGGACGGGGCGTTGGTAACAATCCCCTCTTAATCGGGGCTTCCACCATGACTCTCCCGCGCTGGATTCCGGGCTGCGGCAACGGCTGGTAACAATCCCCTCTTAATCGGGGCTTCCACCATGACGCGTATCACCGACCGCCCCAGTTTCGTTGCCCTATACGTAACAATCCCCTCTTAATCGGGGCTTCCACCATGACGCAAGGCTCGCAAAGTTGCCACCGTTCTGGCCGCACGTAACAATCCCCTCTTAATCGGGGCTTCCACCATGACAATCGTACTTACAGAGCAGGGAATACGAGAACCGGTGTAACAATCCCCTCTTAATCGGGGCTTCCACCATGACCTGTGATTAAGACCAGTGATGACCTGGCTAAGGAGGCGGTAACAATCCCCTCTTAATCGGGGCTTCCACCATGACCCGCCGCCTGCCGGCCCTCTCAAGAAAGCCATCATACGAGTAACAATCCCCTCTTAATCGGGGCTTCCACCATGACGAGTGAGGTGGCTACAGCAACCAGGAAGAAACCAATTCGGGTAACAATCCCCTCTTAATCGGGGCTTCCACCATGACATGCTGGTTCGACTCCAGCCTCCGCTACCTTGGTAGGGGTAACAATCCCCTCTTAATCGGGGCTTCCACCATGACTTGTACACCCTCTCAAAGTACAAAAAAGAAACCCCATGTAACAATCCCCTCTTAATCGGGGCTTCCACCATGACAAGTGGGAATGGTTAATCGTGATTGTTGTGATTGTGTGTAACAATCCCCTCTTAATCGGGGCTTCCACCATGACGGCCTCGGCGAGTGTCTATATCAAGACACGAAAGAAGTAACAATCCCCTCTTAATCGGGGCTTCCACCATGACTGGAAAATCATCCCGTCTCTTCATGCGCAACTTAGAAGTAACAATCCCCTCTTAATCGGGGCTTCCACCATGACCGATGCCTATGGCACAGAGATGGTTCCCTTTAGCCTGAGTAACAATCCCCTCTTAATCGGGGCTTCCACCATGACTCAACCAAGAGATTTTGTGTCTTATCTTCTTGGTTCGTAACAATCCCCTCTTAATCGGGGCTTCCACCATGACATTTCCGAACATCTGCGTGGGCCGGGGGAAATTTGGTAACAATCCCCTCTTAATCGGGGCTTCCACCATGACACGTAGAGCGGGCAGAACGCGACTGGGAGTACTGTGCCGTAACAATCCCCTCTTAATCGGGGCTTCCACCATGACCGGTGAGGAAATGGCTGAACT
>CAYPOY010000366.1:0-4878 GCA_964412395.1 uncultured Anaerolineales bacterium | reverse complement strand
GGGCACCAGCGCCGCCGTTAGCCAGAGGGGCCGAGGAGCGGAGGAGCGGAGGGGCCGAGGGGCGGAGAGGCCGAGGAGCGGAGGAGCGGAGGAGCGGAGGAGCGGAGGGGCCGAGGAGCAGGGGAGAGGAGGGCGCCGCGTAGACTTGCTCCTGCGCACCGACCAGCAGCCCAAAAAGTGCCGCCAGGCCAGCAATGGCCAGACTCAACGCCAGAATAAAACGAAAGATAACCTTCCTGTCCATCTTTTCCTCCTGATGTAAGTCTATCATTCAGGTACTCGGGATTTTCCAGGATATTTTTCACCTGGTGCGCACACTAACGACAGGACGCAGGTACACGCGGATAAGCGCTTCACGTTTCACGCCAGGTACGGCGATGACACCTTCTCTTCGCTCTTCGGGTCTTTACGTGCGGTTGGTACAGATTCTCATAAACAGACGGCTCTTTGACTCCGCTCGCAGTGTAGAATCATGCGCCGCACTCTACACGGGGTGATCATACTTCGCACCACAAGTTAGTATAGCACAACTCTCCACTCTAATCAAGTGGTACCTTGGTACTAAACCCATCAGCCTGAACTCCTTGAAGCCAGAAACTCTTTACAAACGAGTCAAAATTCTGGACGCAGATTAACGCTGATCCTCGCTGATTCGCTGATCCGCTGGATTGACATTCTACCATCATTATACTATACTCATAGAGAGAGCCTTAGGGTTCGAAAAAAATATAACTTCCCGTATTGTTTCGCCTGGCCTGAATATGACAACGAATCAGGGGGATTAACCGAATCAGTAATCGCGCTTTATACAGTTCCAGGCGTCTCTTTGCCTCGTTTATGTCGTGCAAAGTGGTTCAAAGGAGGGCAAAATCACCGCCGAATTCATGTCACAGTCGTGAGCGTGACCATTCGTTTAATTCTTTCTATTCGATGTCATATTTTGCCGGGAAGTTATTCTTTTACGGACCCTTACATACCAGCAAACCCAGGAGGATAACAACATGCTACGGTCTCCCATTCTACCCCGCTTTTCTTTCCTGTTCAGCCCTCAGACCCGACCAACCCGAAGACGATTACTCTCTGTGAGTCTGGTCCTGCTGATCGGAAGCAGCCTGCTTGTGACCCCGGTTCAACTGCCCGCTCACGCTCAGGATGCGCCCACCCCGCTCTCGCCAGCCGGTGGGACGACCACCACAACGGACAACTACCCTCCCCTGGGCATCCCGGAATTCACCTGGACGCCCGTCGCAGGCACGACCGCGTATCGCATCCAGTTCAGCCAGGACATAGGCTTCTCCAATATTCCATTCCAGGTGACTACCCCCAACACCAGCTACACTCCGACCAGTGCAAATACGTTCTCTGACGGAATCTGGTACTGGCGCGTGCGGGTCGAGTCGCCATCGGCCAGCGCTTATAGCACCATCATGTCTTTTACCAAGCAATGGGCCAGTTCCGAAAACGCGCCCACGCTTACCTCCCCTGCCGACGGCACGACGCTCGCCTTCTTCGACAAACCTGTTTTCTCCTGGCAACCCGTGACAGGGGCTGCCTACTACCGCCTCGATATTGATTCCAGTCCGGATTTCATCAGCCCGCTCGACTACAGCCAGACGACCCTGGCGCCCTCCCATCAACCCGCCAACAAACTGGCCAACGGCACCTATCACTGGCGAGTCATTCCCCTGGACCCCGCCAACCGCGAAGGCACCTCCAGTGAGGTACGCGAGTTCACCGTCAACTACAACAAAGTACCCACCCTGCTGGAACCGGCGGACGATTCCGAACCCACCTTCACCCCCACATTTCGCTGGACCGCCATGCGCGGGGCCGAATTCTACCGCCTCCAGTACTCCACCGACCCCACTTTCGACACAGCCGTCAACCAGGTAGACACCCGCAACACCACCTACACGCCCTACACGCCTCTTGGAGCGCTGCCCAACGACGTCAACTACTACTGGCGCGTGCGCGTCCACTCTGGCAAGTCTGTAGCCGAAGAATGGAGCGAGACCTGGTCGTTCATCAAGAAGTGGTACACCCAGACCGTGTTGCTCACCCCTGTCAACCTCTACCAGTACGTCGAGTATCCCCTCTTGAGTTGGACGCCGGTGCCAGGGGCCAGTCGTTACAAGGTCGAAGTCAGCCCAGAAAACACTTTTCCGCCCGTGTCTGGTGGTTTTTCTGCCTACACCGCCAACCCGTTCTACGTCGGGCCCGAACGAAACTGGCCTGGTTCTTCCATCTGGTACTGGCGGGTGACGCCGGTGGATCGCGACAACAACGAGGGCCTGCCAAGTAACGTCTCCTCCTTCAAGTATAACCCGACCGCTGGGGCGCCGCAACTGATTCATCCGCTCTACTACTACTCCCCCAAAGATCCCAACCTGCAACACCTGCAAATCCTGCAGCCTCGCGAAGACCGCACGGTGGCCATCCCCACCTTTATGTGGCACCGTTTTCTTACTTCCACACTCATCCCCAACGACCAGGCAGCGGCTTACCGCGTCCAGGTGGACGATGATCCCCTGTTCTGGTCCCCGAACTGGACGTTTGACACCGAAAACCTGAGCGCGGTGCCTACTGCGGACAACCCCTTCACGCCCACGGCCGGCACCGATTACTACTGGCACGTCCGCCCCCTGGACGGCCTGGGCGGCGTTGAGGTCGGCCAGTGGAGCCAACGGTGGAGGACCCGCATTGACACCACCCGCGGCCTGACCCCCACCAGCGACATCACCCTGCTCCGCCCGGCCCACGGTTATGAAGCCATGGAGACCATCCTGCTGCTGGAGTGGTGGCCGCTTCAGGGCGCCGACGCTTACGATGTGCAGATCAGCACCGACGCCGATTTCGGCGGCACCTACACCATCCTCACCGCCACCGTGCCTTACCCGGCCCACGCCCTCCAGGAGCGCCTGGGCTACGGCACCTACTACTGGCGCGTGCGCGGCCGCAGTGGCGGCTCGCCCCTGGGAGGATGGAGCGAGCCCTGGCGCTTCCAGGTGGCCGCCCAGAGCCACTGGCGGGAAGGCCGCACCCTCAAGGACAGCGGAAACCAGTTGTTGATCGGCTCCGACCCTGCGGGCGATATGGCCGACCCCAACTACGACCTGGCCACCCTCTACGCCGCCCAGTCCAAGGATGACTGGCTCTTTGGCTTCAGCGCCACCGCCACTATCACAAACATGACGTATGTGCTGTACCTGGACCTGGATCACGAAGATGATTCCGGCGCGCCCGACGACGCCGAGGGCCACGACGTCGCCACCATCTCTGCCCATCGTCCAGAGTACGCCATCTACATTCGACAGGACAGCGGCGCCTTCAGCGCTGGCGATGTCGGTATCTACCCTTGGACCGGCGTCAATTGGGACACTCCGTACATTCTGAGCGAAATCGGCGGCGATCTGTACTACAGCTCGACCGCCAACTACCTCGAGATCCAGGTGCCCGACACCGCCATCGGCATGGAAGAGGAGACCGGCAGCGCCTCTGTTTTGCTCTTCAGCGCCCTGGACAGCGGCGGTCACGCCCAGGACAGCGTGCCCTCCGACCCCGACGTAGACTATGACACACCGGACAGCGGTTCCGAGACCACCACCCTCAGCCGCTTCACCAGCGTCTCGGAGCGTGTCAACCTGGCCATGCCGCCCAGCAACGCCACCGGCGACCCCACCCTCTTCCCCTCCGTCCCGCCGCTTTTCGTGCACAAGCCCGTTGACGTGCCCTGGAACGGGTACAACCTGGAGGTGGCCCTGGATGAAGAGTTCACGTCGCCGCTTCTCGGTTACACCGTGTGGCCCTCCCCGTTCATTCCTCCCGCATACACCCACTACGAGGATTTTGACGGGGACAACACGTATTACTGGCGCGTGCGCCCCGTCTACGTTGCCGCCAGCCTTATCAAAGGAGCCTGGAGCCAGCCGGGACGCTTCGAGCGCCTGGGGTTCGTCGCCCAGCACCTGCAGACCTCGGTCACCTTTGCCACGCCGACCTTCTCCTGGGATATGGTCGAGGGAGCCAGAGACTACAACATCGAGGTGGACGACGACCCCGGCTTTGGCTCACCCGAGGTTCAGAACGCCGCCACGGCGCAAAACTCTCACACTCCCATCCACACGCTGGACCAGGGCATCTACTACTGGCGCGTGCGCGTCAACCGCTACGACGGGATCATCAACGATTGGACGTACACCCAGACCTTTACCCTGAACCTGCTCCCACCCGTCGGTCTGAGCCACGATCCAGCGGGCGTGGCGGGCCGCGCGCCCACCCTCTGCTGGACGCCCCTCATCACCCCGACCAGCGATCATCCTGTCCTTGCCGCCTGGAAATACCGCGTCGAGGTAAGCAAAGGCGATCCCACTTTCTCCTCCATCTATGACTTCATTGAAACGGAGCAGGCCTGCTGGACCCCCAGCAAAGGGTATGAGGATGGCACCTACTACTGGCGCGTGGCCATGAGAGATGGGGAAAGCAAGCTGGGGAGCTACAGTGAGCCCATAACATTCACCAAGCAGTACCCTATCACCACCCTGATCAGCCCGACGACTGGCAGCACGCTTGCGGAGACTCCCACCTTCGTCTGGACACCGGTGGATGGCGCGGGCTCGTACAGACTGGAGGTCTCCCTTTTCTCCAATTTTGGCACGCTTTATGACTGGGTGAATACCAACAACACCCGCTATACACCAAATAAAGAGTACGCCACTGGAGAAACCTACCATTGGCGCGTGGCGATCATTGACAAAGACGGGAAATATGGACCCTTCAACACCGCTACCATCATCCTGGACCCATATCCTTACAGTGTCTACCTGCCCCTGGTAGTACGCCATTGAACTGCCCAGCCTGATGGGCGAAGGCCTCCCGACC
>CAYPOY010000365.1:3390-4920 GCA_964412395.1 uncultured Anaerolineales bacterium | reverse complement strand
ACGAACTGGCACCCCTGTTCGACGCCGTGGTCGCCTCGGTCACCTTCTTCGAGCCTGACCTCTCGTTTGAACTACCTGAAGGAGGAGAAGTGAGCGCAGGTGAGGAAATCCGGCAATGGGCCACCTCCGCCACCGCCAGCTCCGAGTTCGACAACCCCGACCAGGCGGCCTTCCAGGCCACCGGCGCGCCGGACACCTTCGAATGTGAGGACCTGCCCACGGCCTGGTGCCCCGAGGATTGCGAGACGGTCGAATGGCTCGAACTGCACTACGACGTCCCCGTGCGGCCCACCGAGATCAACATCATCCAAGTCTACTCCCCCGACCAGGTGCTGTTCGTTGACCTGATTGACACGGACGGGGAGTATCACGGGGTCTACATCGGGGAGCCGGTAAACCTGTGGGACGAGTGTCCCTACACCCTTTCCATCCCGGTGGAGGCAGATTACCAGGCCATCGGTGTTAGAATCACCATTGACCAATCGGTGCTCGATATGAGCTACAACGAGATTGACGCTGTGGAACTGGTCGGTGTCAGCGAGTGAGAACGGCGGATCGGCAGGATGAACGGATTAGTTTGCCAAGAATCCGCTAATCCTGCCCATCCGTGTTCTCAAAGGAGATATTGAGATGACGAGCAAAAAGTGGATCATTCTATGCATCGTCCTGCCAGCGCTGGCACTGCTGGCCGTCGCCACCGTCCAGGCCGGGCCTCTAGCTCACCCGACCGGGCCCCAGGCCCCCCTGGGTACAGGCTTCACCTATCAAGGACAACTCAATTCGGGCGGCGAGCCGGTCAACGGCGAGTGCGAGCTGGCCTTCCGCCTCTACGACGACGCCGCCCCCGGTGGCAGCCAGGTCGGCAGCCCCATCACTATCAGCAAGACCATCACCGATGGCCTGTTCACCGTGGCGCTGAACGACAGCGGCCAGTTTGGCTCCGACGCCTTCACCGGCGACGAACGCTGGCTGGGAATCCAGGTCAAGTGCCAGGGCGACAGCGACTACACCGACCTGGGCCGCCAGGAACTAACGGCTGCTCCCTGCGCCCTCTACGCCCGCTCCACCGGGGCGTTGCAGGAGTATCCGGTCGTCACCACGGCGCCGATTGCCGACCAGGTGCTCAAGTGGGATGGCAGCGCGTGGGGCCCGGCCACCGACGAAGTGGGTGCCAGCGGCGCTGGTGACATCACCGCCGTCTATGCCGGGGGTGGTTTGACCGGCGGCGGGGAGAGCGGGGCGGTGACCCTGACGCTGGCTTTGCCCGTGCCCACGGCCACGCTGGCCCTCTCCGCCAACCAGGCCCCCTGGTCCGGCCTGACCGGGATGCCGCCTGGCTTCGCCGACGGGGTGGACGACGTGTCAGCGGTGGTCAGCGGCACCAACATCTTTGCCGGGGACGGTCTGACCCAGGCATCCAGCGGCAACGCCGTCACTCTATCTGTAGACTTTGCGGGCACCGGCAGCGCTACCACCGTCGCCCGCTCCGACCACGACCACGACGACCGCTACTACACCGAGGCTGAACTC
>CAYPOY010000365.1:0-3290 GCA_964412395.1 uncultured Anaerolineales bacterium | reverse complement strand
ATGACGCAGGCTCCGTCTGGGCCTGCGGAGACGACGACGTGGGGGCCGGTGGCGCTGGTGACATCACCGCCGTCTACGCCGGCGCCGGCCTGGGCGGCGGCGGGGCCAGCGGCGACGTGACGGTCACGGTCGCCTTTTCCGGCACCGGGAGCGCTGCCTACGTCGCCCGCTCCGACCACGACCACGACGACCGCTACTACACCGAGGCTGAACTCCAGGGTGATTCCACCGCCAGCGTCCACTGGAACAACCTGAGCAACGTGCCGCTCGGCCTGGGCGATGGCGACGACGACACCACCTACACCGCCGGGACCGGGCTCGACCTGAGCGGCGCCACGTTCAGCATCACGCCCACCTATCGCCTGCCCCAGGTGTGCGCCGACGGCCAGATCGCCGAATGGGATGACGCAGGCTCCGTCTGGGCCTGCGGAGACGACGACGTGGGGGCCGGTGGCGCGGTCTGGCTGTTGACCGGCAACGCCGCCACTGATCCCGCCACGAATTTCCTGGGCACCACCGACGGGGTGAGCTTGACCCTGGCGGTCAACAGCATCCCCGCTCTGCGCCTGGAGCCGACTGGAGGGACGCCCAATCTCATCGGCGGCTATGGAGGCAACAGCGTCGCTGCCGGGGTATCTGGGGCCACCATCGGCGGCGGGGGGAGCAGCGGCTACTCTAACCAGGTGACCGCCGACTACGGCTCCATCGGCGGGGGCTGGCTCAACATCGCTGATGCCTCCGCCACCGTTGGCGGAGGGTACAACAACGCTGCCGACGGCAGTTTCGCCGCCGTCGGCGGAGGCGCTGGCAACGACGCCACCGCCCAATCGGCCACCATCGGCGGGGGCTCGCTCAACGAGGCCAGTGCCACCTACGCCACGGTTAGCGGGGGGCGGTACAACACCGCCAACGCCGACTCGGCCACAGTTGGCGGGGGGCGCTACAACCAGGCCACGGCGGCCTACGCCACGATTGGCGGGGGCGGCAGCAGTGGTTCCACCACCGCCAACCGGGTCACCGACGAGTACGGCACGGTGGGCGGGGGCTACGACAACCAGGCCGGTGACGACGCCGGGACGGCGACCGACGCCGCCTACGCCACCGTCGGCGGAGGCGAGAGCAACGAAGCCAGCGGCGACCATGCCACCGTCGGCGGGGGGTACCAGAACGTCGTCACGGCCACCTACGGCACCGTTGGTGGGGGGCGGGGCAACAGTGCCAGCAACGACCATGCCACCGTCGGTGGCGGGCGGGACAACAGTGCCAGCAACGACTATGCCACCGTCGGCGGGGGCGATGGCAACGCCGCCAGCGGCGAATGCGCCACCATCGGCGGGGGCTGGCTCAACCAGGCCGGCAGCATGTACGTCACCATCGGCGGGGGGTATAACAACACCGCCAGCGGCGCCCAGTCCACCATCGGTGGGGGGCAGAACAACATCGTCAGTGGCTACGACGCCACCGTCGGCGGGGGCCTGTACAACGTCGCTAGCGGCTATCGGACTACCGTCGGCGGGGGGTCTAACAACACCGCCAGCGACGCCTATGCCACCATCGGCGGGGGGAAGTGGAACGTCGTCACGGCTACTCGCGCCACCATCGGCGGGGGCGAGAGCAACGTCATAACCGGCCACGGCGAACACGCCACCATCGGCGGGGGGTATAACAACACCGCCAGCGGCAACAAGGCTACCATCGGCGGGGGGGAGGACAACATCGCCAGCGGCAACAAGGCCACCATCGGTGGGGGGCAGGAAAACCTCGCCTCGGAAGAGTACGCCACCGTCGGCGGGGGTGCGCTCAACCGCGCCAGCGGCTACTACGCCACCATCGGCGGAGGCCGCGAGATCACCGTCACCAGCCAATATGCCACCGTCGCCGGCGGCTACTATAACCTGGTCACGGCGGACTATGGCACCGTGGCCGGGGGCGGCGGCGATACCCTCGCCAGCGGCAACCGGGTGACCGACCAGTACGGTGCGGTGGGCGGGGGCTTCAGCAATCAGGCCGGCGATGGGGATGCGTCCACGACCAACGCGACCTACGCCACCGTCGGCGGGGGCCTGTACAACGTCGCCAGCGGCGACTCTGCCACCGTCCCTGGGGGCTACAACAGCGAGGCCCAAGGCGACTACAGCTTCGCTGCCGGCTACGAGGCCGTGGCCGCCCACACGGGGTCCTTCGTCTGGTCGAGCGCAGACAGTACGCCCTCGTGGGGGAATAACACCTTCACCGTGCGCGCCCACGGTGGGGCGCGGTTCTACACTGCCGGTGGCCTGCTCACGGGCGTAGAGTTGGCGGCCGGAGGCGACTCCTGGTCATCCATCTCCGACCGCAACGTCAAAGAGAACTTTGCCGATGTAAACCACGAGCAGTTGTTGGATACCCTGGCCGCGATGCCCGTACAGACGTGGAATCTCAAGTCCCAGTCGCCCGCGATGCGCCACGTCGGGCCGGTGGCGCAGGACTTTAACGGCATGTTCGGTTACCTGTTCGGGGAGGTCGAGAACCCGATCCGCATCAACAACATGGACGCGGTCGGCGTGTCCCTGGCTGCTGCCCAGGGGCTGTATCAACTCTCCCAGGAACAGGCGGCCCGCATCAAGGAACTGGAGGCCGAGAACGCGGCCCAACAGGCACAGATTGACGATCTGGAAGCACGGCTTTCCGCTTTGGAAGCAGGCGCACCCCCGACCCAGTCTCGCCAGTCTGGCTTGTTACCGGGCGCAGGGGTTCTCCTCGCGGGCCTGGGTCTGGTCTGGGTTACCCGGCGGAATGGCGCACTACAGGGAGGCAAGCGATGAGACGCGCGATGATTCTGCTATGGCTGGCGCTATCGCTATCGCTCTCGCTCCCGGCCTCCACCGCCCTGGCCCAATCCGGCGGCCCCTACGACCTGACCTGGAACTCGGTAGATGGCGGAGGAGGCTCCGTCAGCGGCGACGGCTACACCCTGGACGCCACCATCGGCCAGCCGGACGCTGCGGTGTGGGCAGGCAGCGATGGCTACACGCTGGCCGGTGGCTTCTGGAGTGGCGGCGCGGCAGGGTATCGCATCCATCTGCCGCTGGTACTGCGGAACTTTTAGAACGGCGGATTGCAGGACAGTAACGGACCTGGGGAAAAAGACTTCCAAAGTCTGCGACTGAGCAGTAAAATCAAGAGTGTCATCAAGACTTTGGAAGTCTCCCCCCGCCATTGAGCCGTACCGCACGCCGAAAAGCAGACTTACGTCCAACTCGGCGTGCCAGCGGAGGTCGTACAGTTTAACCAGTTCTTCCACGGTGTAC
>CAYPOY010000364.1:0-4975 GCA_964412395.1 uncultured Anaerolineales bacterium | reverse complement strand
CGTTGGGCAGCCAGTAGTCGGTCCAGATGAGGCCATTCTGCAAATGTACCTGTCGCACCAGGTCCGGATCGTGCTGGTCGAGCCCGCCGCTGTCGTTGAGGTCCACCAACGGCGCGCCGGTGACGTCGTCCACCATATCGCCGTCGGCGTCGTAGCCGCAGCGGCGGAATGCAGCGACGGTCGCGCCTCGGGCGTCGTGCCCGTCGCGATACAGCGCCGAGCCGTCGGCGATGATGACCTGCCCTGCGCCGGCCTCCTGCGCCAGTTGAACCACGGTGCGGGCCACGCGGGGGTCAGTGGTGTACCCCTCGTCGGGGTCGGCCCCCCAGACCAGGTTAGGCTTGACCACCACGGTATCACCTGGCTCGATGATGGGTTCCAGCCCGCCGGCCAGTGCCACGGCTTGGCGCACCAGCGTTTCGACCTCCGCGTCCGAAAGCGGCCAGGACGTTGCTTGCACGATGGCGACCTCAGCGGGTTCACTGACCGGGCTGGAGTAGGCTGCTCGACGTTGCAGCGTGCTCACGCCACTCAGCAGCGCCAGCAGCCCCGCCAGCGCGATCAGTTTCCAGTGTCGTCTCACCCCAGTCAGCCTATCCATCTCCCCCGTACCTCGCACGCTCCAAAGCCACGTCTCCGCCAAGCGGCAATTCTCCCAGGTTCGCCAAGACTCGACGATGTACCTCACGCTGTGCTTCGGCCAACGACATTCCGCTCTGCATCAAGCGCTCCGCTGCCTGGTGCGTAGTCTCGTGATCGCCAAACGGCCAGCGCATATCAAATGTCCGCAGAAATGGCTCAGAGCGGCCATTCCTGCGAGCCAGCGCGTCGTGGATGTACACGCGATTCCACGGAACCAGATCGGGCGGCAGGTCATCCAGTGGAAAAAATTCCACCCGGCTGGACTCGTCGCTGGTGGTGATCTCGCCGCCAATGGCGCGCGCCTCGATCACGACCTGGTGATCGCCGCCGTTGCGCCAGTTCGGGCGGCTGTAGATGCCCACCAGCCGCGCGACCTCCACGTGCAGACCGGTCTCTTCGCGCGTTTCGCGCACGGCGGCCTGCTCCACCGACTCGCGCGGCTCAATTCCGCCGCCGGGCAAAATCCATACGGGTACGTCCGTGCGAAATATCAACAACACGCGATCGCGCTCGAACACGACAGACAATATGCCGAGATGGGGCATAGTCCTCCTGCGCTCATGCTGCTGCATCTAGCATCAGGTTAAGCACCGTCCCCACCAGCGCCGCCCCTACGACGACGTAGGCTACGTACACGACCAATGCCCGCCGGTTGAGCAGCGTGCCTAGCGCCGCCAGCGCTGTTAACCGCGTGGCTGGCCCGGCCAGGAAGAAGGCCAGCGCCGCGCCGGGGCTCATCCCCTGGGCCAACAGTCCGGCGATGACCGGCATCGCCCCGCCGCCGCAGGCGTAGAGCGGCACGCCCAGGACGCCAGCCAGCAGCACGCCGTACCAGCGGCCCGCGCCCAGGAGCGACGAGGTCCATTCTGGCGGAATCAGTGTCTGCAACAAAGCCGCCAGGATCACGCCCACGACGAAGTACAGGCCCACCGTCTCGGTGAGGCGGAGGAACCTCCTAACCCCCACCCCAACCCCTCCCCCTTCCCCCCGCTGCGGGGGGAAGGGGGAGGGGCCAGGGGAGGGGGAAGGGGGGTAAGAGAACACCCCCGTGCTCAGGAAGGCCTCCGGCTTCAGTCGCCGGGCCAGCAGCCCAACCGGCAGGCTGAGCAACAATACCCCGGTCACGTGCGCCAGTGCCAGGTGCAGCCCCAGGCCGCCGGCCATCACGATGAACAACTGGGGGTTGAGGAGCGAGGAGGCAACCAGGAAGGCCAGCGCCGGGCCGGGCGACGCGCCGCCGCGCAGGAGTTCCACCAGCACCGGCACCGTGCCGTAGGTGCACAGCGGCGAGGCCCCGCCCAGGCAGGCTGCCCCCAGCACTGTCCCCGACCCGCTGTGGTTCAGCCAACGTCCCCAGCGGCGTGGCAGGTCCAGTTGGCCCAGCAGCGCCGCCAGCAGGATGCCGCCGGCCACGTAGGGGCCCAATTGGAGCACCTGGGTCCAGGCCAGCGTCGCTGCCAGGACCAGCGCCGAGCGTAGATCCGTGGTCATATCCTGTTGTGACTCTTTACATCTCTACTCGAACAGCCGGGCGATCTCGTCACGTTCGAAGCGGGGCAGCGGCCGTTCACCCGCCGCGCTCCGCAGCACGACGCCTCGCTCTCGCTCGACCACGTGGCCGATGTGTGCTGCTGCGATGCCAGCCTTCTCCAGCGCGGCCAGTATCACGGCAGTGTCTTCGGGTGCAACCGCCAGCAGCAGCGCGCCGGAAGCGATCAGCCCCAGCGGGTCCAGCCCCAGCCGTGTGCACAAGACTTGCGTCTCGGGCAGAATGGGGATGGCGGCCTCGTCCACTGCCAGCCCGACCCCCGCTGCTTCGACCAATTCCCACAGCCCGGTCGCCAGCCCGCCCTCGGTGGGGTCGTGCATAGCATGCACATCTCCCGCCGCCATCGCCACGGCCGCATCGCGCACGACGCTGATGCCGGGATCGTGCAAAAACGCCCGGCACTGCTCCAGCAACGCTCCGTCCAACCCCACCAAGTCGTCCTCCTTCTCCCGCGCGATGATAGCTGTTCCCTCCACCGCGATGCCCTTGGTGACGAGCAGACCATCGCCCGGTCGGGCCCCGTCGGGTCGCACCAGTCGCTCGGGGGCCACTTCGCCCAGCATACAGCCGACGACAATGGGGCGGTCAAGCCCGTGGGTGATCTCGGTGTGACCGCCCACCAACTCCACACCTAACTCAGCACACGCCTCAGCGATCTGGTCGAAGATTATGTCCACCAGTGCTTCGTCGGTGCGGGTCTCGGGCAGCAGCAGTGTGACGAGGAACCAGTGCACCGTTGCGCCGGTGCAGGCGATGTCGTTGGCGTTGACGTGGACGGCGTACCAACCGATTTCATCACTGGCGAAAGTGATGGGGTCGGTCTTGGCGACCAGGTAACGGTCGCCAAAGGAGATGACCGCCGCGTCGCGTCCCACGCCCGGCCCCAGGACGACGCGCTGGTCGGAGGGCGCATGACGGGCCAGCAGCCGGGCCAGGTGCGCGGCGGGCAACTTTCCCAACGGGTACGATGCTTGCATCGCAAAGCGGGGCCGTCCTACAGGGCGGCCTGTTTCCTAGGAGGAGAGTTTCGTTTTCCCCAGGAGGTTCTTTTTTTCCAGGAAGCAGGTCATTGTGGCTCCGCACACCGGGCATACCCCTTTGGCCACATAGTGACCGGCAGCCTCAGTGATCTTGGGATTCTTCATCACCCGCTCGGCCTTGCACTTGGCGCAACGACCTTTGACTTTCTTTGGCATTTGATTGACTTTCTGCGGCTCTGGCATTTTATACCTCCTGGGGGCAGATGGCGCTGCAGCGGGGTGGGGTGCACCTCGAAGTGATGCCGCTCCGGCGCTTCGCCGCTCGTTTGGAGACCTTTGGTCAGCCCTGCGGCGGGGTCAGGAGACCCTCGCCGAGCACCAAGGTTCTCATTCACTATCGTTGCGCAGTCCTTTCCCCTTCAGAAGACCATCTACCCACGCCGCTTCCTCCGGCGAAAGCGTCGTCGCCGGCGGCTGCCGGTAGTCCACAAAGTCCGCGTAGCCGCCGTCGTCGTAACACTGGGTGAACGCAGCCTGCAGGTCGAGCACCACGTCGGGGTCGGGCTCGCGCAGGGGTACGCCGAAGCGGGGCAGGCGGCGCTGCAGTGGGATGGGGTACGCCTCAAAGCGATACTCATCCGGCGCCCGATTCACGCTGACCAGGTAGCGGTGTGGTGGCAAAGAGGCCAGCCCCTCCTCCGAGATGGCCACCGTGCACAATCCTTCCGCCAGCAGATCAATCTCTATCAGGTGCGCGGGGCTATGGATGATCTCTTGCTGCTTGCGGTGGTAGAGGCGATGTCCCTCTCCCTGCGTCTTGTTGGCCGGGCTGAGCACCTCGATAACCGTCACCACCTCGCCGCCAGCCGCGTGGACAATCTTGATGAACGGCTCCCGGTGCTCGACCGGCGAGAGGGTGAGGATGACAGGAGCCTGCAACTCCTCCTCGGCCACTGCCACCGCCGGGGCCTGCGTGACGTCTACCAGTGCGGGCTCTCTGACAGGGTGCCCGATCAGGAGGACGTCTGGGTACAGCGCGTGGGGTGGTTCCAGAATGTACAATCGCTCACCGATGCGGGCGTGGTAGCGCGGGCGCACCTGTGGTTGGAGTGCATTACGGATATATGTAATCAGGCTATGGTGCACGTCCGGCCAGCGAACCGGGTATTCCAGGTATGGGTCCATTCCGGGAAATGGACTGGGCATATCTCACCTCCTGCATCCTGCCTCTTGCTTCCTGTCTTCATTCTACCGCACTTTACCCTGCGCTGCAAATCTTGACATCACTCTTCACTCCTTCAGCCAGCCGGCGATAAGGCGGGCGATGCGTTGCCCGACGCCGGGCAGTGTCATCAGGCCCTCGATGCCCTGCGTATTGTACAACTCTTCGATGCTGGTCGCCAGTTCGTCCACCGTCCAGGCAGCGCGACGGTAGGCCCATAAGCGCTGCTCGTGCGCCTCCTCCAGTTCCAGGTCGTGGACTTTGCGGAACAGATGCTCGGCCACCCGGCGGTTGATGCCCAGCAGGCCGGGCTCGATCCAGCGCGGCATCCGGTCGGCCAGGCCGTGCCTTTCGCATAGTGCTCGCACACGGCGACCCAGGTCGGCGCTGTAGCGGCGGGGTGGGGCATAGGCGTCGCTGGCGTACAGCCGCTCGTAGGCAGGGCGGGCCTGGGGGAAGGAGCGGTCCACAGCGTGCCACACCCGCTCCGCCTGTGGGCCGGACATGGTGAGGCCACTAGCGAGTATGAAACGCCCGCCGTGATCCTTCGTCGCGATGATGACTTCCTCCAGGTGCGCGTCG
>CAYPOY010000363.1:0-5010 GCA_964412395.1 uncultured Anaerolineales bacterium | reverse complement strand
TTGAGGTTGCTGGTGGGGTTGTGCGCCACGCCGACCCCGTGGTGCAACAGCGTGTGCATCTCCCCATCATCCAGATGCACACAGTGAGCGGCGGTGACCTTGGCTTCGAAAACATTCTGCTTCTTCACCCAGGGCACCATCGGCATCCCATACTCAGCCCGGTGCTCTTCCACCTCCTGTGCGGTTTCGGCGATGTGGATATGGAGCGGTACGTCAAACTCCAGCGCCATTTGAGCGCAAGCCTGCAACAGTTCCGCCGTCGTCGTATAAGGAGCATGGGGTCCCACCGCTGGCATAATCAGCGAGTGCCCCTTCCAACGCAGGATAAAGTCGCGGGCGTGTTCCAGACTCTCGTCGTAACTCCGGGCGTCGGGCGAGGGAAACTTGAGCACTGTCTCGGCACAGATAGCGCGCAACCCTGCCTGGGCAGTGGCATCGGCCACGGCCTCCTCGTAGTAGTACATGTCGGCGAAACAGGTCGTGCCGGAGCGGATCATCTCAGCGCAGGCCAGTTGCGTGCCCAACCAGCAGAAATCAGGCCGCACGAACTCTTGCTCCACGGGCATCATATAGCCCATCAGCCAGACGTCCAGTCGCAGGTCGTCGGCCACTCCCCTGAGCAAGGTCATCGGGACGTGAGTGTGAGCGTTGATCAGCCCCGGAATGACAGCACACCCACTGCAATCCACGACCTGATCTGCGGTATACGCGGCCGCAATCTGGTCGGCCGGCCCGACGGCCTCGATGCTCTCATCGCGAACAGCAACCGCGCCTGAAGTGAAAAGGTCAAAATCACCATTCATCGCGGCGACGCTTCCGCCGGTCAAGATCACGTCAACTTTGGTCATAGTCCATGCTCCTCCATTCCCACGATGGATCTGAACTGTGACTCATTATAGCCCGAATTGCATCTCGGTGCAATTTACCAATCTCTCCGGATTTGTGATATAATAAGACGTCCGACAACATCAGAAGACCGAGGTGACCCATGCACGCAATAGATGTAATTGCCAGGAAGCGCGACGGCGGTGAACTCTCGCAGGAAGAGATTGAGTTCTTTATCCAGAGATACACACAGGGTGAAATCCCCGATTACCAGGCTGCTGCCTGGCTGATGGCCGTGTATCTGCATGGCATGACCGACCGCGAGACTCACGACCTGACGCTGGCGATGGCCCACTCAGGTGACATACTCGACTTGAAGGACATCGCCCCCCTCACGGTGGACAAGCACTCTACAGGCGGCGTCGGCGACAAAGTCAGCCTGGTTATAGCGCCGCTAGTCGCAGCCTGTGGGATGCCGGTCGCCAAGATAACCGGGCGTGGGCTGGGCTTCAGCGGCGGGACGGTGGACAAACTGGGATCCATTCCTGGCTACCGGGCCGACCTGAGCGAGGCCGAGTTCAAGGCTCAACTCAAGGAGATTGGCATTGTGCTGACCGGGCAGACCGCTGAATTGGCCCCGGCCGACCGCAAACTGTACGCCCTGCGCGACATGACGGCCACCGTCGAGTCCATCCCGCTCATCGTCAGTTCGATCATGAGCAAGAAACTGGCCGCCGGCGCCGATGCCATTGTGTTGGACGTCAAGACGGGCAACGGCGCATTTATGAAGACGCTGGAGGATGCAGAGACTCTGGCCGAGGCTATGGTTCGTTTGGGCAGCCAGGCTGGACGGAGCGTAGTCGCGCTCATCTCCGACATGAACCAACCGCTGGGCTGGGCAGTGGGGAACGCGCTGGAGGTACGGGAGGCGATCAACACGCTGCACGAGGGCGGCCCCGCCGACTTCCGCGAGCACTGCATGGTCGTGGCAGCGGAGATGCTGATGCTGGGCGACAAGGCCACCGACACCAACGCCGCACTCACGCTGGCTTTGGAGACCCTGGCCTCTGGAGCAGCCTGGCACAAGTTCATGGAGTTGGTGAAAGCCCAGGGCGGCGACACGCGCTACATTGAAGAGCCGGAACGGTTGCCGCGGGCCCGGTTGATCGAACCCGTGCCCGCACCGCGCAGTGGCTACCTGGCCGCTTTGAACGCCGCCGAGGTTGGGATGGCCGTGATGGAGTTGGGCGGTGGGCGGGAGAAAAAAGGCGACCAAATTGACCACAGCGTCGGCGTGATCGTGCACTATAAGGTGGGCGATTTGGTACAGAAGGACACGCCGTTATTTACCATCCACGCCAACGACGAGGCGAAACTGGCGGCAGCCCGAGAGCGGGTGCTGGCCGCGCACGCCTTCAGCGACGCTCCTGTTCAACGGCTGCCGCTGTTCTATCGGCGCATCGCGGGCTGATTCGCCTCAGGAATCCAGGGAGGACGCCGGGGCAGTACGTCAATTGTGCCATCGGTGCAGGTCAGCACATTGCCTTAGGCGTAGACGTCGAAGGCCATGCGCACGATGGCCTGCTTGAGCACCTGGTACCGCTCCGCGTTGGTGTGTAGATCGGCGATGCCATCCTGGTTGACGATGGTGACGATGACGGGCACCTGCCGGGTGCGCCACATCGGGTTGCGATAGACGGGTCGCTCATTCACCGCGGTCACTTCTCCACCTGCTTCGCCAGCGCCGCCACCATCTCCCCAACCCACGCCGGCAATCCCGGTAGCACCTGGCACACTCTCTCCAGCTCGCGCTCGCCAATCGCCTCGGCCAGCGACTCAAACAACCGCGCATGGAATAGCGCTGTGTTGGCCCCCGCTGTCTCCCGCGCCCGTCGCTCCAACGCCCCCAGGTCCACATAGTGCCGTCCCGTCAGCATCTCGTACAGCAGCGCACCGACCTGGCGGGAAAGCGTAACAGCTCACCCACCGCGGCGTCTACACGTCTTGCAGAAGTGCAAGAGTAGCGAGCACTACTCAGTAGACATGCGGCGGTGGAAGGGGATCCACAGCATTCCAGTCGCCTCGTAGCCAATCTCGATGCGGGTGTAGTCCAATCGCGTGGCGATGTCAGCGATACCGGACGCCGCGGACCGGACGCCCGGCAGATTGTTGGTGACGCGAAAAGGCGCGATCACCTCGTGACTGGTGAGCTTGTCCACGGCTCGCAGGACGATGTTGTCCAGGTGGACATCAGCTACGAGGAGGTGAAAAATGCAACTGCACTGTGATCAAGAGCGACTGGCGGCGGTCCTGAAGGCCGTGTTGCCGGCCGTGCCCTCGTGTCCCCTGGTGGTGACGGACGCCGGGATGCTGTTGAGCAGCACGGATGGCCGCCTGGAGGTGGCGGCCACCGATCGGGAGATTGCCATCCAGTGCCGGGTGGGTGCCCGCGTGGCGCAGCCCGGCGAGGTGGTACTGCCGCCCCGGATGATCACCGACCTGGTGGCCTTGTTGGGTGAATGGCCTCATCAGGCCAGGGGGTGGCCGCCCTATCGCCTCCACACCCAGCCCTTGCCAACTCGGCACAAGGTCTTTCACGAGCGGATCTCACCTTCTGTCTTGCCGAAGTTAACCTTTGTACCCACCGCCAGGCGCGCACTGCGCCCCGGATCAACGTCCTTGATTGTACCGTCAGCCGTGGTGATAACCCACTTTTCATTGGAAAGGTTTCTCAGACCCCAGATACTCGGTGTCTTCGGATGTTGGGTCACGGCTGCGATGGGCTGCGAAAAATCGTACATCTTCTGGTCGTCAACGTGGTGGGGGAAAAGCTGGGTATCGTGGTTCAACATGACAACGTTATCCCCAATGCGGATGCGAGGCGGAAGCTGGATTTCTTTTCCGCACGACCAGCAAGAGCCGGGCTTTCCGCCCGAGGCCCTGAGCGTCTCGGCATCGTAAAAGTTCTCCGCACCACAGTTGACACAGTAGACGATGGAGTCGCGCAGGCGAACCATAGCGGCCCGCCACTCACTCTCGCGAACACGGCCGTTCTGCGGGTCACGGATGCCCTCGGTAAATGCCTGCGTAAATAGGTCGCGCAGAAACTGTGGGTAGAGGGGCCAGAAGGCAAGGACGTTATCGTGGTACCCCGGCATGGGCCGATTGGAGTCGTCGTCTGGATCGAAGATGAAGAGCGGTTCCGTCCCGTAGAGCCTGGTCATGGCGGGCAGGTCGAGGCAGTGGATTTCCAGTTCCCTTTTGCCCTCCAGGGGATGGTGCACCATGAACATGTAAAACAGGAGCACGGCCAGGGAGAACAAATCGGTCTGCGTGCTGGGCAGGGTTTCGCCGCGCACCACTTCCGGGGCCATGAAGCGAGGGGTACCCAGGATGCCGCCCTTGCCCTCGCCGTCCACAGTCACGTTGTCGTTGTCGCAGATGAGGACGTCGCCGGTGTCGGGATCGAAGAAGACGTTGCCGAAGGAGATGTCGCGGTAGCACAAGCCTTCGGCGTGCAGTTGCAGGTAACTATGTGAAAGGTCCAGTCCCGCCGTTGCCAGGGCGCGGAAGGTCGGCTCGATGCGCCGCTTCATCAAGTCCACGATGCCCTTGTAGCGCGATTCGCGCAGTGGCATGATGTAACCGAACCCCGGCACGGTCTGCGCCGACGTCAGTTCCATCGGCCAGAGGAACTTTTCGTTGGGCGGCCCTTTCTTGACCAACGTTTCCAGGGCTGCCCGCTGCTCCGGCGTGGCCGAGGCAGAGAAGTACCACTTTAACGCCACGACCTTGCCACTCAGTTCAGCCCGATAGACCTCCCCCTGCCCCCCGCCGCCGAGGAATTGTTCGACCGTGCACGGCAGGCCCGTCGTCTCGGTTTGGACGACTTGCTTGGGTTTGAGGATTTGGTTCATACCTTATACCTCCGAATGTATAGACGCATCCTTATCATACTTCCTTCACTTTGCCGGCGCTAAGCCTTATGTCTGTCTACCTCAGAAGGCTCGATCATCGTCAAGCCAATGCGGCCTAGTGCCGGGTCTGCTTTGATAACCCACACTGTCACATTGTCTCCTGGTTGAACTATGTCAATAACACGGCTGACGCAAGTGGGGGAGAGCTGGGAAATATGTAGTAGCCCATCCGTTTCCGCACCAATGTCCACCACTGCGCCATGTAAGT
>CAYPOY010000362.1:0-5027 GCA_964412395.1 uncultured Anaerolineales bacterium | reverse complement strand
GTAGCAAGCCGGTCTACGTGACCGAGGCGGGCTGGAACGATCACCCGCGCTGGGCCAGCAGTGTCCGCCCAGCGCAGCGCATCGAATACACCATTGGCGCTTACGAGTGGGCCCGCCAGCGCTGGCCCTGGTGCGCCTGCGTCGCTATGTGGGCCTTCCGCTATCCCGCTCCGACCCACAGTTACCACGACTACTACACCTTCGTGACGGCGGACTTTGAGCCGAAGGTGATATACCTTGAGGTGCAGAATTACGCGGGCGGAATTGGGATAAATCCGTGAGGCGTGAGATGTGAGGCGTGAGGCGTGAAACGTGAAACGTCAAATGTGAGACGTGAGATGTGAGACGTGAGATGTGAGATGTGAGATGTGAAAAGTGGACACTATGGCATGGAAAGGCGAGAATTTCCAGGAGTACTTCATCCTCGACAAGGAAAGTGCGTCGCACCTCTACTGAAATGATGTCGGGACTGGTTGCGTCCTGACTGTGGACGTGATACAATAGACATGCGCACAGCGTGAGTAGGAATGCGGTGGCACCAGAGAGTATAGTAATGTCCACAGTTGAGGTTGCTGCCCCCGCTACAGTAACTGCTACCGGGCGAGTGGGCGTGGCTGCCTGAACAGGGACAATGGGCCTAGCGAGGACTGGTTGCGCCCGCCCGGGCAATGCAAGGAGAGGAGAACGAGCAAATGACACGCATTGTGCTGGTACGTCACGGCCAGACAGCCTGGAACCGGGATGTGCGCTTCCGGGGCCGGGCCGACGTGGAATTGGACGAGTTTGGGCTGAAGCAGGCGGAGGTGACCGGGCGTTACCTGTCTGCCCGCTGGCCGGTCGTTGCAGTCTACGCCAGCCCGATGCTCCGTGCGATGCAGACCGCCGAGGCCATCGCCCGCGCCCGCAGGCTGGACGCCCACCCGTTTCAGGGGCTGCTGGACATTGACTTTGGTGAGTGGCAGGGGCTCTCGCTCGACGAGGTGGCACAGCGCTACCCTGTCCTCTACCAGGCTTGGTGGGAAGCCCCCCACACGGTGCACTTCCCCGGTGGAGAGAGGCTCGACGACGTGCGGAACCGGGTCGTAGCAGGCCTGGACGAGGTGGTCGCCCGTCACCCGGAGCAGACTGTCGCGTTAGTCTCCCACACCGTCGTCAACCGCGTGCTGCTCTGCGCTGTGCTGGGGCTGGGCAACGACCATTTCTGGCGGCTGCGGCAGGATACCTGCGCGGTGAACGTCTTCGACGCGGAGGACGATGGCACCTTCACCATCGGTCTGCTGAACGACACCTGCCACCTGCAGGATCTCTCCAAATAAGATCCTCTCCGGAAACGCTCACTCCGGTCTCGCTCCCGCGACGTGCGGTGAGCGAGTGACCTCTGCTATTCTGGCGCTGTGAGAGGAACCGCGTCTGCCAGGTATTCGCAAACTAGTGGGGTGTAGTAAGTTCTGCAGGAAAATGGGATACCTTGCTGCCGCCTCGCCGGTGGATGAATCCGCCGGCTGATGCAGATGAAAGCGCGGTGAATCGTGCTCTCATCGGTTCTGGCACAACGTTGGTGTTGAGGAGGAACACCCAATGCCCCACCGAGACTTGTTGCGCCAACTCTCCAAAGATGAGTTAATTGACCTGCTGGAGGATGCGGCCAAGAACTGGCTGGCTCACGACGGCCTGTGGTTCCTGGCGGCCGAAGAGAAGTTCGGTATGGAAACGGCCATCGAGCTGGACAGGCGTGCCTGGGAACAGTTCACCGTCGTCGAGGCCAGGCGCGTCATGCGCCGCCTGGGGCTCGAGCCCGGCGGTGGCATCCCCGCGCTGAAGAAGGCGCTTCAGTACCGCCTCTATGCTCACGTTAACGTGCAGGAGACGCTCGATGTGGACAAGCGTACCATCATCTTTCGCATGAACGACTGCCGCGTGCAGGCCGCGCGTAAGCGCAAGGGGCTGCCGGACTTCCCTTGTAAACCGGTGGGTCTGGTGGAATACGGTAATTTCGCCCGCACGATTGATCCCCGCTTCCGCACCCATTGCATCGCCTGCCCGCCCGACCCCCACCCCGAGGAGTACTGGTGCGCCTGGGAGTTCACCCTCGTCGAGTATGAGGCTCTCTCCGGCATAATGCGTTGAGCACCTGCGCCGCTACTACGAGCACAAATGGGCCGAGATGCAGCTAGGCCACCACTGACACGCCGCCGAGTGCGGACGCATAGTTTGTAGCGAAAGGAGGCAACCATGTCACGGACAGCGTTTGAATCTCAGATGCACGGTTTTGCCTTCGTGAATCGGTGGGAGTTCGACGACGACGAGCGAGAGCAGCTGCACAAGACCTTCGCTGACTATCTCAAATGGGGTACCATCCTTGGAGCGGCCGCGTTCGGGCTGCCCGGCGCGATTCTCATCCCTCGTGGCATCCGTGCCCTGCGCGACATGATGGAGAGCCACCTCGCCCCGGGGTATGGCCTGTGTGGTGGGATGTGCTTTACCGTGCTTGACTTCTACAAGGCCGGCCTCCCTGTCCCCAGGAGGCGACATTCCAATGACCAACCCGCTCCTGGGACACGTCTGCGCAGCTACATCTGGAAGCGTCAGGTGGACAGCCTGGTCAGCGATGGAGCCAGGTTCATGGCCTGGCTGATCGCCTTGAATCACATCCCCCAGTCCTGGCCCTTCCAGGGAGGAACCGCCTGGCTCCTGGCCCAGTCGAGGGAGGAGTGGAAGAAACTGAAAGCTGCCGTGGATGCTGACAAACCGGTCCCGATCGGCCTGGTGCGCGATACGAAGAACGTCTACGACAACCACCAGGTTCTGGCGATCGGTTACGATGAGGTGGATGAGGCCCACGGCATGATCTACTTGTATGACCCGAACTGCCCGGACAGGGTGTCCACTATCAGCATCGAATTTGGCGAGCAGTTGCTCGATGGCCGGGAAGACTGTGGTGCACTAGCGCCGCTGCGAGGCTTCTTCTGCGAAGCCTACACGCCTCGTGATCCGACCGAGGCCATTGAGTAGTTCGACATGGCACTCGACTCCGTCACCCTGGGACCACGGCGGGGGCTGATGGCGGCCGGCTGTCCATGCATCCGGGTGGTGTACCGGTTGGCGGGGATCCTGAACCAGGAGCAGGCATAAACGATGGACGCCCGGCAGCGTTTTCTGGAGACGATGCGTTACGGCACGCCCGATCACGTGCCCTACGTGGATCAGACCATCCGCCAGGACACGCTAGACCGTTGGTACCGGGAGGGCTTCCCCCGCGGCCGGACCGTGGCTGAGGTGTTCAATCTCGACCGCTGGGAGGTCTTCGGCGTGCGGGAGGAGGTCTCGCTCGACATCTACCCGCACTCGGACTTCACCGGTCGCCTCCAGACGCGGGCCGACGTCGAACGCTGGAAGCGGGCGCACGACCCCACGCGACCGCGCCGCTACCCGCGCGACTGGCCCCGCCACGTCCGCCGCTGGGCAAAGCGTGACCACTCCCTGGGCCTCCGGGTCTGCCGGGGCTTCTTTCTCTCGCTGATAGTGGGGGATTGGGAGAGCCTGACCGACGTGTTGTACATGATTTACGACGCGCCGGATATGCTGGCCGAGATGACCACCTTCCTGGCCGATTTTCTGGTCGAGGTGCTCACCCCCGCGCTTAAGGCGTCACAGTTTGATTACGCCCTCTTCGACGAACCCATCGCCTCCAACACCGCGCTGGTCGTCGGCCCCGACGTTTTCCGCTGCTTCATGCAGCCGCTCTACCGGCGGCTGTGCGACCTGCTGGCCGCTCACGGCGTGGAGGTGCGCGTTTTCGACAGCCACGGCCACGTGCAGGAGTTGATTCCAGTCGTGCTGGAGGCGGGGATCAACACACTGTGGGTCGGCAACACCGGCCCGGCGGGCCTGGACTATGCGGCTTTGCGACGGGAGTACGGGCGCGACCTGCGGCTCATCGGCGGGATTGACGTGCGGGTGCTGGAAGCCAGCCAGGCGGCGGTCGAGACGGAGGTGATGCGGGTCGTTCCACCGCTCCTGGAGCAGGGCGGCTACGTGCCGATGGTGGACGGGCGCGTGCGCAGGTACGTGCCGTATGAGAACTACCGGGCGTATCGGGAGTTGATCCGGGAGTTGACGGAGCGGGGGTAGCTTGTTCCACCCGCGTGGCTGTGCTACTTGGAGGCCATCACCCGGCTGTACGACCAGAGAGCCAGTCTGCTATCCCACTACAACGAGTCCCAGACAGAGGAGCACTGGATTCGGCCTGTGCTGGACGTCCTGGGCCACGTCTACGAGGTGCAGCCGTCGCTGCCCGGGGCGCTCGGCACACCCGACTACGCCTTCTTCACCGACCAGGAGGCCAGACAAGGAGCCACGCCCACGCTGGGCAAGGCGCAGTTCTGGGAGACCGTTCTGGCCGTGGGCGATGCCAAGCGCTGGGACCGTCCCCTGGACAAACGCATCGTGGATGGCGCGCCCGACGCCTTCACCAACGCCAACCCCTGCTATCAGATTGACTACTACCTGCGGCGGACGGGCTGTGCCTGGGGGGTGGTCTCCAACGGGCGGCGGTGGCAGCTCTGTCACTGTGGTACCAGCTTCCGCCTGGACGTCTTCTACGAGGTTGACCTGGTTCAACTGATCGAACAGGGCGAACTGGATGCCTCCCGCTACTTCTACCTCTTCTTTCGCGCCGCCACCTTTCACCCCGACGCCGAGGAGCCTGCCCTCAGCTCGCCGAAGGGGCGCTGCTGGCTGGACGAGGTACTGGCCCAGAGCACAGCCTGCGCCGTACGCGTCAGCGACGAACTGAAGGAGCGGGTGTACGAAGCGCTGCGGCTGCTGGCCCAGGGTTTCCTCGATTGCCCAACCCCCTCCCCAACCCCCCCCCGCGTGGCGGGAGAGGGAGCCGCTTCCCCCCCGCCGGCGGGGGGGATTGAGGGGGGGCTCGATCTGCCCCTCTTTTTTCCGAAAAACCCGGTTTCTGGAACGCATCCCCGCCGGGCAGGTGTACCTGGTCACCGACCGGGGCGAGCGCAAGGCGA
>CAYPOY010000361.1:0-5036 GCA_964412395.1 uncultured Anaerolineales bacterium | reverse complement strand
CCTGGCTCGCCTCTTGCATGATCAGCGCCTGGGGGAAGACCGGCGCCAGGTCGTCAGGCGTCATCAGTTCCAGCGTCACTGGATGCCGGTACGGAGGTGGCGGCGTCTTCATGTCCGGGATCACGTTGTACCAATGGGTAGGCAAGTCTTTCTCTTCCAGCAGATACTTGTATTGCGTCATTTCTGTTCCTCCTTCGAATGGATTTGATTCACCTCGGCAACATCAGATTTGTCTTTTCTCGATACCATCCCTCCTTTCCTCGTAGCCGGAGACGCCTCAAGCCTCCAGCAAGGCGCTCCGGTCAGTGAAAAACTGTTTGTAGAGCCTATAGTGTGCGGTGTCCTCGTAGTCCACTTCCTCGATGTGGGACGAATCGAAGCTAAAGATCTGAGCCCCCGGATAGGCCAGCAGAATCGGGGAGTGGGTGGCCATGATGAACTGGGCGTGACCTTCAACCTCCAGCCATTGTAACAGTTTCAGGAATCTCACCTGGTTTGATGGCGAAAGCGCGGCCTCCGGTTCGTCGAGGAGATAGAGCCCTCTGATACGGTAACGGCCGCCGAAGTAGGTCAGGATCGCCTCGCCGTGCGACAATGTGTTGAGGATGTGACCGCCGTGGTATTTCAGCCGGCCAGGATCGCAAAGGGCAACGTCGTCGAGAAAGTCGGCAAAGTCACGAAACGTTTCGGCTCTAAACAGGGAGCCCACCACACTCCCGTTTGCCCACGTCACGGTGATATAGTCTGCCAGACTGGTCTCGTAGGGGTTGTCGTGGGCGACGTGTCGCCTGGGCTTATCCCATATATGGATGCCGCACTTTCTGGTGATGGCGTCCAGCAGAGTAGATTTCCCCGACCCGTTCTCGCCCACGAAGAAGGTGACGGGTCTTCTGAACGTCAGTTCCGGCGTCTCCCTGAGAACTGGAATGTTGAATGGATAGTAACGGCTGGTGGGATAGTTGTCGCTGTTGATTCTGACTTTCATGAGATGCATGCTAAACCTCCATTTCTCACCGGCACATGCCTCCGGCAGATGAGTTGGGCTTCAGTCAATGCCCATTTTCTGACGAACCTCGTTTAGCGTCTCCTGGGCCAGCGGGCGGCAGATTGCTACGCCTTGAGCCAGGATCTCGTATACCTCCTCGGGGTGGGCCAACAGTTCTTCTCTTCGAGCCTGGATCGGAGCCAGGTCGGCCACGATCCCATCCGCGAGGATGTGCTTGCACTCCAGGCAGCCAATCGCTGCGCTGCGACATCCCTGTGTGATTTCGTCGAGCGTCGCTTGTGGCGTGTAACAAGTGTGAATCGTATACACCGGACAGCGCGTCGGCTCGCCAGGGTCTCTGCGCCGGATGCGGGCCGGGTCCGTGACTGCCTGGGCCAATTTCTTGCGGATGGTGTCCGGATCGTCAGACAGGTTGATGTTGCCCTTGGCGATACTCTTGGCCATTGCTCCTTTGCCAGTCAGGCTGGGGATGTATGCGCCCTCGTTGAGCCGCGCCTGCGGTTCTGGGAACGTTTGCCCAAAGGTGTTGTTGAACTTGCGAGCCACCTCACGGGCAAACTCGAGGTGCGGTAACTGATCCTTGCCCACCGGCACCGTCTCGGCTTTGTAGATCAGAATGTCGGCGGCCATCAAGATAGGATAGGCCAGCAGGCCGAAACTTGCCGATCCGTAGCGAGTTTTTTTGTCTTTATATGTGGGCAACTGCTCGAACTTGGGCACGGGCATCAGGCATCCCAGCAGCCAGGCCAGTTCGGTGTGTTCTGGCACGTCTGATTGGACCATCATGGTCACGCGGTTTGAATCAACGCCTGCTGCGAGGTACTCAGCAGCGATGCCTAACTTGCGACGGCGCAACGACTCTGTCTCGTAGGGGACTGTGATGGCATGGTAATCTACCACACACAGGATACAATCGTGCGTATCCTGCAGCGCGAGCACGCCTTTGACTGCGCTCAAGTAGTTGCCGATGTGCAGGCTCTCGCCGCTGGGTTGCAGGCCGGTAAACATTCGCTTTCTCATTTTCACACTCACAGTCGTTCTCCTGAAGGTGTAGCCTCCTGCGAACAAAAAAACGCGCGTCCCGTCAAGGGACGCGCGTCGGTCGACGCTCGTGGTGCCACCCTGGTTAGGCGACCCCCAGAACACAAAACGCGCCGATGACGGCGCGTAGTATGTGAAGAGCCAGCCTCACTCTTGCGGATACAGTCCTTCGACAGGCTCAGGACGATACCCTGCGCCCTGGTAACGGTGGCGTCTCCGGCCCGGACTACTCAAACATCCGTCGCTGTCGTGCAATCCGTGTTCTTTCGGCGGGCGACTCCCGGGCCCATTCAGCACCGGCGCTGGTATCGGGCTCACAGCCTCAAACCCGACTCTCTGAACCCCGTTTCGATGCCTACTCTTCCCGATCGCAGTCTTTCAATCTCAAATTGTAGGTACAGTATACCACACAGGTGATATGGTGTCAAGTTACTCGATGTAGGGTAGGAGCTCCTCTGCCAGTGCCTCTTTGGGGCGGTAGCCTACGATACGTATTGTCTCCTCCCCGCCGTTGAACAGGATCAGCGTGGGGATGCCCATAATGCCCAGGCGATGCGGGGTGTCAGGGTTAGCGTCCACATCCATCCTGGCCACGCGCAGTTTCCCGTCATACTCCTCGGCAAGTTCCTCAACAACTGGCTCTACCATCTTGCACGGCCCACACCACTCGGCCCAGAAGTCCACGAGGGTTGGCTCCGTGGCCTGGAGCACTTTCGCTTCAAATATGGCGTCGGTTACCTCGAACGGTCTTGCCATGCTGCCCTCCTGAAAGATATGGTATGGATTATCCTACAGCAGAGCGCTTTTGTCAAGCGACTTGCCCAAATTGACGTACTGTTTGCCTTTCACACTCCCCAATCCCACTCTACCCCACCAGATTTGCACAGTCTGCCGCTGCGACGTTTTGACTTCTGTACAGAGTTGGGCTATACTAACTCAGATGAAGAGACGCCTCGCGGCTTGTGCGGAGTGCAAGGCGTAGCCAGGACGGTGGGTGCCCTGGTGCGGGTATAATGCCACGAGGCCCGCCCACCGTCAAATTGAGGGCGGGCTGTTCTGTGTAGTGACCTTGTAACAGTAATAGTTCCCCATCGCTCTCTCAGAGGTACTCATGCTCACCAGCTTGGTGCTGACCCTGACCACCGATAGCCCCATCACGTTCCCCCCGCACCTGGGCCGGGCCAGCCGCGCGGCTTTCTTGCGTCTCATCACCCAGACCGACCCCGACCTGGCCGAACGGCTGCACACCCCCGACCAGCGCCGTCCCTTCACCTGCTCCAACCTTTGGGGAGTCCGCCGCCAGGGGCGTAGCCTGACGCTGGCCCCCGGCGACTCTGCCTTCCTCCGCTACACTGGCCTGACCGCCGCCGTCTCCCGCCACCTCCGACGGCTGGCGGAAGACCCGCCGTCCCACGTCGAGTTGGAAGGGGCCAGGCTGGCGGTCCAGCAGGCCACTCTCGACTCTGCCGTCCATCCCTGGGCCGGACAGACCACCTACGAAGAACTGGCGTCCATCCACCTTCTCCCTGGCGAACCACCACCCCACCACGCCGAACTGGAGTTCGCCTCCCCCACCGGCTTCCGCTCTGGCGGACACACGCTCCCTCTCCCTCTCCCTGCCCTCATCTACGGTGGCCTGGTGGAGAAGTGGAATGATTTCGCCCCCGTGGCCGTCTCCGAGGAAGTGCGCCGCTTTGCGGAAGAGTGCCTGGCCATCAGCCGGTACAAGCTCTCCACCCGCGCCATCGCCGCCAAGGGCAAGTCGGTTCAGATCGGTTTCGTGGGCCACTGCCGATACGTGGCCCTCAACAAGGACCGCTATTGGCTGGGGTTGATCCAGTTGCTCACCGACTATGCCTTTTACGCCGGGGTGGGCTACCAGACCACGGCCGGGATGGGCCAGGCACGGCGTGCCCTCCCGCGTGAAACCTGAATGATGACTACAGCATCCGTTCTTATCGCTCCGGTGAGTTCCAAGCCCCAACTGGTGACCATTGCCCTGGATCTCCTACAGCAGCAGAGCGAGCACGTGCAAGAGGTCGTCGTCCTGCATACCACCCTTGACCGGCGGGCAAACCGCCTTTCCGTAGCTCGGCTGGGCGAGGAATTCCCCCTGGTCTACCCCAGTGTCCGCCTGCGCCCCATCTGCCTGTGCGACGAGCGAGGCATCCCCCTGTCCGACGTGGATAGCGCGCCTGCCGCCCGCGAGGCGTTCCGCGTCCTGTATCGAGAGGTCAAAGCCGCCAAGCAGGCCCGCCGGAGGGTCCACCTCTCGATAGCCGGTGGGCGCAAGATCATCGCCATCTACGGTATGGCCGTGGCGCAACTCCTGTTCGATCCCGATGACCGGGTCTGGCACATCTTCTCGCTGCCTGCCCTGATTGAGAGTAAGGCACTCCATCCTGAGCCAGAGGAGGCGGCCTTGATTCGTGTCCCCGTCCTGCGCTGGTCGGAGGTCAGCCCGGCGCTCACCAACCTGATCCTGAGCGACGACCCGTTCGACGCACTGCAGCGCCAGGAGGAACTGCTTCAGGCCGACGCGCTGCGGCTGGCGCGGGCGTTCACGGAGCGGGAACTGAGCCCAGCGGAGCAGGAGGTGGTGCGGCTGGTGGTGCGTGAGGGACTGACCGACGCGGAAGTCGCGGAGCGCACCTGCCGCAGCCCCAGGACGGTGGGCCATCACCTCTCGTCGGCCTACGCCAAGGCCCGCGCGTACTTCGGGCTGAGCTGCGCCGACCGGCACACGCTGATGGCACTGCTGGTGACCTACTATGCGTTCGAGGGTGGAAAATAGGGAGAGTTCCCTATGGAGGAATAGGGAGAGTTCCCGATGCGGATCGGGTAAAGATGGTGTACAATAATTCACGAGTCGTAACTGCTCAGCCAGCTATAAACGGGACACGGATCAACACGGATCATACGGATGTACACAGATAAAGATAAAAAATCCGTGAGAATCCGTTTCATCTGTGTGTATCCGTGTGCTATT
>CAYPOY010000360.1:0-5051 GCA_964412395.1 uncultured Anaerolineales bacterium | reverse complement strand
GGCTGGTGCGTTTCTTGCTGCGCGGGCCGTTCGTCGCCACGCTGGTAGTCGTGGTCATCATCGCTGCGTCGCAGACGGAGGAATGGCTTGGCCTTCCAAGCCACCGTCTGATACTTTTCGGCGTCGTTGGTGTCATCCTGCTGTTACAACTCGGCATCGAACTGGCCAAGCCTTTGATTGATCGGGCGCTTTACCGCCAGGATCAGCCAGAGATCGCGTGGATTCAGGAGTTGAGTAACCGGCTGCTCACGACGACCGACCTGCGCCAGTTTCTGGAAAACGTCCTCACGGCGCTGTGCGACCTGTTGCGAGTGGAGACGGCCTTCGTGGTCGTCATAGACAGCGGCACGCCCCACCTGGAGGTCGCGTGCGGGCCACTGGAGCCAGGCACAGCAGACGACCTGCCACCGGAGGCGTGGCAAGTATCTGCTGAAGCCGAACCATCGAAAGAGCACCATATCGAGCAACACGGCGACCTGTTCGTGTGGAACGGCTACTGGTTGGCCCCCTTGCACACCAACGGTCAGGCCACCGTCATCGGGGTGGTGGGTATAGCGGCACGCGCGCCCAGGCCGGACCTGAGCTCAGAGGAACAGACAGGGATGGAAGCCCTACTCGCCCAGGCAGCAGCGGCGCTGGAGGATCGTCAACTTCAACAGGGCATCTTCAGCGCGCTGGAGTGGATTATCCCGGAGATTGAAGATATACAGCGCCGCCGTGGGATGGTGCATTACGTTGGGGAACAGGCGCTCTCCGGGTTCAGCCCGGTAGAGGCCGCCGAGTTCCGACAGTGGGTCAGAGACGCACTCAGTCACTACTGGGGCGGACCCAAACTGACCACAAGTCCACTCCTGTCTTTGCGCGTGGTGGAACGTGCGACGCAGGAGCACGATGGCAATGCGATGAAGGGTCTACGGGCCGTGCTCAAGCAGGCCATCGAGCGCTTGCGCCCCGACGGGCAACGTCAGATGACAGCACCAGAGTGGATTCTGTATAACATCCTCGAACTCAAGTTTCTCCAGGGGCGTAAGGTGCGCGAGGTCGCACGGCGGCTGGCGATGAGTGAATCGGACCTGTACCGCAAGCAACGCATTGCGATCGAGACGGTAGCCCAGACGCTGGAAGAGCTGGAACAGGAGGAGTTAAGCAATCAGAAGATCATTTCCAAGGAGGTTTGACGTTTAACTGTTTGACAAGCTGTTGGCACTGCCATATAATCGGTATGTGTCAGTGACACGATCAGATGTGAAATGTGATGCGTAATGTACAAGTGCGTAATGCGTAAGAATGGGAGGCGAAAGAACGATGGGGCAGATGGGGAAATGGATCTCTGGGGAGTCGCCGCCGGATGAGGGATACTGGGAAGCACTGTTACACGATGGAGAGAACGGACGAGCAGCTACTCTTGCCACTCAAACGGACCCGTGGAGCAAAGAAGCCCTCAATGTATCGGCACCAGTGGGGCCAATGGTCACGGAAGACAAGTGGAGGGATGCTCGTGAGACAATGGAGCGGGGAGAAGTGCTTGAACTGCCGGTAGTCGGTTGCAATCGTGGCGGAGTGTTGGTCGGGTGGAATGGCCTGCGCGGTTTTGTCCCCGCTTCCCACCTGGTGAGTCTCTCGCCCTTCGCGGACGAGGGAGAACGGTACAGCGAGTTGCGGCGTCTCATCGGGAGCCGGCTGCGTCTCAAGGTCATTGAGCTGGATCCAGAGCATGGGCGGTTCGTCCTTTCGGAGCGGGCATCCCGCCTCGACGAGAGCCGCCGCCAAGAGTTATTGGACACCCTTCATCCAGGCGATATATGTCAAGGCCGTGTGACCAGCCTCTGCTCTTTCGGCGCGTTTGTGGACCTGGGCGGGGTGGAGGGGTTGGTGCACGTCTCAGAACTTTCGTGGGGACGAGTAGAGCATCCCAGCGATGCCCTTGAGCCAAACCAATCTGTAGAGGTGTACGTCCTCAATATAGACCGTGAGCACGGGCGCGTGGGTCTGAGCATCAAGCAATTGCAGCCCGATCCCTGGCAATCGGTCGAAGAGCGTTACCATGTCGACCAGGTCGTCGAAGGCATCATCACCCACGTGGTGGATTTCGGGGCCTTCACGCGCGTGGAAGAGGGATTAGAGGGATTGATCCACGTCTCGGAGTTGGCGGAGGGGAATTTCTTCCATCCCCGCAACGTGGTGCAAGAAGGCGACGTTGTGAACGCTCGTATTCTCAGCATTGACAGTGAGCGGCGACGGATGGGATTAAGTCTGCGGAGCGGAAATTGACCAAACGTAGCAAAAAGAAGCCCGAGCCCCAGGTCAACTGGGTGGCTGTCCTGACCGATCCGCTTTTGCAACAGATCCTGGCCCTGCTCGCTATAGCGTTGGGCGCAATTACGCTGCTGGCGCTGTTCCGGGTAACGACGGGGCGCTGGGCCGATGCGTGGATAGACCTGTTGCGATACTGGTTGGGCTGGGGGGCGTACCCGGCCGCCGTTGCTATCCTTCTAGCCGGGCTGCTGTCGCTCCAACACCACCTGGACCGCCCGTTGAAGTGGCGATGGCGTCCATTCGTCGGCGCGGAACTGGCGTTCTTCAGTCTGCTAGCGTTGACGCATACCATCGCTGGCCAGAGTGATCTATGGGAGCTGGTAGGGGAGCCCTGGGGCGGAGGGCTGATTGGCTGGGCGGTATCCATTGTGCTTTTGACCTACCTGGGATGGCCAGCGGCCGTGCTGATTCTACTGGCACTGTTGGCACTTGGCCTGGGCTTGACCTTCGACGTGACCTTCGCCGACGTCAAGCGGGTCGCAGGTGCGGCGTGGGGAACGCTGACTGGTCACGCGGCACGCCGCCGTCCGGATGAACACGCCTCGACTGGCCGCTCACGCCGAAGGCCCGACGAAGCCTCACGACGACGCCCAACCAGACCTGTTACACGGCGTGAGCAACCGCAGCCGGCGCATACTACGCCTGCCCAACCCGCCCCACGGGATGCTGCCATACCGCCCCAGGCACGCCCGACCAAGATCGAGCCTGGAGTTGCGCCTGCACCTGCCGCTCCTTCTCGCCGGCGCAAACTCACCCTACCCCCGCTCGATCTGCTGAACGAGGCCGATGAGCCAGCGTTGACCGACAAGGAGATCCGCGAGAAGTCGCGCATCATCAAGGAAACATTGGCTCAGTTCGGCCTGCCGGTGGAGGTCGCTGAGGTACGCGTTGGCCCCACAGTCACCCAGTTCGGGGTTAAGCCTGGCTTCGTGAAACGTCCCGGGACCGGTGACCGGAAGGTGCGAGTGAGCCAGATCAGCACGCTGGCGAACGACCTGGCACTGGCGCTGGCGGCTCCCCGCCTCCGCATCGAGGCCCCCGTGCCCGGCCATTCCATCGTCGGCATCGAGGTACCTAATAGCAAGGTCCAACTAGTGAGCGTCCGCGAGGTGATCGAGTCGGAGGAGTTTCGCAGGCTGCACCAATCCGATTCGCCACTGGCTTTCGCCCTGGGACGCGACGTAGCTGGCGAGCCGGTCGTGGCCGACCTGTCCAGGATGCCACACCTGTTGATCGCCGGCACCACCGGGTCGGGGAAATCGGTCTGTATCAAGGCCCTCACCACCTGTCTGATCTACAATAACACACCCGATGAACTGCGGCTGGTCATGATTGACCCCAAGATGGTGGAATTGGTGCGTTTCAATGGACTGCCTCACCTCTACGGTCGGGCGGAGGTGGATCTGGAGCGGGTGGTCAAGGTGTTGCGTTGGGTCGCGTGGGAGATGGACGATCGCTATAAGCGCTTCGCCACTGCCACTGCACGCAACATAGACGACTACAACCGCATAATGAAGCGAAAAGAGGAGCCGCTCCTCCCGCGCATCGTCGTACTGGTGGACGAATTGGCCGACTTGATGATGTTGGCCCCCGACGAGGTCGAGCGTACCATCTGCCGCATCGCTCAGATGGCCCGCGCTACCGGCATCCACCTGGTCGTGGCGACGCAGCGACCGAGCGTAGACGTGGTCACAGGACTGATCAAGGCCAACTTCCCGGCCCGTATCTCCTTCGCCACCGTCAGCCAGGTTGATTCGCGGGTGATCCTGGATATGCTGGGCGCGGAGACGCTGATGGGCCGAGGTGACATGCTCTACCTGGCGGCTGACGCGGGCTACCCGGTGCGCGTACAGGGTTGCTTTGTCTCCGAAGAGGAACTGGAGTGCGTGGTGGGGTTCTGGCGTGAGCAGGTGGGCCCGGTCGAGGAGGAGGCCCCCTGGGAGCGGATGATGCGGCCGGAAGGGCACGGTCGGGGCGAGGACGACGCGGGGGATGAACTGTTGCAGCAGGCGATTGCCGTAGTGCGGAGTGCCGGCAGTGCTTCGGCCTCGTTCCTGCAGCGACGGCTACGCATCGGCCACCCGCGCGCGGCACGGCTGATGCAAATTATGGAAGAAATGGGCATCATCGGCCCGCCCGAGGCGGCCGGGCGCACGCGCCGCGTGATTATCGGGGACGAAGGGGAGGTATGACCAAGCAATGTGCAAACACGTGGCTGGCAACCTGACGACACGCCGCATTGGATCATCTGCCGCGCAACCGTAAAGACGCTCCGTGGCTGTGGATCCTGGCGGCCCAGGCCGAGGCCGACCCCTCCCTGGCTCGCCGGATGGCCATTGTCGAGGTTCTGGGGGATGGTCGCCCGCACCCCGGCCCCGACCTGCGGACAGCGGTTGAGGATCGCCTGGGGGAGAGCTGTCCGGTGCAGATCCAGATCTACCGCTTGATGGACGACGCCCGCAAGATGCACAGTATGTTCGAGATGACATTGAGAGCATCCTGCGCGTGACGGCGAAGCCTCGACTCCGCACCCTTCACCCACTGCCACTATGAAGGCAGAGGAGAAGAAGACATGACCATCCTGATTGGTACCAGCGGTTTCAGTTACAAAGACTGGGTGGGGCCGGTCTACCCCAAGGACCTGCCCAAGCAGGAGTGGCTCGCCTTCTACGCCAGTGAGTTCCCCACCTGCGAACTGAACTTCAGTTTCTACCGCATCCCTGGTGCTCGCACGT
>CAYPOY010000359.1:0-5065 GCA_964412395.1 uncultured Anaerolineales bacterium | reverse complement strand
ACTCATCGCCCCAGCGCTCGACCGCCAGGGTCACCAGACGTGCCAGGGCGGGATCACGCACACGGTCAGGGCGGAAGAGGATCCAGTGCTCCGACTTGACGGCGAATCGCTCAAGTCCTCGATCCGGATGCGCCACACCTTCCGATTCCGGAACGGTAGCTGCCGCGCTCGCAACCACCCACTCTCGACCACCGGCACACCGCGTGGACGTCTACGGCCAGGATCTTGGCCGCCTGGTTCGCCGTCATGTACCCAGGCGTCTTCGAGGGGGCCGGCAGTCCCAGGTCGCGCTTCCAGCGCAGGTGCACAGCCGTCAGCGTGCGCCTCAACGCGGCGCCGATCTCCTCCTCGGAGAGGACGCCCAGGTTCTGGCGGAGAAACTCGTCCTCCCTCTCGCTCCAGGGGAGAGGCTTCCGCCTGGGGGCGATCTCCGCCTCCGCCAACGCCCACTGGATAATACTGGGTATGACTACCTCGGCCGCTTCAGGCACATCGTAAACGTCCATCTCAGCCTGACCTCCCGTTGACCTGTCGCACGACGCGGCGGAGAAACTCGATCAGCGCACAGGAGCCGCAGACGGACTCCATATCCCGCACCGCGCAAACGGCGCAGGTACCCTCGACGGACTGGGCCATCTCCCTCCACCTCGGCATAGGGATCCCGGCGTGAGAGGGGTTGTCCACGGCCAATCCTTCCTGCTCTCGGAAGAGGGTCCAGCCCGGTTCGGACGCACTCACAAACCTCTCTCGCGCAACGTCACAACCCTCACAGGCTGCCGCTGCCGACTGCCGCAGCAGCCCCCAGGGAATTGGCTGGCGGTCCACCGGGGGCAGCCCTGCTTCCAGCGCACCCTCCAGGGCGGGGACGTACTCCCTGCCCTCCCGCGCTGCCTGTTGGACCTTCAGCCTCCGTTCCAGCCTCCCCCGGACGCGCGTACAGGTGGCCTCGAGAAGGTTTCAGCCGCACGTCGGCCCGCCGCTCTGCCAGGGCACGGGCCGTCTCCACCCGTGCCCTGGAATCAGGAATGGAGAGCAATGCCTCTACTGGCTCGCGGCCGCGAGGGAACCGGCCGGCCGCAATCAAGTCCTGGATCTCCGGCTCCAGTTCCATGAGCCGGAGACGGTCGTTGATGGTCTGCGGAGCCACGCCGGTTTCCCTGGCCAACCGGGCGCGACTCATCCCGGGCTCCTGGAGCAGCCTCCGGTAGTGGAGGACCTCTGAGACCGGGTCCGGGGTCGCCCGTACCAGGTTCTCGGCCACCATGTCCAGGAGTTGCTCGGCCTCCTCCTGCTGCCGGATGATCACCGGCATCAGGGGGGCCTCGTCGCCCAGATAGCGGGCCGAGGTCAGCCGCCGAGGTAAACGAGCCGACCACGACCTGCACATGGCCGTTCACCCGGACGCCGATGAGAGGCTCGATCACCCCGCGAGCCTTGATCGAGGCCGCCATCCGCTCCACCTCGTGCTGTGGGTAGAAACGCCGCATGTTGCGCGGGTGTATCCGCAACATCGCGTGAGGTAGATGGTGTACGACCTCTTCTGTAGTTTGTTCATCCATCTCTGACATTGACCTCCATCCTTCTGGCTTCGGCGGCTGCCTCACGCATCCAGCCGAGAAAGGTCGCATTATCTATGGGCACGCCGTACCGTGTCCCGAACGTACACGCCACGACGATACGGCCGTAGAGCGAACCGATCTCCCGTCGCACGGCGGCGACGTCGTAACAACCAAGGCCGTACCCGATGCTCCGTGCCAGGTAACGCCACACTTCCAAAGGGTTTTCTGCGTACGCCGGCCACCCGACTGGGTTATTGGCACGAAGAGCCTGAACACAGGCATCGAGGTACTCCTGCAAGCCTACCACTGGCGCAGGTTGCACCGGCGAGCACACTACCTTGTCCTCGCCTAGCCAGACCCGCAGCCCGGTTTCGGGGGTAGCCCCATTCCAGGGGGCGAAGGGCGACCACCGATGGATGACCACGTCCTCGCCCCGCACCGGTCCCCATTCCCCGGAACAGCGCAAGTAGAGTCGCGTGGCCTCGACCAACGCTTCCTGCGTCAGCCACCCGTCCGGCCACAGCACCAGTGCCAGGCTTCGCCGTGAGCGCTCAGCCGAACGATCGGGGTCCGCCGTGCAGGGCGGGAAGTACACCGGTTCACCTACCTCTGGATTACAATGTACCAGGAGCACGGGCACGCCGAACCCATGTTGTTCAAAGCCCAGTACGGCCTCGGTCACCTGGTTTTCCAGGTCCGCGATGGTCAAAGTCCATATTTCTCCTCTTTTGTCATCAGAATCCGTCACAAATGTTACCCCCTACGAGATGCACAAACGCCCCGGTGGATAGCTTGTTATGCCTTTCCACCAGGGCGCTTTGGCGGCTGCAGTGGTGCATTCTCCCTCAGCGATTACTGCACCTCAGAGAACGATTACGAACAGTCTTGCAGCCAAACGGGGCGACACCTGTTGGTGTCGCCCCGTCTACGTATGCACACGGGTTACGCTTCCCGTGCCACTTTCACCTGGCAATGGCGCTACTCCGGCGCTGATTTGCCCAGGACTTTTTGCTCAATCTCCTCGATCAGGAAAGACAGGTTAGGATGGGTGAAGCTCAGGTCGGGGGCAGGGATGCGGTTGTGCTTGATATTAGGGGGGACGTGTTTGTGGTGAGGAAGCGATCTTGAAGTGAGTAGACAAAAGCCTCGTAGTCAGCGAGCGTGGTCAGACACATCATCACGATGGTGTAGCCACACTGATCAGCCGCGACAGGCTGGCCGGGCGTTCTCGCAGCCGACGCACAGCAGCCCTGTACTCTCGCTGGCGATCCAGCCAGGTCTGATATGTCCCAGCCCACATCGCAAAGTCCGGCACCCAGGCATCATCTTCTGGCTCTTCCCCGCTCATATATGCCTCGAAGAACGTCTCAGACAGCACGCCGTACCTGCGTTCGTAGAGCTGGAGTTCTGTGGCCAGGGTATGGATATCTTGTAAGATACTGGCCAACATCGAATTTGGCATTGCGCATTCTCCCTGTTTGCAAACCTGCATCTATTCTAACACTATCTCCCCGACCTGACAACCCGTAGGAGGGATGCCACAACCGTGGCTCGGGGTGAAGAAAGAGGCTGACCAGGTATGGGGCAACCCCAAATTGGTCTTGATTTGAAGGGCCACCGGTTCACGGGCGATCAACTGGCGATACTTCTTGTCCAGGCTCAACCGCGTCTTGTAGAGCGCCAACCACTCGATGAACTCCATACGGTACTCATCGAGGGCGTCGAATTCCTCTAACTCGTCCTGTGCCATAGCATCGTAGAAATCCTGGGATTTCACGCCGAATCTGGTCTCAAACCTGTGGAGCTCTGTCTCTAGCCGGCTCATATCCTCGATCAATCCTCTCATACGCATAGTAGATCACCTCGTCGAGAGGACTAAGACTATATCCACCAGAACTGGTTTTTCATCTCATCTCTGGTGACGCGGTTGAGCAGATCCAGCAAGCGACGGATTGTCTCGCGGATGGAGTGCTGCTTGGAGACGATGATACCGGCATGCGATCTCCCCTCGCTCAAATACTCTGTGTGTAAAGCGATGTAGTCAGGAGCATTGAAGGTGAAAACGGCTCGTCCCTCGGCGGCGGCATAAGCCAGGTGTTCCGCGTCGGACCATCCGTAGTGGTGCAGATCATGCACGCTGGCGACATCGAAACCTCGAGCTTGTAAGGCAGGGGCAACGGATTTGAAGATATCCTCGTCCAGGTAGAGCCGGATGAACAAGGATTCGTATGTCTCTTCGACCATTGTCACTCGGCGGGTACGACGCGACCGTCAGGCTCCATCTGCAATCCATAACGGGCTAGCAAGGTCGCGGGTTCGGCGGCAGCGATATCAGCCTCGATCTCGGCTTGATGATCGTGGTAATAGCTCAACGCATCGAAGACCTGGGCTGCCGTCAAGTGAGGCAACCCAGCCAGAATCTCATCCACGGTCACACCCAGCTTGTAGTATCCGACGATGGTCTGAACGGGGATACGGGTACCTCGAACAATCGGGCGTCCCCCACATACGCCGGGAATGCGGGTGATATGGGGGTGGAGAGCCTCTGCTTCCTGGTCCTCGAGAATTCCAAGCCGGACAGTCTCGTGCTCGTCCAGCGAAAGGGGTTCCACTGGCTTCAACACGCCATTCCTGTAGACCGCTTCAACAATCCTGGTGACCATACTGCACCTCCCTGCAAAGTCCATTATACTCCGAAACTGGGGCAGGAGCAACTGGCCTTTCCCACCCGATCTGTTGATTCACTTCCAGCAACCTCACATACCCTCTCGCCGTCGGTGTGCAAAGAGACCGATTTCACAAGACTCTCGCTACCGCCCCCAACTCTTGCACGGCCACCCGCACCAGCGGGTCGTCGGCCAGTTCCGGGGGTAGACCGGCGAGCGAGCCGGTGGCGGCTTGTCTCTCCTGTCCCTTCAAGCTCAGGGCAGGCTCCTTCGTCAAGCTCAGGGCAGGCTCGCTCGGCTTCGCCCAGACCAGGCTCCCTTGGAGGAGCGAGGGGTGCCCAGCGACGAATGACCACGTCTTCGTCCCACACCGGTCCCCATTCCCCAGAGCAGCGCAGGTAGAGATGCGTGGCCTCGACCAACGCTTCCTGCGTCAGCCACCCCTCCGGCCACAACACCAGCGCCAGGCTTCGCCGTGAGCGCTCAGCCGAACGGTCGGGGTCCGCCGTGCAGGCCGGGAAATACACCGGCTCGCCTATCGCCGGGTTGCAGCGCACCCGAAGCACGGCGACGCCGAAGCCGTGTTGTTCAAAGCCCACCACGGCCTCGGCTACCTGGTTTTCCAGGTCTGCGATGGTCACAAAGTTCATGCTTTTCCTATTTCCTTGGAATTCGCTGCAAATCTCGTGCCCCTGGACGCGCGAACGCCCCGGTGGATAGCTTGTTGTGCCTTTCCACCGGGGCGCTTTGGCGGCTGCAATGGTGTAGGTGTATCTATAGGGTTAGGATCATTACCATATCGTCGTTACATCGGAAAGCCGTATCTTGCGGTCACGGCTG
>CAYPOY010000358.1:0-5112 GCA_964412395.1 uncultured Anaerolineales bacterium | reverse complement strand
TCTCTGACCGAGGCGTAAAGGGCTCGGTCGGGAGGCCTTCGCCCATCAGCCTGAGCAGTTACATTTTTAGAATAAAACGAATGGCCGGGGGGGAAGGAATTCATTGGTTTCCCAATTCGTGTAGTGTTGTGGGAGCAAAACAGACACCTGCCACTTTCCCCACACAGACCAGCGTGGTATAATTGAAACAGAGCATGCAGTTGGAGGGCAGCATGGAACTGGAAAGTTACTTCGAGTTCTTGAGTCCGGACGACATTCGCATCAAAGGGACACGGGTGGGGATTGAGACCGTTTTAAGTGACTATCTACAAGGCGCCAGCCCTGAGGAAATCGCTGTGCGCTACCGCACGCTGATGCTGGAGCAGGTCTACGCGACCATTACTTACTACCTGCACAATCGGGAGCAGGTGGAGCAATACCTGGCCAATTGGCGTGCCTACGCCGAGGCAGCCTGGCAGGAGCAACAACGCAACCCGCCGCTGTTCGTGGTGGAGTTGCGCGAGCGGATGGCGCGCAAGCGGGCTGAGATCATCGCCGAGAAGGGGCCAGGATATTTCGCCGGCTTGCAGACGTGACACGCCTGCGTTTCCTGCTCGACGAGCACATAGACTGGGGCATCCAGCGCGGGCTCTTGCGTCTGGCAGCCGAGATGGATGTGCTGGCAGTGGGTCAGCCGTTGGCGCCGCCTAAAGCCACACCTGACCCGGATATCCTGCGCTGGATTGAACGGACCGGCTACGTCCTCGTTACCCAAAATCGGCGCACGATCCCCGAGTATCTGACTGCCCATTACGCTGCTGGTGGGCAAGTGCCAGGCCCGCAGGTTACAATTGACCGCACTTACAAGCTCGAATGGCCGGTTGGGACGCGCTTTTGCGTCGAAAACCTGCCCGAACCTGCGGGAGGGTGAATAGACGCGAAATCGGCTGAAATCGCTCATTTGAGTGCCAAATTGCCTGATCTCTCTGCAGTGGGTGCGGGACAGCGAAGCGGCGGTTCACAAGAGGAGGGGAAGACCATGGAAACAGAGAATGGGAATCCGGTCGGCCTGCGGATGCGCTACCTGGTGTTGGTGGACCTGATCTGCATCCTGCTGGCTGTGGTCTTTAGCTTTGTCATCCGCTACGAAGCCCTGATCAGCGTCTGGCCCTATTTACGACAGAACTGGACGCTGTTTGTGTTGGTTCCGCTGGTCCGCCTGCCGGTGTATTACCACTTCCGGCTTTATCGGCGGCTGTGGCGCTACGCCAGCACCCAGGAGCTCAAGACTATCGTCCTGGCCGGGGTGATCGGCTCCGTCCTGGCATTTGCCGCAAACTTCGAGCTGCTGCCTGTATTGGGAATATACCACTGTCCCTCACGCTCCGTCCTGGTGTTGGAAGGGGGCTTGAGCGTCGCTTTCCTGGGCGGCACGCGCTTTCTGTTGCGCCTGTTGCAGGAGCGCATGCACCCGCAGGACCTGGCCCGGCTCAAAACGTTTGCGCAGAACCCACGCCAGGTTTTGATCGTGGGCGCGGGGGATGCGGGGGCGATGATCCTGCGCGAGGTGCAGCAAAATCCAGGCATGGGGTTGCAGACGGTCGGCTTCGTGGACGATAACTGCGCCAAGCTGGGGATGCACATCCACGGTGTGCGGGTGCTCGGCACACGGCAGGATATCCCTGCGCTGGTGAGGAGACATCAGGTGGATGATGTGATCATCGCCATGCCCACCGCGCCGGGCCGGGAGATCCGTGCCATTAAGTCTATCTGCGACCAGGCTGGAGTGAGGTACAAGACTGTCCCTGGCATGTACGAGTTGATCGGCGGTACGGTGAGCGTCAGCCAGATCCGGGACGTGCAGATCGAGGATCTGCTGCGCCGTGACCCGGTGTCGCCTAACCCGGAGGGCGCGGCCTATCTGGGTGGGGCCGTGGTGATGGTGACGGGGGCAGCGGGCTCGATTGGCTCTGAACTGTGCCGCCAGGTGGCGCAGCAGCGGCCGCGGCAGTTGGTGTTGTTAGATCAGTCGGAGAGCGGTGTATATTACATCAACACGGAACTGAGGGACCGGCATCCGGAGCTGGAGATCTGCCCGGTCGTGGCCGATATTCGCGACCTGGGGCGCGTGGAGCGGGTGGTGGGCCGCTACCGGCCGGAGATCGTTTTCCACGCGGCGGCCTACAAGCATGTGCCGTTGATGGAGGCCAATGCCGAGGAGGTGGTGCTCAACAACATCATGGGCACCCGCAACCTTCTGCGGGTGGCGGAGCGGCAGGACGTGGCTCGTTTTGTGCTCATCTCCACCGACAAAGCGGTAAACCCGGTCAACTTTATGGGGGCTAGCAAGCGGGTGACCGAGTTGCTGGTGCAGGACGCGGCCCGCCGCAGAGGCAAGGGTTTTGTGGCCGTGCGCTTTGGGAACGTGTTGGGCAGTGAGGGCAGCGTGGTGCCGCTTTTCAGGCACCAGATCGCTGCCGGGGGACCGGTGACGGTGACGCACCCTGAGGTGGAACGATATTTCATGACCATCCCCGAGGCGGTGCAGTTGGTAATCCAGGCCGCTGTCCTGGGGGACGGGGGAGAGATTTTCGTGCTGGATATGGGGGAGCCGGTCAAGGTTGTAGATCTGGCCCGTGATTTGATCACCCTCTCCGGATTGCAGCCCGGGCGCGACATTGAGATCGAGTTCACCGGGTTGCGGCCGGGGGAGAAGCTCTCCGAGCGGTTGTTCAACGACGGGGAGTCGTATACCCTGACCGCGCACGAGAAGATCTTTGTGGTTACAGAGGGAATGCCGCTAGGGGGCCAGGAGCTGCAGTGGGGTGTGCAAAAATTGATCAAGGCCGCGCAGGCCGGTGAGGTTGCCAGTCTGTGGGAACTGATGCAGGCGGTAGCGCCGGAGTGCAGGCAGAGGCCGGTGAGGGAGGAGAGGGGGAGGGCGGAAGAGGGGGAGACAAGGAGAGTGGGAGAGTGGGAGAGGAGGACAGAGAGGAGATTGGGTACGGTGTCTTGAGTTTGCTGCGAGGCGCTGTTTTGACTTTGCAACCTGCGATTGCTCCTGGGAGGATAATGGGGTATAATAATAGCCGGTCATTGGTATTGGGAACGATAACTGAGAGGGCAGGATGACGAGATGGCTCTTGCAAACCCGGTAGTGACGCAGGTTCAACGTCCGGCACGTCGCGCGGTTACCCGCATGGTTGGCCCGCCGCCGTTGGAGAACGGTGAGCGCCTGACCCGGGCTGAATTTGAGCGGCGTTACGAGGCCATGCCGCACATCAAGAAAGCGGATTTGATCGAAGGAGTTGTGTATATGCCCTCGCCAGTCCGTTTCGAGAGTCACGCGGAACCACATAGCCAGGTGATTATCTGGCTAGGCGCCTACTACGTAGCCACGCCTGGCGTCAAGTTAGGCGATAACGCCACCGTGCGCCTGGACCTGGACAACGAGGTACAGCCAGATGCCTTGCTACGGTTGGACGAGGGGTTGGGAGGCGCTTCACGTATTAGCGACGATGATTACATTGAGGGATCGCCGGAACTGATCGTGGAGATTGCTGCCAGCAGCACGTCGTATGACCTGTACGACAAACTGAAGGTATACCGCCGGAACAGGGTGCAGGAGTACATCGTGTGGCAGGTCTACGACCGACGACTGGACTGGTTCAGATGGCAGGAAGGAGAATACCTTCCCCTGTCACCTGACGCCGAGGGCGTAATACGCAGCCAGGTTTTTCCCGGTTTGCGCCTGGCGGTCCCGGCCCTCTTGACCGGCGATTTAGCGACCGTGCTGGTAGAACTGAGGCGTGGCTTGGAAACGCCCGAGCACGCGGCTTTTGTCGAGCGTTTGTCGCAAAGATGAGACGTTTAGTGTGCTGGATCGCAAACGGAGAGATTCTGGTAGCGCCCCTGGTGGCGCTACTGTTGATTTTCCCCACCCGTGCGCAAGCGTTGACTGCCGGAGGATTGATTGCATTGGTGGGAATATGGCTGGTGCGATGGGGAACACGAGGCCACCCACTGCGTTCCACCCCACTGAACCTGGCGCTGCTGCTACTTCTCGTAATGGCCCCGGTGGCTGTTTGGGCCTCGGCCGTGCCGGACCTGACCACGGATGCCCTGTCGTACTTGCTGGCCGGTGTGGTCCTATTCAGCGCTGTGGTCCACTGGACCCGCACGCCGGGACGAGCCTGGTGGGTCTGGGGCGGGCTGGTGGCGGTGGGGGTGACGCTGGCGGCGCTGGCTCCGTTCGGCATGCACGTGTCTTCGTCCAAACTGTTTGCCCTTCCGGCGCTGTACACCCGCTGGGCGGGGCGCCTGCCGGAGACGGTCAACGCCAACATCATGGCCGGCGCGCTGGTGATCCTATGGCCGATCGCTGTATCCGGTTTCACGTTTCACGTTTCACGTTTCACGCCTCACGTCTCACGTCTCACGTTTTACGTTGTACACCTGGCTGCTGCCTTGAGCGGCCTGCTGCTCTTGGCCACGCTGGCCCTGACCCAATCCCGTGGTGCGTACCTGGGGTTTGCGGTGGGCGGGCTGGTGTTGTTGGGCTTACGCTGGCCCAGGGCAGCGCGGGTGGTGATCCCGCTGGTCCTGGTCGTGGGACTGGTGGGCGTGGGGCTGGTCGGCTGGCGCACGGTGGCCGACGAGTTGATGACCGGTGATGCGACCAGCGGGCTGGATAGCCGTATGGAGATCTGGTCGCGGGCCATATACGCCGTCCAGGATTTCCCCTTCACGGGTCTGGGGCTGGGTACGTTCGAGCGGGTGGTGGCGGTGCTGTACCCACTTTTCTTGAACCCGGCCGGCACGGTGCCCCACGCGCACAATCTCTACTTACAGGTGGCGGTGGACCTGGGCCTGCCGGGGCTGATGGCGTACCTGGCGCTGCTGGGCCTCACCTTTGCCAGCGCTTTCTCCGCCTACCGCGTCTTCCGGCGGAAGGGGCAGGGTGCACTGGCTGGCTTGTGTGCAGGATGTATTGCCGGGATGGCGGGAATGTGTGTACACGGGCTGGTGGACGCGGTGGCCTGGGGAGTCAAGTTGGCCTTTGTCCCGTGGGCGGTGATGGGATTGGTGGTGGGGTTGCGGGGGGTAGCGGAGGAGGATGGAGGGGGGAAGATG
>CAYPOY010000357.1:0-5179 GCA_964412395.1 uncultured Anaerolineales bacterium | reverse complement strand
CTCCCTGCTCGCGCCGGTCTCCCGACCGGCGCAGCCAACCCGAGGGAGCGGTTTGCGTGGCATCCTTGCCGCTTCCTGGCAGGGAACGGCGGTCGGGAGACCGCCTTCTAACCCACTGGGTGAACGCTTGAGAGCAGATAAAATAAGGAGGGCTACCATGCGTACGCTGCTACGTGTCCTGCTGATGCTGCTGGTGATTGCATTAGTGGTGGGGCTGGCTGTCTTCGGGTATGGCTTCGTCACCGTGCATCGCTCCTGGCCCCGGACCGATGGGACGATCCAGGTGAGCGGCCTGCAGTCAGAGGTCACCATCATCCGCGATAGTTGGGGCATCTCCCACATCTACGCCTCCAACCCTCACGATCTCTTCTTCGTCCAGGGGTATGTCCACGCCCAGGACCGTTTCTGGCAGATGGAGTTCTGGCGGCGGATTGGCTCCGGGCGGCTGTCGGAGGTACTGGGGGAATCCGCCCTGGGACAAGATCGCTTCCTCCGCACTCTCGGCTGGCACCGCACCTCCGCCCAGGAACTGAAGCGACTGAACGCCGAGACGCGGGCAGTGCTGGAAGCCTATGCCGAGGGGGTCAACGCCTACATCTCCACCCACCGGGGCCACCTGGGGCTGGAGTTCGCCATCCTGGGCCTCACCGGCGTGGAGTTTGAACCCGAGCCCTGGACCCCCCTCAACACCCTCACCTGGGCAAAGGTGATGGCCTGGGATCTGAGTGGCAACATGGACACCGAACTCCTCCGCGCCCACATCACGGCCCGGCTGGGGACCCCCGCCGTTGGTGTGCTGAAGCCTCCCTACCCGGACGACTACCCGGTCATCGTTCCCCCCCCGCTGGCGGGGGCGACGCTGGAGACGGTGCCCGATGCTGCCTTTGAGACCCACGTCCTGGGAGCTGGGGATGACCTGGGGAGTAACAACTGGGTCGTCGCTGGGAGCCGCACCGAGACGGGGACTCCCTTCCTGGCCAACGACCCCCACCTGGGCATCCAGATGCCCTCCATCTGGTACGAGATCGGCCTCCACTGCGATCCACTGGGGCCGGACTGCCCCTACAACGTAGTCGGCGCCTCCTTCGCCAGCACGCCTGGCGTCATCATCGGCCACAACGACCACATCGCCTGGGGGGTCACCAATCTGGGACCGGACGTGCAGGACCTGTTCATCGAGCGGGTCAATCCCGAAAACACCAACCAGTACGAGTTTCAGGGAGAGTGGCTCGACATGGAGATCGTCCGTGAGGAGATTCAGGTCGCCGGGGAGGAGGAGCCAGTGGTAGTGAACGTCCGCACCACCCGCCACGGCCCCATCATCAACGACGTAGTCGGCGGCACGGAGGAGGACTGGACTTTCGGCTGGCAGCCGTTGGCCCTCTCCTGGACCGCGCTCCAGCCTGGGACGCTGGTGCGCAGCATCGTCCTCCTAGACCGGGCCAGGAACTGGGGGGAGTTCAGAGAGGCGCTTTCGTACTGGGACGTGCCCAGCCAGAACTTTATCTACGCCGATGTGGAGGGGAACATCGGCTACCAGGCCCCCGGCCGCATCCCCATCCGCGCTTCCGGCAACGGCTCCAGCCCCGTGCCCGGTTGGGCCGGGGAGCACGAGTGGGTGGACTATATCTCCTTCGACGAACTGCCCCGCGCTTTTAACCCGCCGGAGGGATACATCGTCACCGCTAACAACGCTGTGGTGGGGCCGGATTTCCCCTACTTTCTCTCACTGGACTGGTCCCCCGGTTACCGGGCGCGGCGGATCGTGGAGTTGATTGAGGCCGACCCCGTCCTCTCCTTGACCGACTTGCAGACCATCCAGGGGGACAGCAGCCCCATCTGGGCAGAAGACGTTCTCCCTTATTTGCTGGTGCTCCCTGTGACAGGCTCAGGCTCCAGCAACGAGCGCCGGTTGGCAGAGGCGCTGGAGATGTTGCGGGCCTGGGACAGGCAGGCGGTGCAGGATAGTGCTGGGACCGTCCTCTTCGAGGCATTCCGCCTCCACCTGGTGGACCTGACCTTCGGCGACGAACTGGGGGAGCAACTCCTGCGCCGGGGACGGCCCACTGCGATGGTGGCGCTTGTAGATTTCCTGGCAGACGAGGCCTCCCCCTGGTTCGACGACGTGACCACGCTGGAGGTGGAGACGCGGGACAATATCCTGCTGCGGGCGCTGGAGGAGGCGGTGGAGGAACTGACCGAGACGCTGGGGCGAGATATGGCCCGCTGGCGCTGGGGCGACTTGCATACCGCCACTTTCAAAAATCAGAGCCTGGGGCAGTCCGGTATCGGCCCCATCGAGGCGCTTTTCAATCGGGGGCCGGTGTCGGTGGACGGCACCATTGCCACGGTCAACAACACTGGCTACAGCTTGAGCCATCCCTACGATGTGGTGATCGTCTCTTCCTACCGCCAGATCATAGACATGGATGACCTGGCCCGGTCGGTCTCGATGCACACCACGGGCCAGTCGGGTCATCCATTCCATCCCCACTACGACGACATGATTGACCCCTGGCGCAACATTGAGTACCACCCGATGCTGTGGGAGCGGGCGGACGTGGAGGCCGACGCGGAGGGAGTACTGGTGCTGACGCCGTAAGCGAGTAGCGAATAGCGAATGGCGATCAACCAGCATCCAGCATCGAGTATCAAGTACAAGGAGGCACAGGTGAATAAACAGATCATTGCTACGGAAAAGGCCCCCGCTGCCGTCGGGCCGTACTCGCAGGCGGTGCGGGTGGAGGACCTGATCTTCACTGCCGGGCAGTTGGGCATCGTGCCGGGCACGAAAGGGTTCGCCGGGCCGGACATCGAGAGCCAGACCCGCCAGGCATTGGAGAATCTTAAGGCGGTGCTGGAAGCAGGCGGCTCTTGCCTGGAGCACGTTGTCAAGACCGCAGTCTTCCTGCAAGACATCGGGGAGTTCGCCCGGATGAACGCGGTCTACGCAGAGTTCTTCCCGGAGGGCCCTCCTGCCCGGTCGGCGGTGCAGGTGGCTGCGCTGCCGCTGGGAGGGCGGATCGAGATCGAGGCGGTGGCCGAGGTGCGCGAGTGTGAGAGCGGAGAGGTCGGAACCGTTTTCCACCCACACGCGTAGGTTCAGGAACCGCGCCGCCGCGTCCCCATCTCCGAAACCACGCACCCATAGCCCCACGTCACCCGTCAGCCAGGTGCCGTCCTCAACGGTGGTGGCGTACTCGTCGTTGACGTAGAAGCAGCAGGTCAGACCCGCGCAGGCCACGCGCAGCCGGTTGGCCTGCCGGCCCCGGCGGACGTGGGGGAACTGCTGCCAGTCCGCTAACAGGGCCTCCTCGTCCCCCGCCACCCGCAGGACCGCGTAGTAGCCATCGCCGCCGATGGTGAAGACATAGTAGTGGGCGGCGTCCTGGGCGCGGTAGACCAGGCCATAGCCATCCAGGTCAGGGCCGGGGAGCGGGACGGCCTCAGCCTCCAAAGTGAAATCGCCGCTGGGATAGCCCAGCAGTGTCACCACGGCTTCGTTTGAGGAGGCCTCCAGGCGAAGGGGGAGGCCGGGGGCCTGCCAGTCGGGGGGGCGGGTGGGGCGCGGGCTGTTCCAGCCGAGGTCCAGCGCGACAATCAGTGCCAGCCCCGCCGCCAGCGCCAATATCATCAATCCCAGCCCGCCGCTCCACAGCCAGCGGGGAATCCGCTCAGGAGGCTCGCTCAACGCAATTTAGAACTCCATCGCTCCCGTGAAATTGAACGCAGCCAGTTTCAGGGCGGGTGCGCTGAGGATGCCCGGGTCGGTCCACACGCAGCAGGCTTCCCGCCCCACCGCCTGCGTGTTGGCTCATTGTTCATTACCCCAGCACCTTCCCAATCCAGCACAGCATGGCGCTGCACGACGGTGAGTGGCCCGCCGTCCCCGGGTTCCAGCCCAAAGGCCCCCAGGTCCCACCAACGCACCCGACCGGCCAGCAGTTCGCCGGTGCGCAGTTCGAAGCGGGCAGTCGTCCCCGACTCCATCGCCTGGTGCAGATAGGCGCTGAGCGCCTTGCGATACCGTTTCCGATGGTATTGCAGTGTTTCGAGCGGGACGTCGTAGTAGGCAGCGATCTTCGACAGCACTTCGTCGTCCTCGCCCACGCGGCGGTAGCGCTGTTCCATGTAGCGCAGCGTGCCGGGCTCGAGGCCGATTGTATTCTCTATTTCCATCAGGTTGCCGCCACCGTGGAACGCCCGCAGGTAGCGCAGTTCGTCGCCCAGGCTCATTCCACACCTCCATCTGCGCCTCTGGCCTTGTAGTAGTAGGCGATGGCGAGCTTGTTGAGAGTGATCTCATCCCCGCCGGGCTCACGGATGGTGATCTGGTAGGGGCTGAAGCCGACCACCGTCCCCCTGAAAGTCTGGCCGTCGAAGAGGGTGAAGTGAAGCGGCACGCTGGCCTGCTGCTGCTCCTGCAAGTAAGCCAGTTCGAAGCCGTCAACCCCCTCGGGCAGGTAGGCACGTTTGCGGTCAATGGGACGGGGAGGCTGTTCCTCGGCGACGCGGCGCATGTAACGGCCGTTCCAGAAGCGGGCTTCTTTCTGCGTCAGTTCATCCAGCGACTTGCCGATCTCCGCCTCCAGCGCGGCCCGATCTACGTCGAAGCGGGCCGCTAGCATCAGCAGATGCGCAATCTGCGTATCCCGCGCGGGCAGGGGCTTGGGCGGAGGCTTCTTTTCCTTCGGCGGCTTCTTCTTCGGTCGGGGCGCTCTGGCGGGGCGCTCCTGGCGGGGCGGCGGTGGTGGCGGCGGGGACGAGCGACGGTTGATGTCCCACTCGCCAACGTAGAGCGCCTTGGCCAGCCGGCCCAGGTCTTTGGGGGGAATCTCTCGTTCCCCCTTCTCGTACTGGATGAGCGTAGCGATGGAGATACCGGACGTGGAAGCCAGTTGGTTCACGCTCATCCCCTTCCGGTTACGGATCTTTTGCAGATCCTCGGGCATTTCTCTCCCTCCAATCTACAACGGTCAGCCGTTAGCCATTGTTCATTTCATACTGATTATGCCACTAAGAAGCCAGTTTGTCCAGCGCCGACAACTTGGCAGTTAGCAGTCAGCAGGCCCCCTGGCTCGGGCAGAGATCAGATGCAAGCTGACGCTCATCCTTAGTGAGTCAAGGGTTTTCGAAGCAGAAACCCTACGTGGGGGGGCAAAAAGGGCTGAAAGTGGGG
>CAYPOY010000356.1:0-5183 GCA_964412395.1 uncultured Anaerolineales bacterium | reverse complement strand
GAGGTGTCCACGACGATGACGCGCTTCTTCTCTGCCAGTACCCGGGCTGCCTCCCGCAGCATGGTCGTCTTTCCCACGCCGGGACGTCCCAGCAAGAGGGCGCTCTTCCCGCCCTCGATGATGTCCTGGATAATGGCGATGGTGCCGTAGACAGCACGGCCCACCCGGCAGGTGAGGCCGACGATGTTCCCCTTGCGGTTGCGGATGGCGGCGATGCGGTGCAGGGTGCGGGCGATGCCGGCCCGATTGTCGGCGTCGAACTCCCCCACCCGGTCCACCACGTACTGAATCTCCTCCCGGATGACCTCCGTATCCCGCAGCACCACCTCCCTGTCGGTGTAGCGGGCCGTAGGCACCCGGCCCAGGTCCAGAATCACTTCCAGCAGCTCATCCCGCCGGCCAACCTGCCGCAGGGTAGCGCGGATGTCCTCCGGCAGGACGGCTAGCATAGCGTCCAGGTCGTCGGTGATGTGGTTATAATAACTCATTGATCAAACAAGCATAGACTAAACTCGGACCAGTCGATTCCTCGAACTCCTTGATAGAACACGTAGTTGTGATGCGTGGGCGAAATGATACGGGTTGGCTGAGCCTCCTCAATGTGCATCAAAAAGGTGTGACATAGTGTGAAGTAGTGTCCCAGTTCACCAAAGGCGGATTTATCCTTTACACTTGCTTGCAAGTCGGCCAGCGTGATTGTGGTCATCGAATGGACCGTCTCCGTCGTGCGTTTTCCAGATCGTACTCGATCCACTTTTTCATGGGCCAGTTTTCCACCAGTTCGATTCTTTTGGCCGCCCAGTGGCAGTACTCGTAGGACAGGTCACACCCCATCCGCTTGCGCCCAAGCTGCTCGGCCACCACGGCAGTAGTTCCAGACCCCAAGAACGGGTCTATGACTAGATCGCCGGGATTTGACGAGGCCAGTACAATCTTTCTCAAGAGCTCCTCCGGCTTTTGGGTTGGATGAGGTGTTTTCTCGTGCATCCCGTTGCAGGTTGTAGGAATCTCAATCATATCTCTGGGTTTGGCCCCTCTGGGATGTGGCCGCCAGACTTGCTTCTTGCCCCTACCATACTGGCTGGTCTCAGCCTGGGGATGTTCGGGATATTTTAGGGTATGCTTCCCGTAAAGAATCCTTATATCATCAATATTTAGGGTGAACTTCTCGCTCTTCCTGAAGTGAAGAATGCTCTCGTGAGACCGTCCCCAATCTGACCCCAGGTTGGCCTTATTCTTATAGTGCCAGATCAGCCAGCGACATCCTCTAAAGAAGCGCAACGCTGGCAGCTTGATGTCGGCCAGGACTTCAGAGAACCCGCATACATACAATGTGCCGGTCGGCTTCAACACGCGGGCGACTTGCTCTATCCATTGCAACGACCACTCGACGTAAGCCTGTTGAGATTCAAAAGTATCCCACTCTGCTTTCTTGATGTTGTAGGGTGGATCGGCGAAGACTAAATCAACGGACTCGCTTTTCAGAGAACGAAGCCAGGCGATGGCATCCCCGATCCAGATTGCTCCGTTGGGATGGTTGTAGAACAGCGTCGGCGTGTCTGGTTCCATTGCCTCAGGAGCAATCTCAGCGAATTGTCCTCTGAGCATTGGTTTTCCAAAGAAGGTGGGCATCTCAGTATTGCGAGCGTACGTTGCCGGTGGCTCTCTGACGACACCTTCTTGAATTTGTGTCTCTTGCTTCCTCTCTGCCATTTTGGATCTTCGCCACACCTCTAGCGGGTGGAGTATTCGTGAATCGTATTACTTCACCTCGGAAAGGCCCGCAAAGTAACGATGAAAGCGGTCGTCGTCTGTCAGTTCGGGGTGGAAGGCGGTCGCTAGCATATTTCCCTGCCGGACCGCCACCACTGCCCCTTCCCCTTCGGCTCCGCTCAGGGCAGGCTCGAGCCGAGCCAGTACCTCTACTTCCTTCTCCACGCGCTCGATGAGCGGGGCGCGGATGAAGATGGCGTGGAAAGGCTGCCTACCCAGTGCGGATACCTCCAGGTCGGCCTCGAAACTGTCCATCTGGCGGCCGAAGGCGTTGCGGCGGATAGCAATGTCCATCAGCCCCAGCAAGGACTGGCCTGGCACGCCGTCCAGCACTTCCTGTGCCATTAGGATCATCCCCGCGCATGTCCCCCAGAGGGGGTGACCGGACCGGGCGAAGGCGCGGATAGGCTCCAGAAGCCCCCACCGCTCGGCCACCTGGCTGATGGTAGTGGACTCCCCCCCGGGGATGATCAGACCATCCAGACTCTCCAGGTGCTGGGGCAGTCGCACTTCCACCGGTTCCGCGCCGATGCGTGCCAGGACTTTCTCGTGCTCGATGAAGGCTCCTTGCACAGCCAAAACGCCAACTTTCATTCCTACCACCCTCGTACCGCCAGCCGCTCCGCCTCGGGAATCTCGCTGATGTTAATGCCGACCATCGCCTCGCCCAGGCTGCGGCTCACTTCGGCCAGGATCTCCGGATCGTTGTAGTGAGTGACCGCCTGGACGATGGCGTGAGCGCGCCTGGCGGGATCGCCGGATTTGAAGACACCGCTGCCTACGAACACCCCGTCCATCCCCAGTTGCATCATCAGTGCTGCGTCGGCTGGCGTGGCGACGCCGCCAGCGGCGAAGTTGACCACTGTCAGACGGCCCAACTGCGCCGTCTCGACCACCAGGTCGTAGGGAGCGCCGATCTCTTTGGCGTAGGCCATCATCTCCTCGGGGGGCATCGTCGTCAGGCGGCGGATCTCCCCCAGCACGGCCCGGGCGTGGCGCACCGCCTCGACGACGTTGCCGGTGCCGGCCTCCCCCTTGGTGCGGATCATCGCCGCTCCCTCGCCGACGCGCCGCAGTGCCTCTCCCAGGTTTCGGCAGCCGCAGACGAAGGGGACCTTGAAACCCCATTTGTCAATGTGGTGTTCCTCGTCAGCGGGGGTGAGAACCTCGCTCTCGTCAATATAGTCCACCCCTAGCGCCTCCAGTATCTGCGCCTCGACGAAGTGGCCGATGCGACACTTGGCCATCACCGGGATGGAGACCGTTTCCATAATCTCTACGATCTTCTCCGGGTCGGCCATGCGGGCCACGCCGCCCTGGGCGCGGATGTCTGCCGGGACCCGTTCCAGGGCCATCACCGCGCAGGCTCCCGCCTCTTCGGCGATACTAGCCTGCTCGGCGTTGGTCACGTCCATAATTACGCCGCCCTTGAGCATCTGCGCCAGGCCGCGCTTAACCTTGTCAGTACCAATTTCCTTCTCCATTTCTCCAGTCTCCCTTACAAACCCCAATCCATACCCCGGTTAGGGTTTGCCATTTATCATTTGAGATTTGTTGCTATTCTACCGCCGTTTTTCTGAACCGTCAAAGGGCATCAATGCTCATTGTTCATCCCATCACCTCCCGTCACTACTGACCGTCTGCTGCTTGGCGCGCCGGGGCCGACGTGCATCAACCGCCCCGTGACGTGTCTGCTCTCTGCTCTGTCACACGATTGGGCTGGTAGCCAGCCGCTGGCCCGATGCTTTCGCTGGTCTGCGCAGCAAACGGTTCAAGGAGACAGCGATCGTCGCGATCCCCTGCTCAATGGCCCCCTGGTCGGGCATGCTGAAGTTGAGCCGGCAGACGTTGTGGGGACCATCGGCGGGGTACATGAGGGAGCCTGGCAGGAAGACGGTCCCCTGCTGGCCCGTTTCGACCAGCAGATCCTGAGCATTCACCCGCTCGGGCAGGTGCAGCCAGAGAAACATTCCCCCTCCCGGAACCACCCAGTGCAGGTCGGGCAGCCTGTGACGCTTGAGCGCTGCATCCATGGCCTGGCACCGGGCCCTGTAGGTGGAGCGGGCCAGCTTGATCTGCTTTTCCAGCCACCCCTGCCGCGCGAACTCGACCACCAGGTGCTGGCCGACCGTGTTTGGCTGCAGCTCTGTCACCCGGTTGAGCAGGGTAGCCTGCTCGACTAAGGGGCTGGAGGCTGCCAGCCAGCCCACCCGCAGGCCAGGTGCCAGATTCTTGGAGAACGTGCTCAGATAGAGAACATGGCCGTACTGATCGAAGGCCTTGATGGGAGGCGGGGGTGGCTGATGAAAATATAGCTCGCCGAAAGGGTCGTCCTCCACGATAGGGACCTGGTATCGCTGGGCCAGGGCCAGGAGCCGCTCACGCCGCTCCAGGCTCATCGTTGCGCCAGTGGGGTTCTGGTAAGTGGGAACGGTGTAAATGAATCGAGGGCGGTAGCGGGCCAGCAGGAACTCCACCTGTTTGACGTCCATCCCCTCCTCGTCCACCGGAACGCCTATGAGGCGCACGCCCCATGCCTGGAAGCACTGTAATGCGCCGAAGTAAGTCGGGACCTCTACGAGTACCGCATCCCCTGGCTCGGCCAACAGACGGAGTAGAAGATCCAGTCCATGCTGAGATCCGTTGACCACCACCACATCCTCCGGGCTGACCGTCACTCCGCGCTTACGCATGCGGGCCGCGATAACCTCCCGCACGGCCAGCGTTCCCTGCACAGGGCACACCCCCACGGTGGCCGCCCCCAGCCGTCCGACGACCGCCTCCCAGGCCTGCTGGAGCCACTCCGGCGACAGCAGGCTCGGATCGGGCGAGCCATAAGCCAAGGAGATGACGCCCGGCTGGGCGCTGAGACGGTGGAGCGTGAGCAACTCAGAGGGCTGCGCGTGCTGGGAGAGACGGCGTCCCAGGCCGCTGAAATGGGCTGTCCAGGCAATGGGTTGCGCGCCCATCCAGGCCGCCCTCTCGACGACGATGGTGCCCCGGCCCACGTGGCCCTTCACCAGCCCGTCGGCCTCTAATTCGTCGTAGGCACTCACCACTGTCGTCCTGGACACCCCCAGCGACTGGGCCAGTGTCCGCTCCGACGGCAACTGTGTGCCGGCGGGCAGGTCGCCGTGCAGGATCCGCTCGCGCAGTTGATTGCGGATCTGCATGTACGCCGGCAGTTTGCTCTTCGGCTCCAGTTGCAGATGCATTGCTTTCTCCTGATTGGCCTGTTCCAAATGTATCATACTCGCTTTTTACCCGCTTGTAAAGGGCCAATTGGATCTATTGTTATCAGTCCAATCGAGGTGGTCACTACTTAGACTGATGGGCGAAGGTCTCCCGACCACACTGATGGGCGAAGGTCTCCCGACCGAGCCCTTTACGCCTCGGTCAGAGACCCTCGG
>CAYPOY010000355.1:0-5223 GCA_964412395.1 uncultured Anaerolineales bacterium | reverse complement strand
CACCGCGCTGGTCGGCGCCGCCGCGCAGAACGCCGCGCTGGTGCTCACCGACTCGGAAGCCTCCAGGCGGGACATCATCGCTCACCTGGGGCTGCCGCCCGACCGCGTGCGCGTCGTCTACCTGGCCGCTGGTGAACGCTATACCCCGACCCCCTCCATCCTCCCAGAGGAGAGCCGGAGGGAGGTCGAACCCTCCCCCCTCCCAGGGGGGAGCCGGAGGGGGGTCCACGGCCTGCCCAAACGGTACGTGCTCTACCTGGGCGGCTTCGACATACGCAAGAACATCGCCACGGCGCTCGGCACCTACCGCTGGGTCGGGCCGACCATCGGAGAGGGGTGTCCACTGGTCATCGCCGGACGATTGCCGGAGCGGGATACCCCTTTCACGCCCGACCCGCGTCGGTTGGCCCGGGAGCAGGGGGTAGATGAGCGGTTCGTGCGTTTTATCGGCCTCGTGGACGAAGCCGATAAGCCCGCCCTCTACCGGGGCGCGGTGGCGCTCATCTTTCCCAGCCGCTACGAGGGCTTTGGCCTGCCAGCGTTGGAGGCACTGGCCTGTGGCACACCGGTCGTGGGCAGCGATGCCGCCTCCATCCCCGAGGTCGTCGGCAATGCAGGGGTGCTGCTGGGGCCGGACGACGCCGAGGGGATGGCGGGTGCGCTTATCCAACTGGCGACCGACGAGGAGTTCCGCGCCGAACTAAGTCGCCGTGCGCTGGCCCAGGCCGCCCGCTTCTCCTGGGAGCGCACCGCGCGGGAGACGCTGGCGGCGTACCAGGACGTGGTGGGGTGATGCTACTGCAAATCTCCTTGTTCCCACACGCGTTGACAAATCCCCAGATTCAGGTATAATGTAGTCACATAAGGGACCACATTAACAAGTATAGGAGGTGCAATGCCTGACGTCGGTGTGCGAGAGTTAAAAGCCCATGCCTCGGAGATTATCCGGGATGTGCGGGAGCAGCGTGCCCAGTACATCATCACTTATCGGGGGCGACCTGTGGGCCTGCTGATGCCGTTGGAGGAAATCAAGACGGTGAGCCTGCCCTCCACCGGTGAGCCAGCCACGGCTGCCTGGGAAGAGTTGACCAGGCTGGGTGAGGAGATTGGCCGGGGATGGCGTTCACCCCTGACCAGCACCGAGCTCCTGTCGGAAATGCGCCGGTAGGGGGTCGCTATGACCAGCACTTACACTGTGGATGCCAGCGTCTTTGTGAACGGTTTCAATCCTTACGAAGCGGGGCACGAAGAGAGCCGTCATCTGCTGGCCCTGCTGCAGGAGCAGGCAGCCCCTATTGTTGTGCCGACGTTGTTGTTGCCGGAGGTAGCCGCTGCTATCGGTCGGGGTCGGCAAAATGCTGACCTGGCCCGTAAGTTCGCTACCGCCCTGAGCCGCCTGCCCCATCTGGTGCTAATCCCGCTGGACACCATCCTGGCTCGGCAGGCCGCAGATGTGGCGGCACAATACCAACTGCGAGGCAGCGACGCCGTCTACGCTGCCGTAGCCCTGCGCTTTGGCAGCACCCTGATTACCCTGGACCGGGAACAGCGGGAGCGGGTGGCCGGCGCACTCCACACCCGCTACCCCGCCGAGGCACTGACGGAGTGGGAATAGTCCGGCAACCGGAGGGGCAACTACCACGATCAGGTAGACCTGGGGACTGGGTCTGATCAAATGGGAGTTCTGCCACAAGGGGATCGAGGATTGGGCGCCACGACTACGGATAAGAGCAAACTCCGTACGCTTATTGCACAGACAGAAGGCTTGAAGCTAGACTTCAAGCGCGGATATAAGTTCAACTATCCCAATCCAAAGGTGCGAAGAGGCCAGTGGGATGAGTTCATAAAAGACGTTTGGACATTGTTCATTGACTACTTCCCCCTTCCGCCAGAATGTGCTACAATTACATCCAGGGAGAGAATCGGGATGCCCAACGATCTGGCGAAGCAACTCAAGGAAGTCTCGCTGTTTGCCGAACTCAGCCGGGACGACCTCAAGGCGGTCGTCGAACTGGCCAAGCGCGTGCAATATCCGGCCGGGAGCGTGGTCTGCCGCCAGGGACAACTCGGCCTCACAGCCTACTTCGTCGAAAGCGGCGAACTGCGCGTCCTGCACGTTGATCCGCTGGGGATCGAACAAGAGGTCGCCAGGATTGTACCCGGCGCCTACTTTGGCGAGACATCGCTCATGTTGGGCGAGCCACGTGACGCCACTGTTGAAGTCGCCCAGGACGCCGTCCTGCTCTACCTGAACAAGGACGAGTTCGACCAACTGCTACACGAACGACCCTCGGTGCTCAAGGCATTGCAGATGAGCCCCGACGTGGCCCGGAAGCGCCGCGCCCAGCGCTTCAAATGGCAGGATCCAGGCGAGGTCGTCATCGCCCACCTGCACAAACACAACGCGATATTGATCCGCAACCTGGTCTTCCCCGCCTTCGTGCTCCTGGTGGACCTGGTCGGCTGTTGGCACCTGCGCTCCGAAGGAATGTGGGTCTTGATCGTGGGAGGACTCCTGGCCCTGGCCCCGCTGCTGTTTGCCTTATACCTGGTCGTGGATCACTACAACGATGACTACATCGTAACAAGTAAACGGGTCGTGCACGAGGAGCGCATCCCCCTCGTGCGCGAATCCCGTACCGAAGCCCCCTTGCGCACCATCCAGGACATTCAGCAGTCGCAGGAGGGGATGCTGGCCCAGTTGCTCAACTTCGGCAATCTGATCATCGAGACGGCAGGGGAGCGGGGACACGTCGCCTTCCGCCAGATTCCCGATCCAGCAGCGACGCGGGACGCCATCTTCGAGCAGATTCGGCGCGTGCAGGCCGGGGCCAGAGCCGAGGAACGAGTCGCTATCCATGATGCGCTGCAACGTCAGTTTGGCATCGCCACTCCCGAAGCGCCCCCGCCGACGTCCGAAACGGTGCGTGCCAAACGCCGCCTCAAACTGACCCTCCCGTCGTGGTTTCTCGCGCCCATGCGCCTCTTTCGCTATCTCATGCCTCCCCTGCGCTATGAGCAGGGGGATACCATCACCTGGCGCAAACATTGGATCGCCCTGATCAAACCTATCGCGCTTCCCACGCTGCTCATCGTCGTGGCTACCCTGGCCACCGCCGCTTACCTGCTCTTTCGTCACCCTGCTAACTGGGGCCTGCCTCTGATCGGCTACGGCGTGGCGCTGGTCTTCCTATTTCCCTGGTGGCTATGGATATTCGACGACTGGCAGAACGACGTCTATCAGGTGACAGCCACGCGCATCATTGACATTGAGCAACTGCCCTTCTACCTGCGTGAGGAGCGCCGTGAGGCCAGCCTGGGTATGATCCAGGACGTCAGCCTGGAAATCCCCGGCGTTCTGGGGAAGTTGTTCAACTACGGGTTGGTGACCATCGAAACGGCTGGGGCCGAGGCCTTCACCTTTGACCACGTCAAAGACCCCCGTGGGGTACAGGCCGAGATCTTCCGCCGCGTGGAGGCGTTCCAGCAACGCCAACGCCAGCAGGAGGCCGAGCACCGCCGAGCCGAGCTGCTCGATTGGTTCGCCGTCTACGATCAGACTCGCCACTCGGCGGCATCTGCAAACCCACCACCATCTTCGCATCAACCGGAGGCTTGAACCTATGCCTGTGCGCTCGATCGTGCTATACGATGACCCACTACTGCGCAAGAAATCACGCCACGTGCGGCGCGTGAGCCCGGACTTGCAGGAACTCGTTGACGACATGGTAGAAACGATACATACAGCCGACGGCATCGGCCTGGCCGCCATTCAGGTCGGAGTGCCCGAGCGCGTCATCGTGGTGCAGTTGCCCGAAGATGAGGAGAATCCCGGTGATGGTAAGCTCTACGCTGTCATCAATCCCGAGCTGGCGCGCAAATCCCGCGAGATGGAGGATGGTATCGAAGGTTGTCTTTCCATCCCTGGTTGGGTCGGGGAACTCCCGCGCCATCGCACTGTCACTGTCAAGGGGTTAGACCGTCAGGGGCGGGCCGTGCGCATTAAGGCCGAAGGGCTCCTGGCCCGCGTCTTTCAGCACGAGATTGACCACTGTGATGGCATCCTATTCATTGACTACATCGAAGACCCGGAGAAAATCTGGCCTGTGCCCGAAGGGGAGGAAGAGGCAGCAGAGGCAACCCAGGCAGCGCACGGCGGAGTGGCGGCATCCGCGCTGCTGGCTTGATAAGACCGGGAGAAAGGCATCTTGTCTGACCAACAGGACACCGCTGTCCCACTGGTGATCGAAGGGCTCACCTTCCGCTACCGTATCCGGTCCGAGCCTGCGCTATGCGACGTCTCGTTGATACTGGAGCGCGGCGAACTGCTTCTCGTCGCTGGCGCCAGTGGATGTGGCAAGACGACGCTCATTCGCTGCATCAACGGTCTCATCCCACGCAGCTACAAGGGGGAACTGAGCGGTCGTGTGCTCCTCCAGGGCCAGGACGTAGCGGGGCTCATCCTGGCGCGCATCTCGCAAATCGTCGGCACGGTGCTGCAAGACCCGGAGCGGCAGATACTGGGTGCCCACGTTTCCGCCGAGGTGGCCTTTGGACTGGAGAACCTGGGGCTGCCCCGCGAGGAGATTCTGCGGCGGGTGGACGAGACCCTCGACTATTTGGACATCTCCCACCTGCGCGACCGAGAGACTTTCTACCTCTCCGGCGGCGAGAAGCAAAAGATTGCCCTCGCCGGTGTGCTGGCCATGCATCCCAGCATCCTTCTGCTCGATGAGCCTCTAGCCAGCCTCGACCCCGCCAGCGCCCAGGAGGCCCTGGCCCTCTTCCGCCGCCTGGCCGATGAGGGGGTCAGCATCCTCCTCGTCGAGCATCGCGTTGAAGACGCTCTAAGCATCCGCCCTGACCGGGTACTTTTTATGCAGGAGGGCAAGAGCACCTACTACGGCCCACTGGATGGCCTGATGGAGGTAGTGGACTACCGGCAGGTAAAACTGCCCGCTCCTGTCGTGATTCAGCGTGCGGCCAGCGCCCCTCCTCCTACCTTCAGGCCGGCCCTCAGTGCAAACGGGCCGGACGGCCACGAACCTTTGGTGACGTTCGAGGACGTGTCCTTCGCTTACGAGGAGGACGGGCCAACGGTCATTCACGACGTCAATCTGACCGTCCGCCGGGGTGACGTCATCGCTCTCCTCGGCCCCAACGGCGCGGGGAAGACCACGCTGGTCAAGCACGCCATCGGCCTGCTGAAGCCCCGCCAGGGCA
>CAYPOY010000354.1:0-5264 GCA_964412395.1 uncultured Anaerolineales bacterium | reverse complement strand
CCGAAATCGCGGCCGTCAACCAGGTCTTGCAAACCCGCTACCTCAGTCTCGGCCCGCAGATGGGGGTCTTTGAGCAAGCTTTGCCGTCCTACGGGGGGGGCGGCATGCGGTCGGCGTCAACTCGGGCGCCAGCGGCCTGCACCTTGCCGTCATCGCTGCCAACGTCGGGGAGGGCGGTCTGGTCATCACAACACCTGTGGTCGTCAACATACCAGTTAGAAATCCGAGCCGGTTGTGCTTCTGAGATCGAGAGCATGTCTGCTTTATCACGCAGTAGCCTTGCTGATCGGGCTGTTGGCTCTGGTTGTCTTTACGCTCACCATCGGCCATTTCCTGAGCGTTGAGGATACGCTTTCTCCAGCAGACGCTATCGTCGTTTTGGGGGGCGAAGAAAGTAATTTCTTCAGGACCCAGCAGGCAATCCGGCTTTTCGAGGAGGGTTACGCGCCGGTAGTCGTCTTTAGCGGCGGCACGCTCGAGGATGCGGGGATCGCCTGTTCGTCGGCGCAACTATCGCTCGAGGCGGCGCAGCAGTTGGGGCTGCCGGATGATGCTGTCATAATCGCTCCCAAAGCACAGAGCACCTACGACGAAGCCGTCAATCTGAATCAGTTGGTTCAACAACACGACTGGTGCTCGCTCATCGTCGTTACCGACTTGTTCCATACCCGGCGTGCTGCCCTGACCTTGCGTAGCCTCGTCCATCAAAACGATCGAGATCATCCTGGCGTGACCATCTACCTCAGTGCTCCGCCCGATCCGAGATACGATGCCGCGCGGTGGTGGCAAACTGAACGAGGTCTGATCGCCGTTTTTACAGAGGTGCTCAAGCTGGGATTCTACTGGGCCAGGTATGGCGTCAGGCCCTTTTAGAGGGGCAGGTTAGAGGGGCAGGCAGACGGCCGGCCAGTATCCGTCGTCTATCGCCGGTCAAGCCACCGCCAGTGTGCCGGGCAACCGCGAAAGCACACGTGGCTCGACCAGACGCGACCGCACCGGCGCTAACTTGCCAACATCCACATAGACGACGGGGCGGTCAGGTTTGTCATCGTTGCACTGATAGGCTCGCACCCGTTCCAGGTTGTAGCGGCTGAATTCGGAATCATTCGGGTCAATCAATACGACGAGGGCCTCGTCAGGGATATCGGCCAGAAAATTCGAGTGTGTCATAACATAGCGGTTAAACTCGGTCAGCAACTCGTCGTACTTTATGGCAAAAAGTTCGTTCATCTGCTCATCTCCCACTCGTATTGTGCCCTGTAGGCTTGCCAGTTGCGCTTGATATCTTCCTGACCGGCGGTGAGTACCTCCGCATTGGACCAGCCTGGGTATTCCGTCTTTTCTGCCGGCCGGTTGGGGTGGAGCAAATCGCGGTGAGGGAAGCCGTGCGCTGTATTGTAGCGAACGATTGGTCGCCACTTGTCATACATGAAGGCTTCGTATTGCACCCTGAAGACGATCACCTGGCCTCTTTCAATCTCGCAATACAGGCGGTAGCGATCACTGTTGCTCTCGCCCAGGGGCACGACGAAGCTCTTTTCGCCCAAGTACTTCTCCCTGGTGTTATTTGCGTTCCTACGTAAACCATTATATCATACTCGTATCTTGAGGGCAAGAATCATTCACCAAACCAGACTTTCCAGCAAGTCTTCAGCATGATTGGAGGTAAGAGAAATTGACGACACGGCAGATTCCCATGTCCTCCCCCGACCTGACCGGCGCCGATATCGCGGCGGTCAACCAGGTGTTGTAGACCCGTTACCTCAGCATCGGCCCGCAGATGGAGGCTTTGAGTAGGCTTTGTCATCCTACGTGGGTACGCAGTATGCTATTGGCGTCCATTCCGGTGCCAGCGGTCTGCATCTATGTGCCATCGGCGTGGGTTTGGGATAAACCATGATTCCCACTGAGCAAGAGTATCAGCGGATGATCCGGGCGGGTGAATCCCAGTTCGCGGAATTCAAGCGTGCCGCCGTGGCGCCCAAACATCTGGCCGAGAGCCTGGTGGCTTTTGCCAATGCCTGTCCTGAGCCTGTCGAAGGGCTGACGGCGGCACTGTGCTGATTGGGGTTGAAGACGACGGCAGCATTTCCGGGATTACAGGCTGCGAAAATCACATTGACGAACTACTGTGGGCTCCTTATGTTCATTGCGTCCCGCCGGTAGAGGCTCAGAGTCTCACCTTTGCCATATTGAGGGCAAAACCATCCTGGCCATCCACGTGGCTTACAGCACCCAGGTACACGAAACCACACGCAAAACTGTCTACCTGCGTGTGTGGGACGAAAGAACCAGCGGTTGGGAGTAAACGACATCCTGCGCCTGGCCTACGCCAAAGGACAGGCATCTTATGAAGTGAAGGCTGTCGAAGAAGCGTCCCTGCCGCATCTCATCCAAAGAGCCATTGAGGTAGTAGGGATGCACGTGCGGGAGTACAGTCGTCTCGGCCCGGATGGCCTCTTCCTTAGCGCACCGGAGTATCCATCTTTCGCCTGGCAGGAGGCTATCGTCAATGCAGTCGCCCATCGGGACTATAGCATCACCGGCAAAGCCATCCAGGCTTGTAGTGAGCCTGTCGAACTATGCGGATGTTCGACGACCGGCTGGAGGTAGAAAGCCCTGGGAGATTGCCTGGTCACGTGCGGCTGGACAACCTGGTACAGGAACGCTTCTCTCGCAACCCTCACATTGTGCGTGCCCTCATCGAGTTTGGATACATGAAGGATATTGGTGAGGGGATTGACCGCATGATCGCCGAAATGAAAAGAAAGATCGGGCCTGCCCTCGCCAGAGTTCAGCGAGCCCGACTATAGCTTTACCGTGGTCTTGAAGAACGTGCCTATAAAACCAGAGGTTGGGCCGGCGATCCCGGCCGAGGACAGGCTGCGACGGTATCTGCGTGACTATGGCTGGATCACCAATCGCGACTACCGGCAATTGATGGGGGTGGACCGCCAAACGGCGTGGCGACAATTGAGCCGCCTGGTCGAAAGGGGTGAATTGGTGAGAGATGGAACAGGGCGCTACACGCGCTATAGGCTTGCCAGGTTGTAGCATAGACGTAGCATAGATGTAGCATAGATGTAGCATTGAATAGCAGTAATCACGAGAGGAGAACGAGTATTGTCTGGTTACGTAATTCCCATGTCCTCACCCGACCTGACCGGCGCCGACATCGCGGCGGGCGACCCCCGGATTACATGTGTGGGGAAAGTACTGCGACGCACCAAGCTGGACGAGTTGCCTCAGTTAATCAACGTGGTACGGGGTGAGATGAGCCTGGTCGGTCCCCGACCGGAAGATCCGCGCTACGTGGCTCTGTACACGCCAGAGCAGCGCCGCGTGTTGAGCGTGCGGCCTGGCATTACCAGTATGGCCTCGGTCAAGTACCGCCACGAAGAGGTGATTTTGTCTCAGAGTGACCTGGATGATGTGTACGTCAACAGGGTAATGCCAGAAAAGCTGGCGATTGATCTGGCTTATCTGGACAGGCGGACGTTCTGGCGTTATTTCGCTAGGTCGTGTAATGTTGTCCCCAGGAAGGAAAGGACAGCGTTTGACCGATCATCACCCCAGGAGTATAATGTGGTCATTCTGACCTGTGGGGGTTCAAATGGATCGCTTTGTGAGCATGGTTGAGGCCAAGAGCAAGCTGGCCGAGTTGGTGGGGCAAGTCAAGTATAGTGGCAAACGTTATATCCTGAGACGCCGTGGCGAGCCGGTGGCGGTGCTTATCGGCATTGAGGAGTATCGGCGCTTACAGTCTGGCGTGTCTGGGTACCCCTTGTCACCGGCGCTGCGCCAACGCCAGGAGGCGTTGTGGCCAGGGCGCGCCGTCTTGAGCAGCGTCTTGGCGACCCGGTGGATGGCCTGGCCGCGCTTTTCGACGGGCTGCCTCCCGACGATGATCCGTTTTGGGTGGAAATGCAACAGGTCGTCTGATCTGTCGCCACGTTAGATAGCGACTGGCGACGGGTGACCGAGTTTGATGTTTACACGGTTTTGGTCTGAGCGAAAACTGAGATCAGAAAGTATGGGCAATGGACACCAGGGGTAAAATGCAGGTAGAGCCAACTGTACTCGGCCAACCTTAAACGTCTCTTCGACCTGGCGGTGACTTTGCCGGCCTTGTTCTTGCTTGCGCCGGCTCTGCTGATTACCGCGCTGCTCGTGCGCCTTAACTCGGCGCGCCGGTGCTCTTTCGCCAGCAACGCCCCGGCCTGCATGGTCAGCCTTTCACCATCTACAAATTCCGCACCATGACCGAGGCCCGCGACGCCGAGAGCAGCCTGCTGCCCGACGCCGAGCGTCTGACACCTTATGGGCGCTTCCTGCGCAGCACCAGCCTGGACGAGTTGCCGGAACTCCTAAACGTGCTGAAGGGCAATATTAGTCTGGTGGGACCGCGTCCCTTGTTGATGCAATACCTGGGTCGCTACACGCCGGAGCAGATGCGCCGCCACGAGATCAAGCCCGGCATCACCGGCTGGGCGCAGGTCAATGGGCGCAACGCCATCACCTGGGAGAGCAAGTTCGCACTGGATGTGTGGCACGTGGATCATCGGTCGCTTTGGCTGGACCTCAAGATCATTGCCCTGACAGTTTGGAAGATACTGAAGCGTGAGGGCATCAACCAGCCGGGGCAGGCGACGATGGAGGAGTTTGCGGGCAACGCCGGGCGCGTGTAAAATGGTGTTGAAGGAGGTGGCTCAGATGTGCGTGACTATGACTGTTCACGAAGCGCAAGCCGATTTTTCGGGGCTGTTGGTGCGAGTTAGCCAGGGGGAGGAAGTGATTATCTCGCAAGGCGGACAGCCGGTGGCGCGTATAGTACCGGTGCTAAAGTCGCCAGTGCGCCGCCGGCCCGGCAGTGCGGCCGGACAGGTGGTCATCCATCCGGACTTTGACGCGCCGCTACCTACCGCTGTGCTGGATGCGTTTGAGCAATGAGAGCGCTTCTGGATACCCATACCTTCTTGTGGTGGATCACCGACCGTCCACAGTTGTCCGCGCGTGTGGGGGAGATCATCGGTGACGGCAGCAACGAGCTGTTCCTGAGTGCCGACCCGCAGATCGCGCGATATCCGGTAAAAGTCATTTGGTAGGGTTGCCACAGCGGCCTGCCCCGCAGTTTACTGGCCCAACGGCGTGCAAGATTCTCAAGCGCGAGGGCATCAGCCAGCCGGGGCAGGCGACGATGGAAGAATTTAGGGTCTCCTTGAATTCATGGGCTAGCCGTGTACAACGAGCACAGCCAGGCGGAA
>CAYPOY010000353.1:0-5281 GCA_964412395.1 uncultured Anaerolineales bacterium | reverse complement strand
GCAGGTAGGCCTGGCTCAGTCGCCGCAGCCGCTCGTCGGCCGGGAGAGGCTCCCCCGCTGTGTAAGCATGTTCCAGTTCCTCGATCAATTTATCCAGCCCCTCTAAGAGCAAATGAGCAAGGATCGTTTCCTTGCTCTCAAAGTACAGGTATACAGTGCCCTTGCTGACTTCCGCCTGCCCGGCTACGTCATCCACAGTGGCGCGGTGGAAGCCGTTCTCGAAGAAAACCTCACGGGCCGCCTTGAGGATGGACTGCCGCCGCTCTTCCTTTTCACGCTCGCGACGCGCTCTGGTCGTCACATAGGCACCTTTTGTGCTAACTCACGGTCATTAACTGACTAGTAGTCATTATATAACGAAAAATCGGCGCTGTCAATAGCCTGGCGGAATTTTCATGAAAACTTTAAGGTATGCCTGTGCTTGTGTCTCCTCACTGCTGTGCTATAATGAAGCATCAAATAGCAACCACTTACAGGAGGTACCGTGCGTCGCTCAAAAGTCCGGCGAAATAATATCATGCTCTGGATTATCAGCCTGCTGGTCGTCATCAGTATGGCGCTTAGCCTGGCGTTGACGCTCGTACCGACACGCCGGGTCACGCCCACTCCCATACCTACCTTCACCCCCTTCCCCATCCGCACGCCTACGCCCACTCCTGCGTGACGATTGGACAGACCGGTAGAACTGACGGAAGTGTTGGAATAGTGAAGGAGTTGGGCTATGACCAAAAAGCCGCTCAAAATCCTATTTCTCGCCGCTGAAGCAGTGCCTTTCGCTAAGGTGGGCGGGTTGGCCGACGTGGCCGGTTCGCTGCCCGATGCCATCCGGGCGCTGGGCCACGACGTGCGGCTGATGATACCACGCTACGGTACCATCCGTAGCGATCAGTTCCACTTCGAAAAGATCGGGGAACCCTTCCCTATCCCGCTCGGGCCTGGGGAAGAGCACGTCCATCTGATCGGCACCACCATTGAAGGAGGCCTCCCCGTCTATCTCATCTGGAATGAATTGTATTTTTCCTCCCGCGACCGTGTCTACGGCTTCGAGGACGACGCACAACGCTTCGCCGTCTTCGGACGGGCATCCCTCGCCGCGCTTCACCTCCTGGACTGGAAGCCGGACGTGATCCACGCCAACGACTGGCACACAGGCATCGTGCCGGCCTGGCTGAACACGGCCGGTCGGCGGGACTCCTTCTACCGCGACATCGCCACCCTCTTCACTATTCACAACCTGGCCTACCAGGGCATCGCCGGCCGGCTGATCCTGACCTTCGCGCAGATGGAATACCTGAAACATCTGCCCATTGAGCAGCCTGGGGCAGTGAACTGGATGGCCCAGGGCATCGCCCACGCTGACCTAATCAACACCGTCAGCAAGCGCTACGCGCAGGAGATCCTCACCCCAGAGATGGGGATGGGATTGGCCCCCTTGCTGGGAGAACGACAAGATCGGCTCTTCGGTGTAGTCAACGGGATTGACTACGAACAGTGGGACCCGGCCACAGACCCCAACATCCCCCACCGCTTCGACGTCGAGACGCTCGACCGGCGAGTTGCCAACAAGACCGCCTTGCAGCAACAGGCGCGCCTCCCCGTGCGACCCGATGTGCCCCTGGTCGGGATGGTCACGCGGCTGGACGAGGTCAAAGGTATGGACCTGATGGAGCCGGTGCTGGAATGGCTTCTGGGAGAAGAAAGGCTGGAAGGAGAGGCTCAGTTCGTTCTGCTCGGCACCGGTCAGCCCCAGTACCACGAGATGTTCGAGCGCGTCCAGGTTCGCTTTCCCGATAGAGTGCGCGCTTTCCTCAAATTCGATGGCGTGCTGGCGCGGCGCATCTACGCTGGCGCAGACATGTTCCTGATGCCCAGCGCCGTCGAGCCGTGCGGGCTGGGGCAGATGATCGCGATGCGCTACGGCTGCGTGCCCGTCGTGAGAGCGACCGGTGGGCTGGCCGATACGGTCGCCGATTACACAGCCAAGCGGGGCCGTGGCACAGGGTTTACTTTCACAGACTATACTCCTGAAGCATGCCAGGATGCGTTGGAGCGGGCACTGAAGGTCTACCACAAAAAGAAGGCCTGGCGTAGAGCGCAAAAGCGGGGAATGGCGATTGATTTCTCCTGGTCGGCCTCGGCGCAGGAGTACGTCAAGCTCTACCGGCGGGCGATGAAGGTGCACGGAACATAGGAGAGGGGGATGCGCACCCTGGCGATGATCCTGGCGGGCGGTGCGGGCAGCCGCTTGAGTGCGCTCACGCAGAAGCGAACCAAGCCCGCCGTGCCCTTTGCCGGCAAATATCGCATCATTGACTTCACGCTCTCCAACTGCTCCAACTCGGGCATCTTCACCGTTGGCATCTGCACCCAGTACCGACCCCGCTCGCTCAACGACCACATCCAGTCCGGCTGGCCCTGGGACCTGGATCGGGTGACTGGCGGCGTCACCCTGCTTCAACCCTACGTAGGCCCCCGCGATTCCGATTGGTATCAGGGCACTGCCGACGCCATCTACCAGAACCTGGATTTCATCCGTCACCACCGCCCCGACGTCGTTCTGATTCTCGGCGGCGACCACATCTACAAGATGGACTATGACGTGATGGTCGCCTTCCACCTGGATCACGGGGCCGACGTGACCATCGCTACACTGCGCATCGCGCCGGAGGACACCCCCCGCTTCGGCATCCTGGAGACCAACGAGGAATACAAAGTCCTCGGTTTTGAGGAGAAACCCACACAGCCCAGAGGCACCCTGGGATCAATGGGCATCTACGCCTTCAATACCGATGCGCTGCGCGAGGTACTGACGGCCGACCACGACCAGGCCGGGTCACGCCACGACTTTGGCGGCAACATCATCCCGCAGATGATGGAGACCCACCGCGTTTACGCCTTCCCGTACCACGGCTACTGGGTGGACGTCGGTACCATTGACGCCTATTGGCAGGCCCACATGGATCTGCTGGTGGACGAGCCCCGGCTAGACCTGCTCGACCGGGAATGGGTCATCCATACCCGCAGTGAAGAGCGTCCCCCGGTCAACATCCGCAGCGAGGCGACCATAGCCCATTCCCTCTTCACCGACGGCTGCGTCATCAAGGGCACCGTCGAGCGCTCGGTGCTCTCGCCGGGGGTGGTGGTGCAGCAGGGAGCCGTCGTGCGCCACTCCATTTTGATGACCGACGCAGTGATTGAGGAGAATGCGGTGGTGGATCACGCCATCCTCGACAAACACGTCCGGGTCGGGGCAGAGGCACGGGTCGGCTGGGGAGACGACCGGACACCCAACGTCACGGCCGGCCTGCACAGCGGCCTCACCGTCGTCGGCAAGAACACGCTAATCCCAGCCCACACGCGCATCGGCCGCAATTGTGTCATCGCCGCCGACCTCAGCGAGGACGCCTTCGAGAAGGATTTCATCTCCAGTGGGACAACCATTGGGGTCGTGGAGTGACCGGGCCATTGGCAACTTTGTCCGATCTTTAATCTTTACCTGCGACTGGTTCGAGGTTGACGTTTTTCTCCGAAGAGACGGTGCGGGAGGAACTGGTCTGATGGCCGGGCAAGTCGTCTCCAACGCTGGCCCGTTGATCGCCCTCGCCAAACTGAATCTGCTTCATTGTGGAATGTAATGATATGAGTGTGGCTAAAATCTGTGGGGAACTATTCGTAGGGAAATTGGACGCAGATTTTCGCAGATATGGGCCAAAAATCAGCGTTTATCTGCGTTCTATCAATGAGTACCCACACAAAGTGGAAAATACCCCAAAAAAAGAGGATGTAGTGCAGATGGAGTTTCACATCTCCCGCAAAGCACGAGACCAATACCAGTTTGATCAATCGCTGTTCTCCCTCAGCGGCAACGTCATCTTTGCCAACTTCCACGCCGCGCGGGTGTTCGCACAGAAAATGAATGAAAAGCGGGACCTGGTCAGATTCCCAGAGCAGGCCGTGAAAGCCGGGCAGGTCAACGCGATGGGACTGATAGACGAAATCCTGCACCACGTAGTCGGCCTGTACCGTGAACAGAAGAACTCGGAAGTCATGCCCCAGGCGCTGGATTGGTTGTACGAAGAGCCAGGTAAAGAAACGGTTGACACAGCCTTGTACAAATTTGCGGACGAATTTCCCCCCCTTGCCGTCTACCGGCGGGAGGTCGCGCTTGAGGACTACCTGGAGGGAGAGACTGCCGGCGTCCCCCATCGCCAGATCGTGCTGGAAGAAATGTTGATGCTCTGGCTGGCGAACACAAACCCGGCCTTCTCACCGTTTCTGGAACTGTTTGACGACACCGCGCTGGACAAGGAAACAGCCTATCGGCAAGTCATATCCAGCCTGCACGAGTTCTTCGAGACGCAACCACCCTTCGGCCCTGAGAATCAGAACATGGTGGATATGCTCCGCCGCCCTGCCGTTGTCGTACCCCACTCGCTTCCTGGACAACTGGAGTACATTCGGGAACGATGGGGATATCTGCTGGGCGGGCACTTGTACCGCCTGCTCAGCAGCCTGGACCTGATCAGAGAGGAAGAAAAAGCGATTTTCCTGGGGCCAGGCCCCAGCCGGGTGGTCGAGTTCACCGGGCTGGAACTGGAGGCCGAGCGTTTCAGTCCCGACCGGGAATGGATGCCCAGCCTGGTGTTGATCGCCAAGAACGTCTACGTGTGGCTGGACCAACTCTCCAGGCAATATGGCCGCTCAATGACGCGGCTGGAGCACATTCCCGATGAGGAGCTGGACACCCTGGCTCGCCGGGGCTTTACCGGTTTGTGGTTGATCGGTCTCTGGGAGCGCAGCACGGCATCGCAGAAGATCAAGCAAATGTGCGGAAATCCTGAGGCCGTCGCATCGGCCTACTCGCTGTTTGACTACCAGGTTGCGGCTGATTTGGGAGGTGACGAGGCGTACCAGGACTTGAGGGAGCGAGCGTGGAAACGCGGCCTTCGTCTGGCCAGCGACATGGTGCCCAACCACATGGCCATTGATTCCAAGTGGGTGATCGAGCATCCAGACTGGTTCATCTCGTTGGACTACAGCCCCTTCCCCCCCTACACCTTCAACGGCCCCAACCTTTCCTGGGACGAGCATGTTGGTATTTACCTGGAAGACCATTATTACAACCGCAGCGATGCCGCGGTGGTCTTCAAGCGGGTGGACCACTGGACCGGCAGCGAGAAGTATATCTACCACGGCAACGACGGCACCAGCATGCCCTGGAACGACACCGCCCAGTTGAACTACCTCAACCCCGAAGTCCGGGAGGCCGTGATCCAGACGA
>CAYPOY010000352.1:0-5299 GCA_964412395.1 uncultured Anaerolineales bacterium | reverse complement strand
CTGAGCGTCGCCGCCGCCAGCATCGTCGCCAAAGTGACCCGCGACCGGCTGATGGTAGCGCTGGACCAGGACTTTCCCGGGTATGGCTTCGCGCGTCACAAGGGATACGGCACCCCGCAGCACCGCGAGGCCCTGGCGCGGCTAGGGCCATCGCCGATTCATCGCATGAGCTGGCGGCCGATGTGTGGTATAATCAGGGTGAGGGAGTAACGAACCAACTGTCCCATGTGGAGGCTAAGAAATGTCAACAACTGTGGCTGAAATGACGTCTGAAGACCTGAGAATATTGATTCTCAAGACAGTTCAGGAAGCACTGGGCAAGGCAATGGGTGGATCAGACTGGCCTACCGAATGGCGAGAGTTGATGGCGCATCAACGCCACCTGGCTTCTCTCTATGCCGAGTTTGCCGATGAAGATCTGGCCCTGGCCGAAGTTGGCATGAGCGAATATGCCGACCTGCTAGCACAGGAGGATAGCACGACGTGAAACACGGTGAAATCTACCTGGCCGACCTGGACCCCACCCGCGGAGCAGAGCAGGCCGGACGCCGGCCAGTGCTCATCCTTCAAAACGACCTTGTTAGCCGTTTGGTAATGTTCACACTGGGAATGCGAGGACAGCCGTAACGTAATTTCAATGCACCTGGCTCTCGTCCACGACTGGCTCAACCAAATCGGCGGCGCGGAGGACGTCCTGGAGACGCTCGTCGAGATGTTCCCACACGCTCCCATCTACACCTCGATGTACTGGCAAGAAGGAATGCCCCCGGCCTACCGTAACTGGGAAATCCACACATCCTGGATGGACCAACTGCCGGGCATCTACCGCCGCCACCAGGCCTACCTGCCCCTCTACCCCCTGGCTTTCGTCCAGCTCGACCTCTCCGGCTACGATCTCGTGCTGAGCAATAAATCCGGCTTCTGCCACGGGGTGCGGACCGGGGAGGCAGTCCACATCTGCTACTGCCTGACTCCCACCCGCTACGTGTGGGATTTTGACGCTTATGCCGCCCGAGAGGCGCTCCCGCCAGCCCTGAAGGCCGCCCTGCACCCCCTGGTCACCCTCCTTCGTCGCTGGGACTACCGGGCCGCGCAGCGGGTGGACCACTTCGTCGCCATCTCCCGCGAGGTGCAGACCCGCATCCGTCGTTATTACGGTCGCGACTCGGTCGTCATCCATCCGCCAGTTGACACTGCTCGCTTCCAGCCTGCCTCTACCCATAACGATTACTACCTCATCGTCTCCCGCCTCATCCCCTACCGCCGCATAGACCTGGCCGTGCACGCCTTCAACCAACTGAGGCTCCCCCTGGTCATCGCCGGGGACGGGCGGGACCGGCTCCGGCTGGAGGCTCAAGCCCATCCAACTGTCACCTTCCTGGGCCGCGTGCCCGACGAGGACTTGCCTAACCTGTTCGCCCGCTGCCGGGCCTATATCCTACCAGGGGAGGAGGACTTTGGCATCGCGCCGGTCCAGGCCCAGGCGGCTGGCCGGCCAGTCATCGCCTTTGGCGCAGGCGGCGCACTCGACACCATCATTGAGGGAGAGACCGGTGTCTTCTTCCATAAGCCAACTCCCGAGGCATTGGCCACCACCGTGCGCACCTTCGACCCTGGTGCTGTGGACCCCCGCGCCTGCCGCGCTAACGCGGAACAGTTCGCGGTGGAGGTGTTCAAGGAGAAACTGAGCCGATTCATACAGGACAAGGGGACAAGGGGACGAGGGGACAAGGAGAAAAATCGATGGAACTACGAACCTACTGGAAAATACTGATCCACCGCTGGTGGCTCGTCGTCGCGCCGGTGGTCGTCGTCACCCTCTACGTCGCCATCACCTACACCCGGCCCGGGCCGGTTTACCAGGTGGTGATGCGTTTCGCGGCGGGGACAAAGCCGGCCGGGCTCAGCGAGGACTACGACCGTTACTACCCGTGGCTCACCTCCGAGTATGTCGCCAATGGCCTGGCCGATGTGGCCGAGACCGGGGCCTTCGCCCAGGAAGTCGCCTCGCGCCTGGCTGAAGCAGGCCACCAAACCCCACCTGCTGCCATCCAGCCCGCCATCGTCACCGACAACGCCCAATCCATCCTCGTCGTCTACCTCACGTGGCCCGACGCGGAGCAAATCGTCGCCGTGGCCGACGCCATCACCGCAGAACTGACCGAGAACGGCGCGGCCTACTTCCCCCAATTGGAGGGCATCGAGCCGGCCGTCCGTCCGCTGGACACGCCCAGGCCCGCCATGCTCCCTCCCGGACTGCGTACCCAGTTGATGGGCCCGGCGATCAAAATCGGGCTGGCGGCGGGTCTGGGAGTCGCGCTGGCGCTCCTGTGGCACTACCTGGACCCCACCGTCCGCGATGCGGAGGAACTGGAGTCTTTGGGGTTGAGCGTGTTGGCGGAGATACCGTGTAAGTGAGCAATGAAGCAATGAACAATGAGTCAATGAAGCAATGAACAATGGAGCAATGAACAAATGGAGGATAAGCAATGAAGGAGAGGCAGAAGTTTGACATTCAGGAGCGGACGTTCGAGTTCGCGGTGCGGGTGGTGAAACTGGTCAACCGGTTGCCTCGTACCGTTGCCGGGATTGAGGCCGGCTAGCAGGTTGTACGGTCAGCAACATCTGTCGGATCCAACGTAGAGGAGGCCGACGCGGCTGAGCCCAAGCGGGATTTCATCCACAAGATGAGCATCGCTCACAAGGAGACACGGGAAACCCGCTACTGGCTGCGCGTTATCCGGGCAGCATTGCTCAATGACGAGGAAGTCCAGGCCCTGATCCAGGAAAGCGACGAACTCGTCCGCATCCTGTACGCCATCGTGCAAAACGCGCGTCAGAGTCCCCACAGCAAAACAGGACGTTGACCCATTGTTCATTGTCTCATTGTTCATTGTTCATTGTTATGGTACAATACCGCCCGCTTCCCTGAGGAGATGATAAACGATGGAACCTGGAGATTACATTCGTATTCTGCGCAAGCGCTGGTGGATCATCGTCGTCGCCGTCCTGCTGACCGCTGGCAGCGCCTTCGCCTTCAGCAAACTGCAGACGCCGGTCTACAAGTCCAGCGTCCAGATACTCGTCAAACCTGCTCGTCCTGACCTGGGCCTCACCCAATCGGCAAAGTGGTTGCTCCGCTCTTACGTGGCCCGCATGTACACCCGCGATTGGGCAGAGGATGTGATTGAGCGCCTTGAACTGCCGATGAAACCAGAGAAGTTGATGAGCAACGTCACCATCGCTTCTGACGAGTCGCGGTTTGTGATTCAGATTGACGTCGAGGACTACGATGGCGATGTAGCCAACGACAGCGCCCGCACCTGGTCCGACCTGTTCATCGATTGGCGTAACAGCGAGAACGCGGAACAGCGTAATGAGGACCGCGTCAAAGCCGAGTTGCTGGATCAGCCTACCTATGTCCAGGCCTGGCCCAAGACCAAAACCGTCACCGCTGCAGGAGGCATCTTCGGGCTGGTGACCGCCGGCGTGGTCATTTTCTTTCTGGAGTGGCTCGAGGCGGGCATCGTCCGCACTCCTCAGGACCTGGAGCGTCAACTGAACCTGGCCGTCGTAGGCGCTATTCCCTCCACCGATTAACCAACCAACCACCTGAGGACAAACAATGGCTGAACAACCTGATCTGATTACCTTGACCGATCCCCGCAGCCCGGCCGCCGAGGCTTACCACACGCTGCGCACCAATCTGACCTTTGCCGCGCTCGACAAACCCATCGAGACGCTGGTCGTCACTTCGGCTGCGCCCGGCGAGGATAAGTCCACCGTCCTCGCTAACCTGGCAGTCACGATGGCACAGGGAGAGCGGCGCACTATCCTGGTGGACGCTGATCTGCGCCGCCCCGGCCTGCACCAGATCTTTAGCATCGCAAATGACCGGGGGCTGACCAGCATGATTGTCGAGGAAGCAGCGCTGGACAATCCACCGCTGATAGACGTCGGCGTGGACAACCTGTGGCTGGTGCCCAGCGGCCCGCTGCCTCCCAACCCGGCCGACATCCTCGGTTCGCGCAAGATGGAGCAGGTCATCACCGCGCTCAAGACCCGTGCTGACGTCGTCCTTTTCGATGCACCGCCCATCGTCGCCGTGACCGACGCTGTCGTGCTAGGCACCAAGGTGGACGGCGTGCTGCTGGTTGTCTGCGCCGGGCGCACCCGGCGAGAGCACGTCCAGCGGGCCAAGGAATTGCTGGAGAGAGTGCACATCCGTATCGTAGGAGCTGTGTTGAACGACGCGCCGCTTGGCATCACGCTCGGAGGTTACTAAACCACAAGGAGATCACGATGAAAGGTCTGATCCTAAGCGGGGGCAAAGGCACCCGTCTCTACCCACTGACCTACACCAACGCCAAGCAACTTATCCCCGTCGCCAACAAGCCGGTCCTCTTCCGCGTCATCGAGGCCATCCGTGACGCCGGCATCACCGACATCGGCATCGTCGTCGGCGACACCGCTGAGAAGATCAAGACTGCCGTTGGCCGAGGTGGCCGCTGGGGTATCAAGATCACTTACGTCCAGCAGGAGGAGCCGCTGGGTCTGGCCCATGCCGTCAAAGTGAGCCGCGATTTCCTGGGCGACGAGCGTTTCGTGATGTTCCTCGGCGACAACGTCATCCAGGGGGGCATCTCAAAGCTTATCGAGCAGTTCGCCGCAAGCGACTGGAACAGCCAGATCGTCCTCACACGGGTAGCGCATCCAGAGCAGTACGGCGTGGCCGAACTGGACGAGGCCGGACGTATCGTGCGGCTGGTCGAAAAGCCAAAGCAGCCCCCCTCCGACCTGGCGCTCGTCGGTGTCTATATGTTCGACCACCACATCCACGAGGCAGTGGACAACATCGCCCCCTCCTGGCGGGGCGAACTGGAGATCACCGACGCCATTCAATGGCTAGTGGATCACGGCTACCAGGTCTACCCCTACATCCACCGGGGTTGGTGGATTGATACAGGCAAGATGGAGGACCTTTTGGAAGCCAACGGCCTGGTGCTGGAGGAGCTGATGCCCAGGATCGAGGGCTACGTGGACCGTGACTCAGAGGTGGATGGCCGCGTCACGGTCCAAAAAGGGGCAGAGATCATCAACAGCGTCATCCGTGGCCCGACGATCATCGGCGAGCACGCGCACATCGTCAACTCCTACATCGGCCCGTTCACCTCGATCTATCACGACGTCGTGATTGAGGACAGTGAGATCGAGCAGGCCATCGTCCTGGAGCACAGCCTGATCCGCGACATCCCGGCCCGCATCCAGGATAGCCTCATCGGCCGGCACGTCAGTCTGG
>CAYPOY010000351.1:0-5316 GCA_964412395.1 uncultured Anaerolineales bacterium | reverse complement strand
GGACACCTACTCCGCCACGCTGGATGCCCAGGGACAAGGGCGGGTGGTGTACATCTTCGGCGGCGTGGCGGCAATGGTCGAGGGGTTCGACATCCGCAACGGTAGCCTCCCGGACGCCCCCGGCAACAACGGCGGGGGCATCTACATGGGTACCGGCAACTCGGCGATCCGGGACAACCGGATCTACAGCAATAGCATAGCGAACAGGGAAGGTGGCGGTATCTACCTTGCTGGCGGCAGCCCGACGGTGCAGGACAACGAGATTTACTCCAACGTGGCTACCGGCGGGAGCGGCCAGGGAGGGGGCATTTACGTTGCAAACATAGCCGGTAGTCCAATGATAGAGGGTAACCAGATTCACCACAACGAGGTGGGTGCGACGAGCGGTTACGGCGGTGGTATCTGTAGCGAGGGTCCCGCTGCGAGCGGTAACGCCAGGACGATATGGAACAACGAGATCTACAGCAACACGGCACGAGTCGGTGCAGGTATCGCTGTTCAGTCTGGTTCTGGTGAGATACGGGACAACCAGGTCTGTAGCAATACCGCCGGGTACATGGGGGGGGGCATTTACATCGCGGGCTCCGCGACAGTGACGGGCAATCAGATCCGTGAAAACCAGGTTACAGGGGCTGCGGGAGAAACGGACGGGGGTGGAGGCGTCTACGTTGCAGGCACTGGTGGTGAGACAGTGATACGGGGCAACGCCATTTACAGCAATAGTGCTGCTGGAAGCCAGGCCAGAGGAGGAGGTATCAATATCAGTGTTTCCCCTGGGAGCTCAAAAAAGGTAACTGTAGAGAATAACGTCATTCACCACAACAGCAGCGCTTATGGAGGTGGCCTCCAGGTTCGCGTGGGCGACCTGGCGGCCGATGCCTTTGTACACAACAACCTGGTTTACAGCAACACAGCCTCCACCAACGGCGGCGGTATCCACTTCTACACCCACGGCTCTCACACCTCTGTCCCGATAGAGAATAACACGATCTATGGCAACCAGGCCGCTCCTAACGGCGGTGGCGGCATTTGCGGGAAGGACAGTGGCGGCCCGGTCATCATCCGCAACAACGTCGTCGTCAGCAACACCAACTACGGGATCTACAGGAGCATCCCTATAACTGTATACAATTCCGACATCTGGGGCAATGGTAGCGGGCAATGTGGAGGCAGTGCTGCCTGCATCTCAGGCGACGGTAACATTGAAGAGGACCCCCTGTTCATAGAACTGGCTACCCTGGACTTTCACCTGCAATCCGGCTCGGGCTGCATTGACGCCGCCCATCCCAGCGGCTACGCCAGCTACGATTACGACGACCACGCCCGCCCGTTCGGCACCCGCGCCGATATGGGCGCCTACGAGTTCTACACCGGCACCTGCTTCGCCCGCCTGAGCACCGGCGGCCAGGTCTACACCACGGTGCAGGCGGCGGTGTACACGGCAACCGCCGGGGCGGAGGTGCGGGTGGCGGGGCTCTGCCGGGGGACGGTCTCCATCAGCCAGTCCCTGGCGCTGCACGGCGGCTACACCCTCACCAATTGGGTCACACCCACCACCACCACCATCCTGGACGCCGGGGGACAGGGGCGGGTGGTGTACATCACCGGCACCGGCGCGGTCACCGTCGGAGAGTGCATCGTCATGGGCGGTGGTAACGTCAGCACCGGCGCTGGTCTCTACGTCGCCACGCCGCTCAGCCCCACGATCCAGAACGTCGTGTTCTACAGCAACACCGCCCAGTACGGCGGCGGTTTCGGTTCGGCCGGGGGCAACCCGCGCCTGTACAACGACACGTTCGTCAGCAACGCGGCCACAGTGACCGGCGGCGGTCTGTACATCGCGGCTGGTGAGCCGCTCATCAGCAACACCATCGTGGTGAGCAACGCGGGCGGCGGTATATACGCCGCCGCCGGGGCAGCCACGCCTACCCTGGCCTATAACGACGTGTGGCAGAACACGGGCGGGGACTATCTGGGCAGCGCAACCGAGGGCCCGCATAGCTTCTCGAAGGCTCCGCGCTTTGAGGACTTTCCCCCCCTCGTAGGGGGGACTGGGGGGGGTGGCTTCCACCTGCGGATTGATTCCCCCTGCCTTCACGTGGGGGATCCGGCCACGGCACTGGAATGGGACTTTGAGGGAGACCTCCGAGGGCATGGTCGTGGGCCAGATATTGGTGCCGACGAACGCACGATTTACCCCGACCTCGTTTTCGCTCCCAAACACCTGGAGAACTATGGCGGGGCACCTGGCGAGGTCACCAACTATACTCATTATCTGACCAACACGGGCACCCTTCCTGATGTCTTTTCTCTGACCCACCAATTGACGTACAGCGGAAGCGGGGGCTGGGGTGTGGCTTACCCCTCGGCCGTCGCGCTGGCAGTGGGGGAAGTGGCGGCCATACCGGTCGCCGTCTCCGTGCCGGCCGACGCTATCAGCAGCACTTACGCCGTTGCCGTCCTCACCGCCACCTCCTCGTTCAACGATGCTGTCTATGACATAGTGAGCAACACTACCTTCGTCGAATGGAATCCGGGCGTGCGCATCACGCCGGCCTATGCAGAACACGTGAACCCGGGCGTGGTGATCACCTACGTGCACACGCTGTCCAACACCGGCAACGCGCCGGACACTTTCAACCTCACCCTCTCCAGTACATGGAACTGGGCAGTGGTGACTCCCACCCAGATTGTTGACCTGGGGCCGCGGATGGAGACCACAGTGTGGGTCACTGTGGCCGTGCCGGCCTGGATGCCGGGCGGGCTGATCGAGACGACGGTCGTGACCGCCAGTAGCCCCGACAGCGGCGTGTGGGCAGTGGTGGCGGACACGACCCAGGTGAACTACACCCCCGGCGACCGGTACGTGGCGAATACGGGTGACGACACGCTCAACAACTGCCATGTCTCTGACCATCCCTGCCGGACCATCGTCTACGCCGTAGGGCAGGCCACCAGTGGCGACACGGTCAAGGTGGCGGCGGGCACCTACGACGAGCACGACGTCACTCTCAACAAGGACATCACCTTGCGTGGCGGCTACGATGACACCGAGTGGGAATTCAGACCCCGGGCCAACCCGACCATCGTGGATGCTCAGGGGTCAGGGCGGGTGCTCTACATCTTTGGCGGCCCAACGGTGGAGGGGTTCACGCTGCAGGGCGGCTCGACGGACGGCGCCGGTGGCGGTGTATACGTCGGCACAGGCTCGCCCACCGTCCAGCGAAATCGCATTACCGGCAACAGCGCCACCAGGGGCGGTGGCTTCGCCAGCAGTTTGGGGCGCTCGAATTTATGGAACAACTTTGTGTACGGGAACACAGCCAGCGAGTACGGCGGCGGGGTGTACGTGGCCGGAGGGAACCCCCGCATCTGGCACGATACCTTCTATAGCAACACCGCCGGACGGGGCGGCGGTCTCTACCTGGCTGGTGTTTCCCCGGTAGTCAGCAACACCATCGTCGTCAACAACAGCGCTATCATCAGCGGCGGGGGCATCTACCGGGGCGCTGGTGCTCCCGCGCTGCACTACAACGACGTATGGGACAACAGCGGCGGGGACTACGGCGGTGGTGCATCCGGGATCAACAGCATCTCCACTGACCCGCTCCTGGTGAACCCGGCCGGAGGCGATCTCCACCTCCAGGATAATTCTCCCTGCATTGACGTCGGCGACGCGACCGCACTGGAGGAAGACTTCGACGATCAGGAACAGCGCCCGATGGGCCCCGTGCCGGACATCGGCGCCGACGAGTTCCTGCAGTCGTGGGTGGAGTTGGAGCCCGACCGCACCGGCATCGGCTACTCGGGCGACATGATCACCTACACGCACGTCGTGACGAACAAGGGTGTCCGTACCGACACCTTTGCTTTCACCACCCGCAGCGGGCTGGGGTGGGTAGTGACACCCGCTGTTCCGGTGACCCTGGGGACTGGTCTCACGGCGACCGTGCAGGTCACGGTGGTTATCCCCTTCGACGCGATCAGCGGCACAGTGGACACCACCATCGTCACGGCCACCTCGCTATACAACCCAGCCGTCCTCGACACTGCCCTGGAAACCACGACCGCCGCCCTCACCCACAGTGTGGTCTTCACGCCCGACCACATGTTCCTGGTCGACTCCGATCCTTCCCAGCCTGTGGAGGTGGTTTACACCCACCTTCTGATCAACACCGGCAACTACACCGATACCTACGATCTCAGGGCTAGTAGCGGGGGCCTGCCGGTGGCGCTGTCCCCTGCAGCAGCGACGCTGGGGATTTGGGAAAGTACCAATGTCTATGTCACCGTCACAGTGCCTGCCATGCCTACCGACACCATACTGGTGGACACCAAGTTCATCACCGCCGTATCTCGATCGGACACTGCCGTCTTTGACTCGGTCACCGACACCACCTTCGTCAACCTGGAACCTGGTGTGGAACTAGCGCCCGACAGAGAGGGCAGCGGCAAACCCTTTGAAACGGTCTACTACACCCACGTCGTGACCAACAACGGCAACTACACCGACACCTTTACGTTCAGTGCCCAGAGCAACCATGAGTGGCCAGTGGTTCCACCCGATCCGGTAGAAGTGGGAGTCGGCCTCACGGCGACGGTGCAGGTGGCGGTGCCCATCCCTTATGGCACCCTCAGCGGCACAGTGGATACCACTGTTGTCCAGGCAGCCTCAGGTTTCATCCCTGCGGTGAGCGACAGTGCCGTGGATACCACCACGGTCGAACGGCTTGTCGCTGTCTCGGTGGAACGCGCGTGGCCGTGGATAGGATGGTGCGTTCCCTCAGACTACCTCCCCAACGTGGTACCCTATCTCTTCGATGTGACCAACGAGGGCAACTTTACCGATACCTTTGACGTCACCGCGAACAACAGCGAAGGGTGGGTCGTGACGGTCACCCTCGGATCGCCCTGGTTGGCAGCCCAATCCAGCCAACCGGCCGCTGTGGAAGGCCGCACCGAAACTTGCGTTAACCCGACGATTTCACAGGACTTTGTGGAACAGTTATACTCGTCTGCTGCTTTTGACGCTTCTGGCCGGGCGGCAGCGGCAGACACAATCACTGTGACGCTGGGGCCTGGCGAATCCGTTGAAGTCACGGTCTATGTCTACGTACCCCAGGTTGCCCAACCGCTCTGGGACAGGACCACCGCCATCGCCACCTCCAGGGCAGACAACAGTGTCTCTGACAGTGATTACTATGAAAGCCACATCAAGTGGGATGTAGGCGTGCAGTTGGAGCCTAATAACGAGGGCACCGTTTTTCTGGAGGATGTTATCACCTACACGCATATCGTGACTTACACGAGCCCAAG
>CAYPOY010000350.1:0-5328 GCA_964412395.1 uncultured Anaerolineales bacterium | reverse complement strand
ACAAATCTAAGGAGGCAACCGATGTTCAAACGACTATCCTTTGCACTGGCCGCCGTCGCTGCAGTGCTGGTGCTGGCCCTGGTACTCCCGGCGCTATTCGGTGGCGACCGCGACCTGTCGCCGTTGCCCCGCCTGGTCTCGGCCGCCGGTACTGGCTCTCAACCCGTCCCACAGGGGCTGCTGGCCGGCGCCGACCTGACCCTGGCAACCGACCTGCCCGACGCGCCCACCAACATGCCCGTTTATCGCGCTACGACCGCGCCGCTCCCCGCCACGCCGGAGGAGGCGCTGGCCTGGGCACACGACTTCGGCCTGCCCGACCCCAAGGTCTACCGCGACCCCCGCGAGCCGGAGGCGCTCTTCGTCCTGGGCGACGATGGTCGGCAACTGGTCTTCCGCCAGTTCGGGCCGATGGGCGACGTGCACTACGGCAACGACGCCGCTGCTGCGGTGGACGGCCCACCGCTCCCCTTCGACCGGGCCGCCGAGGTGGCCGTGACCTTCCTGCGCGAGCACGACCTCCTGCCCGCCGCCCACCGCGTCGAGGAGCTGGAAGACTTTGCGCCTCGACCAGAGAACCCTATCCGCTTTGTACACATCGCGCCGGAACTGGACGGACATCCGTTGGTGGGTGATAGGGCTAGCCAGCACGTGGCCGTCAATCCCGCCGGGCAGGTGACTTACGCCAGTTTCAACCCCCTCACCTTTGAGCGCGCCGGGGACTATCCCATCAAGTCGGCCCAGGAGGCCTACAGCGAACTGACCGGCGGCCGGGTGGCCGGCAGCCCCTTCCGGCTCGATACCGACACCCGCTACTCAGCCGAGATGGACGTGCAACACTACAGCCCCGACCCGCCCACCTACGCCACCGGCGACCCCGTGACCATCACCGGCTGGGTGCACGTGCTGGTGGCCGAGGACGGGAGCGATGTCCGTGCTGAACTGATGGCACGAGATGGTACCCAATACGACCTGACCGGCCCGCATCTGGCCGAACTGGCCGATGTGCGCTTTGATGACGTGCAAATCCAGGGAACAGTCGTCGCCCAGATGGGGCCGGACCGCTGGCAGGTGGAGGTGACCGATTGGGAGACTGTCCCCCAGCGCCAGCCTCAATGTCTGGTTGGCACATTCACGCTGCAGGAGAACGACGCCTGGCTGGCGACCGACGACGGTGAGCGCTATCGCCTGCCGAGTGCACCCGACGAACTGAGCGATGGACAGCGCATCGAGGTCTGCGCCGACGAACAGCCCGCCGATGGAGAAGACCTCGACTGGTGGGGCATCACCTCGCCCCCTATGTCTGAAAACGAGGTCGCCGTCGGCATCGTTTCCGAGGTCGTCGTGGCCGTTGAAGTGGAGGTGCCGCCCGACGCGCCGACGCCCCCGCCTCCTCCCACGCCCACGCCGCTGCTGCGCACCCACGTCGTGCAGGAGGGCGAGACGCTACGGGACATCGCCGGGCAGTACGGCGTCACCGTGGATGCGCTGCTGGCTGCCAACGATGTCGCTTCCGATGAGATTGCCGTGGGCCAGATGCTCGTCATCCCTGAGCCACAGCCCACACCCACCGACCTGGTCGAAGCGCCTGCCACCTCCACGCCAGCGCCACCTCTGCCCCCGGCTCCGGCCGAAATACCTTTCGAGATTGGCCAGGGCGTGGAAGTTACCGGCGTGGTGCACGCCATTATCTACGTGGACGGTGACACGCGGCGCGTCGAGGCGTCGCTGGACGTAGACGAGCCGGGCGAGGAACTGCCGTCCTATCCACTCGTCGGCCCCCAGGAATTGCTGGAGGAGATCGCTCAGCACGACCGGCTGCACGTGCGCGTCTGGGGACGCATCGTCTCCAGTGCGGAGGGTTGGGCGCCGGATGGACAGGCCATCGAGGTGGAGCGCTTCGAGCGGCTCTGGCCGGAGGAGCGCCTGCAAGGTTTCCTGGGCCACGTGGACCTGGAGACACTCGAAGGCCGGGAGGTGGCAGTCTTCACCGACCACGAGACGGACCAGCGCTACGTGCTGGCCCCGTCGTTGGAGGTGGAGGACTACTGGGCCCCCGGACGAGACCCCATCCTGGACTTTGACCAGATCTTCATGGCCGGCGTGGTACACCCAGAGAAGACCTACGCCGGACTGCTCATCTTAATGCCCGTCTCGATGCAACACGGCCAAGAGACCGAAGCCGCCACCAGCCCAGACGAGTTCCCGCTGGAGGTCGGGCCACAGGTGGTGGACGAGGCCGCGAGGATGGGAGGCCAATTACAAGGCGCGTTCGTCGTGGACCGCGTGGAACTGGCCTACTACTACGAACCGCAGCCAGGCTATGTGGCCCGCTCAACAGACGGCCCGCCGCCGACGCAGGAGCCAGCGGAGACGATCGTGCAGCCTGTGTGGGTCTTCTACGGCCACAACGCCGACGACACCACGCGCTTCGTCGCCTACGTCCAGGCTGTTGCGGAAGAGCACGTTGTTAAGAACGCCGTAGCTACGGTGATGCCGGCATCTCCCCATCCCGAGATACCAGAAGCAGGCCACCCCGGCGGGCCGGTAAGCGGTTTCGAACTCCCCGCCGGCCTCGTCACCCGTATCGTCAACGGTGAGCCGGTCGAGGGAATTGACGAATCCGACCGGGGCGAGGCTCCACCGCCGATCTACTGCTACGACGACCCGCCCCTGTGCGTCAGCCCCGACCCGGCGACGTGGCAGGCGTTGCAGGCACAGCACCCCGGCAAGACCGACTGGAGCGACTGGCGGCCACCGGACGTGGAAGCGCCCGCTCCATAGCAACCCGCTCATAGTTGAGGAGCGACACAACTTGCAGTCGCGTCGCTCCCACACGTCAAAGGGACCATAGAAGGGAGCCGCTCTTCAGCAGATTTGTCACCGGAGGTGTGAAAATGATCGGATTGGATTGGACAGTATGGGCACTCCAGATTGTAAACTTTCTCATCCTGGCAGGATGGCTCGTGCTGGCCATCGTGACCCTGACGCGCCTGCGCCGCTGCCGGTTGGACGATACCGCGCGGGTTCTGTGGGTCATCGTCATCCTGCTGATTCCATTGCTGGGCGCAGTGGCGTTCTTCATAGTGCGTCCGGGAAAGCCACAATCTGATGAGAAGCGATGACCCCCACCTGCTTCTACGGCGGCTGTGGCTGGCAACAGATGTTGGCCTACTATCCGCAATCCTCCCCAACGCCTGGCTTGTTACCGTTCGCCCTCTCCATTCGTCTCCATGTTGAGGAATGAACACCATTGACACTCGACGCAGAATTTGAAGCCCTGTTCCGCGCCTACCAGCAGCCCATCACCGCCTACCTGAGCCGCCTGCTGGGCGACGCGGAACGATGCGCGGAACTGGCCCAGGAGACCTTTTTGCGCGCCTACCGTGCGCTGGCGCGCGGCGTGCAGGTGGAGCATCCAAAGGCATGGCTCTACCGCATCGCCACCAACGCTGCCAACGACCACTTCCGGCGCGTGCGGCTGGTGCAATGGCTACCCCTGCCGGACGACGAGCGCGACCCCTCCCTGCACGCCCCCAACCCCACCGCCACCGTCGCCGACCGGCTGGCCGTGCGGGACGCGCTGGCGCAACTGGCCCCCAGGTACCGCGTCCCATTGGTGCTGCACCTGTGCGAGGGGCTCTCGACCGCCGAAATCGCCGCAGTGCTGGGCATCCGCCGGGGCGCGGTCAAAATGCGCCTCCTGCGCGCCCGCGAGCAGTTCCGCCGCGCCTACGCCGGGAGAGAGGAAACGGAGGACGAGCGATGAGATGTACACACGTGCGCCGCATCCTGGCCGTCTCGCCGTGCGAGTGGACGGCCACGCAGCGGCAGCAAGTCGAGGAACACACGCGCGCCTGCGCGGACTGCGCCCAACTGGCCTGCGACTTTGCCGCGCAGGAGCGGGTCCTTTCCGTGCTGCCCCACGCCGGTATGTCGCCCGCGCGCCAGCGGGCAGTCCTGGCCCAGACCCAGCGCGAAGCGGCCTGGCTGCGGCTGCGGGTGCGACTCTCCAACGCACTGGGCGCTGCCGCCGGCATCCTCACCCTCGCTTTCCTCATCACGGCAATCATCACCCTGCTGCCCACTCCTCCACCCGGCTCGGCGGCTCCTCCGACCGGCACGCCCACTCTGCCTACCCTGCCTACCCCGACCGCCACCCTCACCGTCGCCGCCCCCGCGCCCACCGGCCCGCTGATCCTGCTAGACAACGGCCCGCGCAGCGGCGTCGAACCACCACCGGAATGGCACCGCTTCAACCTGTACGCCCTCCTGCGCGAGGGCAACTACCAGGTGCGCAACCGCCTGACCGAACACGAACTCCTCCCCAAGCCCGGCCTCACCGAGTTTCCACCCATCATCGCTGAAAACCTGGCTGGCGTGGATCTGCTGATCGTACCGTGGGTCAGTTGCTACGCCAGCGGTGGCAGCGTGGATGGCGAGACCGTGGTGTTCGACTTCAACCTGACCCCCGACGAAACCACCGTCATCCGCGACTGGGTCGCCGACGGCGGACGGGCGCTCTTCGTCCTCGACCCGGTCCCCAGTTGCCACTTCGAGGCCCTGAAGACATTCGGCATCCAGGCCGATGTCGCCCAGGCGATCGCCTGGCACGACGACCTGCTTCACGCCGGAGAAGGCAATCTGCCGGATGGACGCCGCTTCGCGCTGGCGGCCCAATACCGGCTCCAGCCTCTGTACGCTCCCGAGGGCGAGTCCTGGGCCCGGTTCTGGGTCCAGTCCGATGAACACGATGCGCTGGGGGTGCAAACGGTCGGCGCAGGCCGCGTGGCCGTGCTGGGCGCGCCCTCCATGGTGGACGGCATGCGCACCGTCTCTGACAGGACCGAGCAGGGGCAACCGGCCCCCCTCTTCGCCGCCGAGAACCTGGCCTTCCTAACCGGTGTGGTGGAGGAACTGACCGGCGCCCCTTCTGGCCTGGATGTGGAGAGCATCGTCTGGGAGGAGCAGGTGGACAGCCTGCGTGAGGGGGCCGACCGATTGGCGGAGCGGTTGGCCTTCTGGACGCCGGAACGGGTCGCCTGGGCCACCCGCGAGGACGAGGGGCAGGCGCAGGCCGTCGCCGCGCGGGTCGAGGCGCTCCAGGTCAGGCTGGACGAGGCCCGCACGACGCTGGATGAACTGGGGACTTTCCCCGACCCCGCTCGCTACGACGCCATCCGCGCAGCGCTGGTGGACACGCTGAGCAGCCTCAACGCGCTGGAGGACGAATACGGCCAACAGGCGCGCGAGTCGTGGGAGGAACGCCAGACCCGCACGCTGCAGCCGTGGCTGCTGGGCGGGCTCGCCGTGCTGGCGGGGATCGCC
>CAYPOY010000349.1:0-5360 GCA_964412395.1 uncultured Anaerolineales bacterium | reverse complement strand
CGGCCTCGTTGTAGCACTTATTGAGCGGGCACTCATTCACGGGTATTGCCTTTAAGGGAGAGCGCCAGGTCATATTCGACGAAGGTTTCCTGGCAACACCGACTTACGAGCGCGATCTGTTGCCGGCCGGGGCGACGCTCTCCGGGCCGCTGATCGTCGAAGAGCCAGCCGCCACCACGGTGGTCTTCCCCGGCCAACGAGTGAGTGTGGACGAGTACGGCTTCCTGCACATCGAATCCTCCTCCCCCCTCCGGGGGGGACTATCGAATCCTCCTCCCCCCCTCCGGGGGGGACTATCGAATCCTCCTCCCCCCCTCCGGGGGGGACTGAGGGGGGGGAGTCCCTTCACTATGGAGATCATCAAGGACGCGCTGGTCGCCATCGGCGACGAGATGTTTGTCGCCACGCAGCGCACCAGCATGAGCACCATCATCTACGAGGTGCTCGACTACGCCTGCGGCCTGATCGACCACAAAGCCCAGCTCATCACCCAGGGGAACGGCGTGACCTTATTCCTGGGTACCCTGACCTCTGGCGTGCAAGCGGTCCTGGACAAGTTCGGCCTCGATGGTCTGGAACCCGGTGACATCATCCTGCAAAACGTTCCCTACACCGGCGGGGGCACTCATCTCTCCGACGTGGGTCAGTTCATGCCTATCTTTTACGATGGTCAGATCGTGGCTTTCTCGGCCAACAAAGGCCACTGGACCGAGGTGGGCGGCATGGCCGCCGGCTCCTGGACGACCGATGCCACAGAGATCTATCAGGAAGGTTTGCAGTTTCCCTGCATCAAGCTGTTCAAAGCGGGGGAAATTGACCAAAGCCTGGTGGACCTCATCGCCGCCAACGTGCGCACGCCAGAGATGACGCTGGGCGATATGTACGCGCAGGCCGCCTCCCTGCGTCTGGGGGCCAAGCGTTTCCAGGAGATGTGCGACCGCTATGGGCTGGAACTGGTGCAAGCCGGCATCGAGGCCCTGCTGGATCACGGCGAGGAGATGACCCGCAAGGAGTTGGCCAAGCTGCCCAAAGGGGTCTACGAAGCGGTGGATTACATTGACGACGATGGCATAGGCAACGGGCCATTCAAGGTGTGTGTCAAGGTCACCATCACCGAGGACGAGTTCTTATGCGACTTCACCGGCACCCATCCCCAGGTGCCCGGCCCGGTCAACTGCAGTCGCAGCGGTCTCTATACGGGGGTGCGCACCATCTTCAAGGCGCTGACCGATCCATCTATCCCCGCCAACGAGGGATGTTTCCGTCCCTTGAAGATCATCTGCCCCGACCGGACGATCTTCACCTGCGAGAGGCCAGCCGCTACCTCCACCTACTGGGAGACCGTGCTCTACGTCTCCGACCTGGTGTGGAAGGCCATGGCCCCCATCGTACCCGACCGGCTGCCGGCTGGTCACTTCTTGAGTGTGTGCGGCGTGGTGCTGGCCGGCAACCATCCCGATACCGGCGACCTGTTCCTGCTGGTCGAACCCCAGGCCGGAGGCTGGGGGGCCGGGCACGACAAGGACGGCGAGGACGGTCTGGTTAGCGTGGGCGACGGCGAGACTTACATCATCCCCGTGGAGGTCTGCGAGACCCGCTACGGCGTGCTGGTAGATCAGTACGGCTTTGACATCTGCGAAGGCGGGGCGGGACGGCACCGGGGCGGTCGGGGCCTGGTGCGCGATTACCGCATCGTCGCCGACGAGGCCTGGTACACCGGCACCTTCGGTCGCTTCAAATTCAGACCATGGGCTATGGAGGGTAGCCAGGAAGGCTCGCCGAACTATACCAAGCTCATCCCCGCCGACGGCAGCGAGCCCATCGTCGTCGGCAAGACAGCACGCTTCCACCTCAAGAAGGGTGACGTGGCCCAGCTGATCACCGCCACCGGTGGTGGTTGGGGCAACCCCTACGAGCGCCCCGTCGAGGCGGTGCAGGAGGATGTCAAAAACGGCTACATCACCGTGGGGATGGCGGAAAAGGACTATGGTGTGATCATAGATCCCGACACCCTGGAGGCCACCGGAGTCACGAAAGAGCGGGGCTAAGCCCAAGACCAGACTTTGGAAGTCTTCTGAGACTTCCAAAGTCTTATCTGAGAGAGAATATGGGAACCATCCAGTACAAAACGCTGGTTATGGCTGGCCCGATGCGCTGGGTTGTGCTGACCACGAACGGAGAGATCACCACTTTGGCCTGGTTCGTCAAGGTTCGCTACACCGCCCAGGGCGGCGGTAATGTGCTCTTCGCCCGCAGCGACCTGCAAGGCAATGGACGCGACGATGTCTTCGCTGTGTTCAGCGATAACCTGGGCTTAGCGGAACATCTGCGGGATGACGTCTTCAGCTACACTGTCTTTGCTGGCGTTCCTGACCAGGCCTCACCGGCTCCCATTGTGGAGGCTACCTTTGAGAGCCAGGACGACTTTCCAGACCGCATCGTCGAATCCATGAGAGCCATAGATGGTACAACGCTTACTCTCTCACTTCGAGACCTCGGTCCACCGAAGGCCTACGTGCGGACAGTCAACGAGAATCTGACCGAGGTAGGGGCCTTCGCCGTGCCGGCCGAGTTCTCATTGGAGATCAACAGCATCGTCCCTGTCGGTCAGCCGGAGGCGGGACCTTTGGCCGAAGCACCACCGGTGGGGGCCGATTTGCAGAATCTGTGGTACGAATCGAAGAGGAGGTAAGTATGCCCTTTACACTCGGCACGGAGGGCCAACCGGGCTACTATGCATACGAACTGGCATTGGCCGCTCGCAAGGTGGTGACCGAGGTAACACCGGTCCAACCGGGCCAGCAGGTGGTCATCACCGCCGACACGGCCAGCGACCCCCGGGTCGTGCAGGCCACCGCACAGGCCACTTTCGCTGTGGGTGGGGTGCCCACCGTTATCTGGTACCCCACTCTACCCCAGGTCTGCATGGACCCGCCCGGCCCGGTGGCCAATGCGCTCCTCAAGGCCGACCTGTGGATCGAGTTCGCCACCGCCTACCAGCTCTACAGCCCGGCCTACGAGGCGGCCATCGCCGCTGGCTGTCCCTATCTCTGCCTGACAGGCATGGATGTGGATATGATGGTGCGCACCATCGGCCGCGTCAACTATCCCGCCCTGGACAAGATGAAGACACGGCTGTACGAGTTGTCTCAGGCGGCCGAGACCATCCGCGTCACCAGCCCGGCCGGCACCGATCTGACGATGAGGATTGACAAGGCTGGCGATCCTTTCTGGGAGCCGCCGCCGCTCGAGGGAGGCTACCCGGTGATGCTGGGCGGGCAGTCGGGCTTCATGGCCCATCATGGGAGCTTCGAGGGGACTCTGGTCTTCGATGGGTGTCTCTGGCCGCCAGCCAACCTGGGCGTGCTCCACTCCCCGGTGGTGCTGCACGTCGAGGCAGGCTACGTCCGGCACATCGAGGGAGGCCACGAGGCCATGCTTTTCGAGCGCTGGCTGGCGAGCTTCGATGACCCGATCATGTACATGGTGGATCACGCCTGCTACGGCTTCAACCCCGGCGTGAGCCGGCCCTCGGGGCGCATCCTGGAGGATGAACGCATCTTTGGCTGCATGCAGTTCGGCATCGGCCCCGCCAGCAAGGGAGCACCCAGCCACACCGATGGCGTGGTCCTCAGTCCCTCGGTCTGGGCCGACGACGTACAGTTGGAAGAAGGAGGGCGATACGTCCACCCGGAGTTGATCGCACTCTGCCGGGAGATGGGAGCCCCTCTGTAACCAGGTTTTTTCCTGAAAACCTGGTTTCTGGGAAACATTCATGGAAACATTCGTAGACCGAACAACGCCCAACACGGTTGGGCTACTACCCGTTTCCGAGAGGTCTCAAGAGACTTGAGGAGGTGTACTCGATGGGTTGGCCAGACAAGGAACAGATCACCAAGGCTGTGTTGGACATGCTGACTATCAATCTGGACCTCAAAGAAGGCGAAAAGCTGCTGGTGGTGAGCGACGTCCCCACGTCTGAACATTGGCGGGGCAAGAGTCAGGCGACGCTGGCTGACATACTGGAAAGAGCCATGCTGGCCAAAGCCGTCAGTGAGATCGCTTTGGAGCACCATCCAGGTTGCACGGTGGAGTTCTATACCTATCCGGCCGTAGGGATGGATGGGGCCGAACCACCGCAGGCTGCGGCGGCGAAACTGCGTCAGGCGGACGTGGTGGTGGCGATCACCAGTTACTCCTTGTCCCATACCGCTGCTCGGGAGGAGGCGACAAAGGCGGGCGTCCGCCTGGCCAGCATGCCCACCTTCCTGGCCCGGATGTTTGCCCCCGGCGGCCCGATGGCTGTGGACTATCAACAGGTAGCCGCCGAGGGGCAGACCATTGCTGAGTGGCTGACGGCCGCACAAGAGGCAGTGGTCCGTACACCGGAAGGCACTGACATGCGCTTCAGCCTGGCTGGACGCCGGGGCGAGTCTGATCACGGCCTGTATACAGAGAAGGGCTCCTGGGGCAATCTGCCGGCCGGGGAAGCCTACATCGCTCCCCTGGAGGGCACTGCTCAGGGACAGTTAGTTGTACCGGCTGGCTGGTATCCGGGGCTGAGAGAGAACATGACGTTGTACTTCCGGGACGGGCTGGTCTACGCACTGGAGGGTGGTGGTGCTGTCGGCAAGAATTTCCTGGAGCTGCTAAGGCCGGGAGATGATCGGGAACCCTACCGGTCTCGGTGCAACCTGGCCGAGTTGGGAATCGGCACCAACCCTAATGCCTCTCACCCAGACAACGTCCTGGAAGCGGAGAAGATTCGGGGAACGGTGCACCTGGCCATCGGTGATAACGCCCATTTTGGGGGGACGGTATCGGCGGACTTGCACGAGGACTTTGTTCTTCCGCACCCTGATCTTTTGTTGGATGGAGAGGCTGTCATGCGAGGGGGGCAGTTGGTAGGTTAGTCTCCATTCTCGGTTGTCTGCCAATTGATCTACCGGTAATGATCAGCCTCTGTCCCTGTGGTATAATATGGCTAGTCACTTGCACCATATAGTTGTGTCCAGCACTACGAGAAGTGGTGGAAGCACGACGAGGCATGGGAGCGGTACGATTACACTTACAGCGACGAGGAACTGGTGGAATGGGTGCCCAAAATCCACCAGTTGGATGGGGAAGCACCGCTGACGCTGGTTTATATGAACAACCACTGGCAGGGGCAAGCGGTGGGCACAGCTCCAGTACGTGGTGCGGGGCAGGGGATTGCGCGAGAAGGCGGTGCGCAACGCGATCAAGATCTCGGAGCAGAGGTACTGCTCCGTCGACGCTGCGCGGCGCAGCAGAGGTCACCTACGACCACACCATCGTCGAGGACGATTGACAGGTGCCCGGCACTTTGAAAGTGCCGGGCA
>CAYPOY010000348.1:0-5366 GCA_964412395.1 uncultured Anaerolineales bacterium | reverse complement strand
CCGTCTTCTGGATGTACTCGTGGGCGCGGTGGATGGGGTTGCGGGTCTGGAAGCCCACGACGGACCGCCAGCCCCGCCGGGCGAACATACGCCGGGTCTGGGCGGGGGTGTGCCGCAGTTCTGGGAACTCGGTCTTGAAAGCGCTGGGCCAATCCACCAGCCAGATGTCGCCGCCCAGGAGCACCTCACCCCGCCGGTAGAGCCGGGCCACGCCGGGGTGGGCCTTCTCGGTGGTTCGGTAGACCTCGCGAGCTTCCCGCTCCTTGGCCTCCCGATCATAAAGATACTTCTCTGCCACCTCCATCACTGCCAGTACCCGCTCTCCCTCACAGAGGGCCACTTCCTGTCCCTCCTGGATGCGGTTGGCCAGGTCATTCTCTACGGCCAGGGTGACGGGGATGGACCAAACCAGGCCGTTGACCAGGCGCATCTCCCCGACGCAGCGGTCGTAGTCGGCCTTGCGCATAAAGCCGGTGAGAGGGCTGAAGGCACCGGTGGCGATCAATTCCAGGTCGGAGAGGCCCATCTGGCCCAGCGGAATCTTGATCATCTGTTCGGCCCGCTCTCGTACCGCCTCCCGTACCTCACCGCGCATGACACGGTCTACCAGCACGCCACCGTGGGGGTGGATGATGTCGTAGTATGGTTCGCTCAATTGTTCGCTCCTTTGCTCTGTTTGATTTTCATCATAGAAATCAAAAAGATTGTACCACGCTGGCGGGAGGTGTCAAGGGGGTGGAGCATGGCCTCTACAGGTGCGGCACCCGCTATCCGGTGCTTACCTACCTGAGCAACCGGATCAGCGCCTCTACTCAAGGCGGAAGAGGTCGAGGTTGAGGAATGTTCCCACAGTGACATCAGCAGCCTTAATCCACCCCGCGTATACCTAGCTCGGCCAACTCGCAGATGATGGTAAAAGTGGCGTGTTTGGTGGTCATGATGCAGACGCCCTGCTCGTTGGCCTTCTCCACGGTGCTGGCGTTGAGTTCTTTACCCTCGGTGACGACGATGCCAGCCAGGTCGAGAAGAGAGGCCACGGCGACGATATTGGGATGAGCCTGCAGTGTGACCCATAGATTGTCCTTCTGAGCCTTGGCCAGCACGCAACTCAAAAGGTCCGAGGCATATCCCCCGGTGACTTCAATGTCTAACCGCTGTGAAGCAGTCCGAACCGTGAGCCCGGCAGCAGCGACGATCTCCCTGAGTTTCATCCTTCCCTCCTCCCGTGTTCTCCTGTTTCATCCGCGTAAATGGTGATCTCCAGCCGTGTCCCTACTCCAACGGTGGATTCCAATTTCATCTGATCGCTACAGGCTTTGATGTTGGGGAGGCCCATCCCGGCACCGAACCCCATCTCGCGCACCCAGTCGGGCGCCGTGGAGTAACCGGGCTGCATGGCCAGATCAACGTCAGGGATACCAGGGCCGTTGTCAAGCACCTCGATGTGGATACGGTCGGGCCGCACCTCGGCCACAATCTCCCCCCCATTGGTGTAGACGACGATGTTTATCTCCCCCTCGTAGGTAGCGATGGCGACGCGGCGAATGATGCGCGGGTTAAAGCCCAGGCGGCTTAAAGTGGTCTTGAGGTTGCCAGAGGCCGCCCCTGCCCGGTCGAAATCCCGGCCTATGATGCGGTAACCAAACACCAGGGCAGCCTCGTCGGCGATGATGTCCTCGAAGATGTGGCTGGCGCGGTAGCGGTGAATTCCCTCCTCGCGGTAGTCCACCTCCAGCCTGCGAAGCAGTGTGTGCATGATGTTGCCCTGGGTAATGATCCCCACCAGATGCCCGTCGCGGTCCACGACGGGGAAGCGCCCGAACTTGAAACGGGCGAACTTGTCAACGGCACGCACGAGCGGCTCATCGGCGTAGAGCGTCTCCACGTGCTGACACATCTTATCACCCACAATAGCATTCAGTTCCCCGGTTGCCAGTGCCTTGATCAGGTCCTCGATGCTGACGACGCCCACCATCTCCCCGTCTTCCACCACCGGCGTGCCAGAGATGCGGTTTACGCGCAGCACCTCACGAAACTGAGCCATAGTGTCCTGGGAAGATACGGTGATGACCTTCGGGGACATCGCATGCCCGACGGTAAGTTCGTAGGTCAGTTCCTGGAGTTTTGTGACTTCCTGTATTGGCTTCTTCTCCACGGTTAGCCTTTCGCGCTATTCTCGAAGGTGAGATGCCATTGGCGCAGCGTGATTTCAAAGAGGCCACAACCAGGCAACCCGGCCTGGTAAAGCCGGCCGCAAGTCTCAAACATCGTGTACTTGGAGGCCAGCAGGGGGATGCCCTTCACCTCGGCCAGGGCGACGGTCTCGGGTGGTGGCAGTTTCCCGCGTACGAAAACGATGGCGGCGATGCCGGCCAGTTCGGCTGTGCGCACTGCCTGGGGATTGGTCAGTCCGGTCATCATGAGCGTGCCTTCGCAGGTGAAGGCCAGCACGTCGCTCATCAGATCGGAGCCGCATCCCATCTGTACTTCCCTATCCAGGTCAATGTTTTTAGAGATGGCCTTTCCATCTATGATTGAGAGAACGTCGTGTAATTTCATATGCTCCTTGCCGGCGTGAAGTATAGCACATTTTGGCCTCGTCGCCAATGGCGGGCCGGATGTCACGGAGCAAGAGGAAGGAAGTCTTTCTCGCAGCGGCGAGTGAGATGTACGATAGACTGGAAGCATGGTACGATGCCTGGCTGGTTCAGGAGTCCGTTTCGCACTCCCCGCATCGCTCATCCGGCCCGATGACCGCCAGTACCTCCCCCTGGCCGACCTCCGTCCCCGGGGTTATGCGGAGCGTCTGCACCACCCCGTCCCACGGCGCGCAGAGTTCCAGGTTCATCTTCATAGATTCCAGCACTGCCACTACCTCTCCCTGCGCCACTTGCTGCCCCACCACCACGGGCACCGCCACCAGCAGGCCGGGCAAGGGAGCCAGTACCTCCCCCGTTCCAGGAGGGCGGGATCGCGTCACGTCCTTTTTCGGGTGGTCTTGTGTCTGTCGCAGGCAGGCCCGATAAGGCTGCCCGGCCACTACTATCTGGTAGCCTTCCTCGTCGGCCTGCTCGACGTGCGCCTCGTAGGAGCGGTGATCCACCAGCAGCGAATACTGGGGCAGGCCATCCACGCCTTGGAAGTCCACGTTGAGCGGGTGGTGATTGACCCACACCTGTCCTTCACGGCCCACCTCGATCTCAAAAGTCTCCCCCTCAACGGTGATGACGTACTTCATCGGCCCCATCCTTGCATCAGTTCCCAGCGGCCCAGCATCTTCCAGTGACTGACGCGGGGATCACTTGTCGCTCCGTCTCCCCCGCGCCGCCGGTAGTCGAGGAGAGCCGCCGTCAACGCTGCTGCCAGGTGATCCTCGCCACCCGTCTCTGGCAGTAGGAACTGCTCCTCCAGGAAGCGAGTGTGGAACCGCCCGCCGAGGAAACGGGGGCTATCCAACAGGACGCGATATAGTTCCAGGTTGGTCGTGATGCCGATGACGCGGTACTCCTCCAGCGCCCGCCGCATGCGCACGATGGCCGCCGCGCGCGTCTCCCCCCAGGTCACCAGTTTGGCCAACAGCGAATCGTAGTAGGGAGTGATGGTGAGCCCTTCGCAGATACCACTGTCCACGCGGATGCCTGGGCCGCCCGGTTCGATCAGGCGGGTGACGCGGCCGGTGGCGGGGATGAAGCCCTGGGCAGGGTCCTCGGCCAGGATGCGACATTCCAGCGCCCACCCCCGAGAGCGGACGTCTTCTTGGGCGTAGCGCAGTTCCCGGCCGGTGGCGATGCGCAACTGTTCCTTGACGATGTCTACCCCTGTGACTGCCTCGGTGACGGTGTGCTCCACCTGCAGGCGGGGGTTGACCTCCAGAAAATAGAAGTCGCCCTCGGGGTCGAGGAGGAACTCGACTGTGCCCGCACCAGCGTAGCCCACGGCCTGCCCGATACGCACGGCCGCCCGACAGATACGCTGCCGCAGATCGTCGTCCACCGCCCGCGAGGGGGACTCCTCGATCAGTTTCTGATGCCGGCGTTGGATGGAGCACTCCCGCTCGCCCAGGTGGATGGCGTGGCCGTGGGTGTCGCCCAGTAGTTGCACCTCGATGTGGCGGGCGTTCTTCACCAGCCGTTCCAGGTAGACCGCGTCGTCGCCGAAGGCAGCCTGGGCTTCGCGCCGGGCGACGGGGATGGCAGCCTCTAGTTCCGCCTGTGAATTTGCCACGCGGATGCCCATCCCGCCACCGCCGGCGGCCGCCTTAAGCATCACCGGATAGCCGATGCGGTCGGCGACGTCCAGCAGTTCCTCGTCGCCCAGGGTGCGCGCGGAACCCTCAATGACCGGGATGTCCAGGTCGTGGGCCATGCGACGGGCGGCGGTCTTATCGCCCAGGAGTTCCATCACCTCCGGGCTTGGCCCGACGAAGATCAACCCGGCCTCGGCACAGGCACGGGCGAAGGCAGGCGACTCGGCCAGGAAGCCGTAGCCGGGGTGGACGGCGCATGCTCCGGCCCGCAGCGCAGTCTCGATGATGCGTTCGCCGCGCAGGTAACTCTCCTGTGCTGGCGGCGGGCCGATGCAGTAGGCCTCGTCCGCGTAGCGCACGTGAGGGGCCTCCCGGTCGGCCTCGGAGAAGACGGCCACCGTCTCCAGCCCCAGTTCCCGGCAGGTGCGCAGCACCCGTACTGCAATCTCCCCTCGGTTGGCAACCAGAACCTTACCAGGCATTCCCGTCTCCCGTGCTCGCAGATTCGTGATTCGTAATTCGTAGATTCGGGATTCGGAGGAGTGTCCGAATTTACGAATCCCGAACTTACGAATCCCGAATTTACGAACCCCGTCGTGCTGATTCTGAAATTCACACCGGCATATTTCCATGCTTGCGCGGCGGCCGCTGAATCCGCTTGTTGCGCAGCATCTCCAGCGCGCGGATGACGCGGGGACGGGTCTCGCGGGGAGTGATCACCCCGTCCAGGTAGCCCCGTGCCGCCGCGACGTAGGGGTTGGCGAATTTCTCCCGGTAGTCGCGCACCAACTCCGCCCGCAGGCCATCCGGGTCCTCCGCCGCTTTCAGTTCCCGGCGGAAGATGACGTTGACGGCCCCCTGCGGCCCCATCACGGCAATCTCCGCTCCCGGCCAGGCCAGGCAGACATCGCCCCGCAGGTGTTTGGAACTCATGACGATGTAGGCCCCGCCGTAGGCTTTGCGGGTGATGATCGAAATCTTGGGTACGCTGGCCTCGGCGTAGGCGTAGATCATCTTCGCCCCGTGACGGATGATGCCGCCGTGTTCCTGCGCCACCCCAGGCAGGAAACCGGGCGTATCGGTCAGCGTGAGGAGCGGGATGTTGAAACAGTCGCAGAAG
>CAYPOY010000347.1:0-5374 GCA_964412395.1 uncultured Anaerolineales bacterium | reverse complement strand
GTCACCTGGAGTGTTATGCAGGACCAAAAACCACAGAATCCGTTAGAACCAGGAATTTTGGAATTTATCGAATCGCATTTGGTTCATCCTCCTAATTCGTTGTCATATTCGGGCTTATGGGGCGAGTCTATACCAGCTCCATCCACGCCAGCAGCCTGCTCTTGACGCCGACAGGGGCCTGGACCTTCTTCCCACACGTCCTCGCGCGCCGCCTTGGGCACAAGGAGGGCCACCCGCTTACGGTCGCGGAGCAAGCGCTCGATGACCATCAGGCCGATGAAGGTCTTGCCCAGGCCGACGCCATCGCACAGCAACGCGCCGTTGTAGCGTCTGGCGATCTGCATGAGGTTGTGATATCCCTCGCGCTGGTAGTGGTCCAGCACCGGGCACATTCTGGACTCGGTCTTTTCCCACTCGCTGACTGAGAGCTCGGCCTCCCGAAAGTAGGCGGCCATCGCCCGGGCGTAGACCTCGAAGGGCGTATACTCGCGGGTGTGGCGCTCGATGATGGCAGGGACACCGGAGAGGAAGTCGTCTTGCTCTTTGGCGGCTTCGATGCTGTCGTCGAGCCGGGCGGTGATCTGGGCTAGTCCCGTTTCGAAGGCTTTCCTGGTGCGCTTGGAGACCTCGTCGCCCATCAAGATGCGCAGGCTGTCCAACTGTTGCCATTGGCCATTGAGGGCCAGCAGTGCGCCGATCTCGAAGTAGCCAGTGGCGATGTCGAAGGCGTGGGAGATATCGCACCAGTCGCGCAGGTAGCGCTGGACTTTCCAGTGGTCGTCGGCGTTGTCCACGATGAAAATGTCGCCGCCGGATTTCTTTGGGGTGTTGGGCATTGGTTACCTCAGTTGCGGTTGGTCACCTTCGCTTGAGTTGGGTTGCAAGCCACTGATTCTAACGGATTCTGTGGTTGGCTCAAGAAGCCCCACTTCAGGGCAAAAACAAGGCGTTTCTAGGGCGGAGTGCCACAAAAACCGGCCCAAAACAGGTGGCATCCCCCACTGATGTGCTAAAACCACAGAAAACGGTAGAACCAGGCAAGCCACTCCTCACCTTCTTCGGTGATTTCCCAGGTGTCCCTTGGGGAATCGGAAGCAAGTAGGCCCTCCTTCACCATTGCATTTCGCGCCCATCAGTATTTTCTCACTACGGCCCGGTAGGCCGTCGGCTGACGGCACTGCAGAATCTGCGTCTCCTCCCGGTGCTGTCGCACCTCGTCCAGGTCAATGTGCGCCACGGCGTACCCCTCGGTGGGCTCGTCCACGCTGGCGTAGACCTTCCCCCGGGGGCCGACGATGCCGCTTTGGCCGAAGAAGGTATACGATGGTTCCTCTCCTACTCGATTGGCGGCAGCCACAAAGACCGCGTTTTCGTAGGCCCGCGCTAGCATATAGACCCGCCATTCGTCGGCGTGAGGCTGCTCCCAGTTGGCGCATACCACCACCAACTCTGTCCCTTCCAGTACCATGCTACGCGCTACCTCCGGGAAGGCCAGGTCCCACCCGATCATCATCCCGACGGTGCCAAACGCGGTCTCGAAGGAATTGAGCCGATAGCCGGGACGGAAGGCGAGCCGCTCCTCTCCCCGCAGGTGCACCTTATGATACTGGCCGATGAGGTCGCCGTCGGGGCCGACCAGGATGGCAGTGTTGTAAAGAATGCTCTCGACCTTTTCCTTGCTGACCATCCCAAAGGCGACGTGCACGCCAAACTCGCTCGCCCGCTGGGCGATGAGGTTGACCGTGGGGCCTGGGACACGCTGGGCCAGTTGAGGAAAACGAGGCCCGACCTCGTACCCCGTCGTGATGAGTTCCGGGAAGACGATCAGGTCTACCGGCTGTTCGGTCGCGACGCGGGCGATGAACTCGCTCATCTTGATCAAATTATCTTCCATCTGGCCCAGTTCGGGCTTCATCTGTACTGTGGCAACAGAAATTTCGCGCATGGCGGATGATCCTCCTGATATGATTTGGTTGAAACCAGGTTTTTTCCTGAAAACCTGGTTTCTTTCCTCCTGAAATGTAATCAAGCCAGCAGCCGCAGCAGTGTTGTTGGGCGCAGTGCCAGGCGGGGCGACTTTTGGCCGATGATGATGTAGCCGATGAGCAGCGCCAGTTCCCTATCCCCCCGCAGCCGGCGGAAGACGCGGTTGAGCAAGCGCGGGGTGTACAGCGCCAGCCGCAGGAAACGGGCCGCCCGCTGGTCGGCCCCATAGCGGGCCTCCAGCGCCTGGCTGTAGGAGGCCAGTGCTCGCGCCGAAAAATCGCCCGTCTCCAGCGCGGTCAGCGCGTAGGCGGCTGCCAGTTCGCCGCTCTCCAGCGCCGACGCGATGCCCTCCCCCGTAAGGGGATTTACCAGCCCGGCAGCGTCGCCAGCCACCAGCACCCGCTCGGCGTGGGTGCGCGTACCGTCCAGCCGCGTGCGCAGCGGGTGCCCCCGCACCGGACCAACCGGCTCAGCCCGCGCTAGCCGTCCCTCAGTGGCCGGGAGGTCGGCTACGAAGCGGGCCAGCACCTTGCGCAAATTGACGCTGCCCCGCCGCGCCCGCCGGGTGTAAGTGGCTGTGCCGACGTTGACCTCCCCGTCCCCCAGCGGGAACAGCCAGGTATAGTACGGTACGATAGGCCGCTCGAAATGGATCTCCATTCGCTCCTCTGGCCCCACGTCACCAACGAAGTACTGTTGTATCGCTACCAACTCCGGCGGGCCGCTCACCAGGCCGAGCCGACGTGTGATAGTTGCTCGGCTGCCATCGGCCAGAATGACCAGTTGCGCTGTCACTTCTTGTCCGTCAGCGAGCACACACATGCCGTTAGTAGTCCGCTCAATGGCTATAACCCGCGTCTCTTCCATCAACTGAGCCCCGGCCTCGGCTGCCGCCTGAGCCAACCGCTCGTCCAGCAGTTGTCTGGGAATGAACCGCCCGTAGCAGTAGTCATCGCCGACGTCGGGCCGTCCGTCAAGCACTTGTCCATCGGGGGATCTGAGCCGCAGAGCACTGGGTTGGCGGAATTGCGCAGCCCAGTCGCCCAGCTCAAGCCGCTCCAACACCGCCAGTCCACGGCTGGTGATAGCATCACCGCAGGGTTTGTCGCGTGGAAAGGTGGCCTGGTCCAGCAGCGCGACCTGGACATCGTTGACGGCTAGCCAGTGGGCTGCCATTGACCCGGCAGGCCCTGCTCCTACAACGGCAATGTCAAACTTCATCTGGTTCCCTCCTGATCAAGCGATTGATTTCCCACTTGACAATACAAGGTTTCTCGATAAAATTACAAAGATTTCCCAAACTTCGGATCGTAATCAAATTCAATAGAGAGGTGTTCAATGATGGTCAGCGATGACAGTGTCAGCCTTGCAAACCATAGTTCAACTGAGGATAGCCAACGCCCACCTTATCTTTTTCCCTTTCTTAACCTACTGGACAAAGTTCCGCTTCCTCCTATAGCGACCTACGCATCTGTTGCACTTCTTTCCTATTTGATCTATCTTGGCTTGGCTCTTGCTACAGGGGTGTTTGTCGAAGCGATAGTTTCATTTATGCATCTACAACAGATTTCATTCAGCGTTGTTATCTTTGCGGGTCTGTTTTTTGGTAGGTCAAGCTCTTTGGCATTTGACAGAGCGTTTGCTCAGTCAAGAGTCTATTTTGACATTGACCCTGTTGTATATACTAGGATAGTCAGAGATGCGAGAAAAGTGATGGGTAGCTGGTACAGTCTCTCACTGGCGATTCCGTTTACAATCATGTCTTCACTTGCTGCTTGGGGTGTAAGCGTCAGTATTCCTGACAGATTTTTTCCTGTTTCTGGATCCTCGCCAGTGTTTGTTTACTACGCCTTTGTTGAGTTTTCGGCATTTTGTTTGTATTTGCTGTGTTCTCTAGGCTTTTGGTTTCTACTGATAGCAACAAACCTGTTCAGGAAACTCGAGAACTTTGAGTTGCGGTTGCGGGCTCTACGGGCAAGTTCACAGCTGTACGAGTTACCTGGTGTGGTATTCAAGGCAACGATCTATCTGTTTACAGTTATGAGTATTGCGCTTCCTTCTTTGACTCACATAGTACTACAGTATAAGCAGTTTAGGGTAGGGCTGTGGGCTGGTTCTATTGGATTGGGTAGTGTGTATGCGGTTCTTTTGGTTCTAGCGAGTATGGCACAATATGTATTCCACCGACTGATTATTAAGGCCAAGTATCGCAGGCTGGATGAGATCAGCGATACCTTTGAAAGAATACAGGTAAGGATTGAAGCATTCCCAAATGGCTTTTTGGAGGGCGAAGCTGGTTTAAAGGAGTTGGGCGAGTTAGTTAATCTCAATTCATACCTTCTTGAGGTGTATCACGACACACCCAAGACCGTTCGAGAGTGGCTCTTTGATCTGCGAAATCTAGGTCAATTGTTTGCATCTGGACTTATTCCGATAGCCTCGTTTATTAGTCTCGTAATCTCGCTGTTCGAATGACAGCGAATCGCGTTGGTAGCTGAAAGCCCGTGTTTTCTGGAGTCTGTCCGGTAAAGACTGGAATGGACTTCAATTGCCGACCCGGCCGGGCCAGCGCCTACGACGGCAACGTCTGTTTGCACTTCTTCACCTCAGTTCAGCACCTCGGTCAATCCTCCCATCTTGGGCGAGGTCTCCGACCGAGCCCTTCGCCGTTTGCCAGATATCCTTCCCGCTGATATCGCTGGAACAACTGTCCCCAGGGGGTGTTGGCCCGCCAGTCCTCTGTCTGGTTCTCTACGCAGACCAGGTCGGTGAACCCGGCCCGGCGCAGGATTAATATTGTGCCTTCCAATTGCCAGGGGGTGGTATTGGCGCTGGGCATGGGGAAATGCCACGAGATGTTGTCTTTGAGAATCGTGGTTGTATTGGGGCGAGTGCCTCCGGCCAGTTCAAACAATCGTTGATAGTCTGGCAATACTTTCTCTGGCTGTGTGCGTAGCACAGCGACTGTGGCGCGAGTGGTCATGCTTTCCCCTTTTCCTCCAACCGCAACTCGAATATCCAGAGATCGTGGTCTCGGTAGCGCTCGTAGCCAGCCGCCTCGACCGCTGCTGTCAACGCGGGCTCATCCACTGATTTGACGCGCACATCGGTTTGGCCCCGTTGCGCGGCCAGCCCTCGTAACCCTTGCAGGATAGAGGTCAGCGCTTCCTCTGTGCCGTCCACGTAACCGATGTCAATCGCGTTTTCCCCCTCCGTCCGGCAGATCATCGCCAGACCGGCCAGTTCACCGTGGGTGTCCAGTCCCCAGACGTCACCGGCCGCCAGGTGGCGTGCCATCCGGTCGCGAGTCAGGTTCTTCCACGTCCAAAAGTATGGGTCTCCTTGAATTCATGGGCTAGCCGTGTACAACGAGCACAGCCAGGCGGAA
>CAYPOY010000346.1:0-5400 GCA_964412395.1 uncultured Anaerolineales bacterium | reverse complement strand
CCATTCCAGGTGTGGTGTGTGGCATAGCCATAGGCGCCGGGCTGGCAGCCATCGGGCACCAGATCGGTGTAGCTGTCGAGAACGCACGGCTTTACGAACAAGCACAGGAGTCGGCAGTCGTGGAGGAGCGCAGCCGCCTGGCACGGGACCTGCATGATGCCGTCACCCAGACCCTCTTTCAGGTGACGGTTGGCCTGTGCTGCACCCCCCCCTCTGTCCCCCCCGCGCGCGGGGGGGATGAAAGGGGGGGAGGTAGAGTTGCGCATTAGCGATGACAGCTTTGACTTTTAGGCCATGATCAAAGACGCACAGGCCGGCGATGGTACCCAGGCCCAGGGTCCGATTCCGGCCGGAATGATGGGCTACCGCGAGGGTGAGAGGCCGCTTTACTCCTACGACCCGGCCAAGTGTGAGGAAGAGGTAAGCGTTCACCCGCCCCCTGGCCGTGTGTTGAAACACACGGCTGATACCAGGAAACCCGTTGAAACGGGTTATTTCGGCCCGTTTTTGAGTGCGTTTCAACGCACTTTGGCTAGCAGACGATGAATTCATTCATCGTGCTGGATGAGGCCTGAACGCTTACCGGAGGAGTTCAAACTGGCCTGGGACGGCGAGGTGTGGGACAAGGGCTCTTACATGCAAATAGCCTACAACACTGGCAACGACACCCGCCGTCTGTCCTCAGAGATCCTCAAGGCCAGCATCGAGGCAGTCAACCCCAGGTTCAACGTCTCCGTCGTCGGTATGCCCTGGCCGGTGCTGCTCGCCAGCCGGACCGCCGGCAAGCTACCTGTCTACGTCGGTGGCTGGTTGGAAGACTATCACGACCCACACAACTGGGCGCATCCCTTCCTGCACTCCCAGGGCGCTTATGGCCGCATCGTCCGTATGCCGGAGGAGATGGCGGCCGAGTTCGACGCGCTGATCGTGGAAGGCGCTGTCCTGACCACCGTTGAGGAACGTCGCCCCGTCTACGAGGAACTGCAGCTCAAGGCCCAGGAAGAAGGCGTCAACACCTGGATGTACCAGGTACTCGGCCGCTACCACTTTCAGCCGTGGATCAAGGGCTTCTACTACAACCCGGCCTACGGTCAGCCGCCATACACGTGGATCTATGCGCTTTCTAAAGAAGCACATTAAACCCCCCACCCCTGATTGACTGACAAATCTTTTAGGACGCAGATTCACGCAGATTTTCGCAGATTATCTGCCGATAAAACCAGAAAATCAGCGTTCATCAGCGTTAATCTGCGTCCCATTTCTTGCTCCCAGGGTCAACCCAGAGTTTTGTCAGTCAACCAGGTCAAAATGGAGTAAAATGGGGTGATGTGGATGCGCGTCTTACTCGCCGATGACCAACCAAGGGTACGATTTGCGCTGCGCGTGTTGCTGGAACGACAGCCAGAGTTGAAGGTAGTGGGCGAGGCCATCGCTGTCGAGGGCCTGTTGGTCCAGACGGAGGCGACCCGCCCCGACCTGCTGCTGCTCGCCTGGGAGTTGCCGGGCCTGGCGGCGGTTGGTTCACTGTCTGCCTTGCGTAGGATTTGCCCCGGTCTATTCGTGATCGCCCTCAGCGGACGGCCGGAGGCACGTCGAGCAGCCCTGGCCGCCGGAGCTGACGCCTTTGTCAGCCGACACTTCAGAACAAACGCTCCTGTCAAGATCCAACGCCGAATTGTAACGTGACAATTCCGAGAAACCGTGGTATACTATGAAACATGGAAAACGATCTGGCAAGCTGGCTGGACAACGAGTTGGAAGAGCGCGGCTGGTCGATCAGAGAGATGGCCCGCAGGGCCGGGGTGTCACATACTGCCATCGCCAGCGCACTGAACCGTAAGGGGCGTCCGAGTACGGATCTTTGTGTCGCCATTGCCGACACCCTTGGCGTTTCCGCGATTGAGGTCGTGCAACGCGCCGGCATCCTGCCACCTGACCCGCCCGAGACCGCCGCCTGGCGGCGTCTCAACGAAATGTGGACCCGGCTCTCTGACGAGGATCGGGAGCGTATTCTCGAAATCATCGAAGCCTGGGTGCAGAAGCGAGGCCGGCGGGCGAGACGCGTGCCGGGTTCAGCCCAGAATGAATGACGAGCAGAACGAAGCGAGGCCCACCCGCCGGGGTCGCGGGTGCCTGTCCACATACTTCGTCGCCGGTCTGCTGTTGACGCTGGGAGCGATTGGCCTCTTCGCCGCCTGGACGGTGTACAAGGTGGTGCCAAGGCCCTATAAAACCCGCATATACCCCAACGTCTACGTTCTGAATGTAGACCTGGGCGGGCTCACCCCCGGTGAAGCGTCGGAACATCTCACAGAGGCCTTCAGCCACTACGATGCTGGCCTGCTCACCTTGAGCGACGGCGAGCGTGCCTGGGCGGTTCCCTGGGCGGAGGCAGGGTTGCGCCTCGACGTGGAAACCACGGTCCAGGCAGCCTTCGCCGTGGGTCGCGCGGACCGGGGCCTGGAGAACTTGCTGAGCATCCTGAACATGCGAGAGGGGCGCTACGAAGCCGCCCCTGTTTTTGTCATTGATCCCGGTAAGGCGCGTGGCGTGTTGGAGCAACTGGCCCCCGAGGTATCCGTGCCTCCCACCGACGCGACACTCCACCTGGAGGGGGATCAACTCATCGCCGTGCCCGGCCAGCCCGGTCAGGCGCTGGACATTGACGCCACCCTGGACAAGATTATCACTACCGTCACCCATCTGGGTCCCGACAACCAGTTTGCTCTGACCTTCCAGATCGTCCCGCCCCACATCGCCGACACCAAGCCGGCCCAGGCCCAGGCTGAGGAGATGTTGAACGCCCTGGTGCATATTTCTACCTACGATTGGCTGACCGACGAGACTTTTACCTGGACGCTGGGGCGGGATGTGCTGGTCACCTGGCTGCGCGTGGAGCAGACGGAGGACGGCAACGGCCCGAGCATACAGGTCGCTGAAGAAGCCGTGCAAGCAACGCTGGAGAGTCTGGCCGCGGAGTTGGGAGAAGGTCGGGGCCTTAGGTTGGAAGGGGCCACCGGACGGGTGCTGAACGTCTTTGAAGCAGGGGGCGGGGCGGTGGATTTCCGCCTGACGCATCCCACGCGCACCTGCGTTGTCCAGTCAGGCGATGATCTCACTACCATCGCCGCCCGGTTTGGAATGCCCCCCGGGCTCATCGCCGAGGCCAATCCCGGCATTGACCTCGACTGGCTGTACGTCGGCCAGGAGTTGACGATTCCCTCTGAGGACGTTCTGAAGCCCTACCCCCCCGTGCCTGGTAAGCAGATCGTCATCAGCATCGCTGAGCAGAGACTGCGCGTCTACGAGAACGGCCAAGTACTCTACGACTGGCCTGTCTCGACGGGCATAGCGAGTTCGCCCACGTACACTGGCGAATTTCAGGTCCTCAACAAGAACGAAAACGCCTACGCCAGCCAGTGGGACCTGTGGATGCCTCACTTCATAGCCGTCTACCGTGCCGGCGGAGACACCTACAACGGCATTCACGGTCTGCCCATTCTCTCCAGCGGGCGGCGGTTGTGGGAGGGGGCGCTGGGTTCGCCAGCTTCCTATGGTTGCATTATACTGGGCATCCAGGAGGCCGAGACCCTCTACAACTGGGCCGATATCGGCGTGTCGGTGATCATTGAGTGAGGTCAGGAGACTGGAAAGTGGTAAGGTGCAAGAGATGTTCTGCTACCTCCTCTTGATGCTTCCTTGACTTCTTCTAGCACTGTATGCAGTCGTTGACGTAACTGAGCCTCGTCTTTCTTGATCTGGTTGAGTTGCTTGGCCTGATTGAGCTTGTCGGCAATCGGTTGGAAGTCAATGCCCTGGATCTCAGCTGCTCGCTCACGGACAGCTTGAATTGCCCGATCAATAGCACCAGGCACATCTTCGCCCGGTAACTGTCTCAATGCTTCCTTGACTTGTTCCCGGAACCAGGAATGCCAGGGGGTAGTTGCGGTGGCGCCCTTAACTTAATGACATTGCCTCTTGCCCTGTTGCTTTTCAGTGTTCAGCCAGCACCTCCCGGTAGACCGCAGCGACCCGCTCCGCTATCGAGTGCCAACCATAGTGACGCTCCACGTAGGGGCGCGCGTTTCGCTGGAAACGCGAGTTGACCTCGGGGTGCTCTATCAGGTAAGCGATCTTCTCCGCCAGCTCCCGCGCGTTCCGAGGCTCAAACTGGAGCCCAACTTGTCCTTCCAGCACAGTCGTCTTCAATCCACCCACCCGGGAGGCGATGACGCCACTGCCACATGCCAACGCCTCCAGAGCTGTCATCCCAAAGGGCTCGTAGTAGGATGGGATGATGGTCACGTCGCCAGCACTATAGTAGTAGTAGAGCAGGTCCTGGGATAGACCATCGGTAAAGGTCACCCGATCCGCGATGCCATAGCGGGCCATGATCTCCTGGAACCGACGGTGTTCCTGCCTCTCCTGCTCCGGCATCTCAGACTGTTCCCCCTGGCCTTTGGACTGCCCGCCCACGATGATCGCATGCAGCGGGAGGCCTGGTTGTTCGGCCAGCAGCACCCCCATCGCTTCCAGCAGAGTATCAATCCCCTTTCGCTTCTCCAGCCGGCCTACGAAGGTGAGTAGAAACCGATCGGCAGGGATACTCGTGTAAAGTCGGGCTTCCTGACGGGGCAGCGGTCGGAAGAGCTCCAGATCAACCCCGCAGGGGATCACCTGGATTCGGGAGCCGTCCGCTCCGTAAGTCGCGATCAGATCGCTCTTCTCTTGAGGCGCTGTGGCGACAATCCGGTCCGCTTCCTGGACGATTTGTCGCTCGATCTCCAACCGTCGGGTAGGGCTGTGGTCCTGCTGGCCCAGAGCCTGCCGCTTGACCATGCCCAGAGAGTGAAAAGTCTCAACAAAGGGAACCTGCCACGGCTTGCACAGGGTCAGGGCGACCGCTCCGCTGAAGTAGTAATGGCCGTGGATGAGCCGATACTTGGCCCGGTTTTCCTCCTGGAAACGGGCGATCCACTGCGCCAACTCCGGCAGGAAAAGAATCGTCTGCTCCTTGGGCAGGTAGTGAGGCGGACCCACCCGGACCCGGACCACCCGGGCTTCTGGGCCAATCTCTTCGACGGCCGGCTGATGGAGCGACTCCTGGCGGGAGAAGACGTCCACCTGGAACCCTAACGCGCCCAGGTGGCGTGACAGCTCTTTCACGTAGACATTTTGTCCCCCGTGGTGGCTCCCCCCCAGGGGGGCCAGGGGGTCACCGTGGATGGAGATGAAGGCTATAGGTAAAGTGGACACATTCACCCGTCCTGTGCAACCTGATTCTCTAACCGTTGGTAGATCGCCCAATTTTACCAGGTTTCTCAGGATTTTTCAACAGTCTCCCCCTCGTTCGCCGAAGGTCTCCGACCGAGGCGTCTCGTTCGCCGAAGGTCTCCGACC
>CAYPOY010000345.1:0-5429 GCA_964412395.1 uncultured Anaerolineales bacterium | reverse complement strand
CAGGAAGCCGAATATCTCCCCCCGCCGGATGTTGAACGTGACCCCATCCACGGCGGTAAAGTCACCGAACCGCTTGGTCAGATTGACAACTTTGACAGCATACCCGCTCATTCGTTCCCTCGCTCCCTCGCTGACTCGCTCATTCGCTGATTCGCTTCCGTATGAGCGAGATGAACGCCTCCTCCATACGTGGGCGAGTCTGGCGCAGCCCGTGGACGGCGATCCCCGCTCCGGTCAGTGTTTCCTGGATGTCCGATGCACGCCGTGCCGCATCGTCTACAAACACGTGCAGCAAGTCGCCGTAGGTCTGCACCTCCAACACGCCAGTGAGGCCCTCGATGACCCGGTTCGCCTCTCGCAACCGGTCGGGCCGCAGTTCAAGCAACTCCCCCTCCACCAGTTCTTTGATGCGCGTCGGCGTATCGCAAACGATGATACTCCCCTCGAACATCAGCCCCACCCGCGAGCAGCGCTCCGCCTCGTCCATATAAGGCGTGCTGACGAAGAGGGTCACTCCCTCCAGGTGGAGTTCGGTCAGGATGTCCCAGAACTCGCGCCGCGAGACCGGGTCCACGCCGGTGGTTGGTTCGTCCAGGAAGATGATCTCGGGGCGATGAATAAGCGTGCAGGCCAGCGCCAGTTTTTTCTGCATGCCGCCGGAAAGGTGGGCTGCCCGGCGCTTTTGGAACTCGGTCAAGCGGGCGAACTTCAACAAACGGGCGATACGCTCCTCCCGCTCCTGCCGCCCCACCTCGAAGATGTCGGCGAAGAAGACCAGGTTCTCCAGCACCGTCAGATCGCCGTAGAGGGAAAACTGCTGCGCCATGTACCCGATGCGCTTCTTGATCTCCTCCGGCTCCTTCACCGTATCGAAGCCAGCCACGCGGGCGCTGCCCTCGCTGGGGTCCATAATCGCACACAACATGCGGATCGTCGTCGTCTTGCCGGCCCCATCCGGCCCCAGCAGGCCGAAAATCTCCCCGCGCCGGACGCTCAAGTTGAGCCCGTCCACAGCGGTAACATTCTTGAACTGCTTTGCCAGATTATGTGTTTCTATGACGCATTGTTCATTGTTCATTGCTCCTATTCCAACCGCTTGCGGAAGCGGGTCGCAGCAAAGACCATGATGACTACCCCAAAGACCAACAGCGCCACCACCTGCCCCGCCAACACCTCCAGCCCCACTCCCTTGAGGATGATACCCCGGATGATGACGAGCATGTAGCGCAGCGGGATCAGGTAACTGATCGCCTGCAGAAAGCCAGGCATGGCCTCGATGGGGAAGAAGAAGCCGGCCAGGAAGATGGAGGGCAGCAGCATCAGCCACACCATCAACATTGCCTCTTGCTGCGTGTTCGCCACGCTGGAGACGAAAATACCGATGCCCAGCGAAGTCATCAGAAAGAGCGCTGCCAGGGCCAGCAACAGCGCCAGACTGCCGTGGATGGGCACCCCGAACCAGAAAACGCCGATGGCCAGCACCTCCAGCACGTCGAAGAAGGCGACGAGCACGTAAGGAACCACTTTGCCCACCACCAGTTCGATGGGACGAATGGGGGTGACCATCAGTTGTTCGATCGTCCCCCGTTCCCGCTCCCGCACGATGGCGAGGGAGGTGAGCATGGTCGTGAGCAGGAAGAGAATCATCGCCATCAGCCCAGGCACCATGAAGTTAACGCTCTTCATTTCCGGGTTGTACCAGACCCGGGGGTAGACCTCCAAGGCGGTCATCTGCTCCGGCGAGATGCCCAGCCGCTGCTCGATGAGGCGCACGCTTTGCGCCTGCCCCACCTGCTGAGAGGCGGCGAAGACCGTGTTGGCCACGTTGGGGTCGGAGCCGTCAATGACGAAGGCGACGTCGGCACGGCGGCCAGCCACCACGTCTGTCCCGTAGCCGGCCGGGATGACCAGCCCCGCCCGGACCATCCCCCGGTCCAACATCCCGCCCAGATCCTCCTCATTGGCGACATAGGACACAATGTCGAAGTAGTTGGAGGCACGGTAGGCTTCGATCAGTTCCCGGCTCTGGGAGGTGCGGTCGGCGTCCAGCACTGCCGTGCGCAGATGCTCGATGTCGGTCGTGGCGGCGTAGCCCATCAGGAATAGTTGCACTACCGGAATGAGGAACATCACCGCCAGTGTGCGCCGGTCCCGCACGATGTGGAGCAACTCCTTGCGGGCGATGGTAAGCGTGCGTCCGATCATTCCGCTTCCTCCTCCGGGCTGGGCTTGAGCCCGTAAAGGTACAGCCGCGCCAGTTCCTCCACCAGTTCGTCGTCGGAGACGCCGGCCAGGATATGACCAGGAACCAGGGCGCGCAGGACAGAGAGAATGATGATGGCTCCAGCGACGGCCGGGACGACGATCTCGATCCGGGAGGGACGCAACTTCCCCTCCGCCACTCGGTCCTGTAGGTAGCGGGCAGCGGTGGCGAGGATGGGACCGATGACGTGGGTGAAGAACCGCTCCCGCAGTTCCTCGTCGGTCCAGATCTCAGTGACCAGGGCTTGCAGGAACGCCTGATTCCGACGGGCAAACTGAAGGCGATCCTGCAGGATGGCGGCGATGTACGCCTCGGCGTCCAGGTCGGCCAGTTGCGCCAGAGTGTGGTCCACTGGCTGGGCAATCAAGCGGTCGGTGATGGCCAGCAGGAGGTCGCGCTTGTTCTTGAAGTAGAGGTAGATGGTGCCCGGAGCGATCCCGGCGTGGGCCGCGACCTCCTTCATCGTGGCCCGCTGGTAGCCTCTCTCAGCGAAGACAGTCGCGGCTGCCTCCAGAATGATGTCTCTACGCCGCTCGCGGCACTCTTCTCGCCATACCATTTGGAGCCTCCTGGATTATGAACTACGGTTCACCTGACTGAACGTCCATTCATTCTACCACAGTCTGACTTACCCGTCAAGTGCCGAACAGTTCCAGCGTGGGGGGATCCCATATTCGGTTGTTAACGTGTGTGGCCTACTCAACGCATACAGGCGATAAACACGTCCTCCAGAGAAGGCTCGATGATCGCCATATTGCCAGGCTCGACGTCGGCCCGGCGCAGTTCAGCGGCGATGGCCTCCTGGTGTTGTTTCATATTCTGGGCGACGACGTGTACCAACGCGCCGTACATCGCTACTTCTTCGAGCGGCAACCGGCCGGACTCGCGGGCGGCCCGCAGGACCTTGACCGCTTTGGGCGTGTCCGTGGGGGCGATTTCTAGCACCTGGCCGCGCATCACGTCTCGTTTGATCTCCTCCGGCGAGCCGGAAGCGATCAATCTTCCTCGCTGGATGAAGGCCAGCCGGTGGCAGTGTTCGGCCTCGTCCATGTAGTGGGTGGTAACGAACACCGTAATCCCCTCGGCAATCAGTTTGTAGAGCAGGTTCCAGAAGGCCCGCCGGGAGACCGGGTCCACTCCTGCGGTGGGCTCGTCGAGAAAGATCAACTCCGGTCGGTGGAGAATGGCCGCGCTGAGCGCTAAACGCTGCCGCCAGCCTCCTGAGAGGTCTTTGGTGTGCGCCCGCTCGTGGCCCTCCAGCCCGGCCATACGGATCGCGTCATGAATGCGCTCCTTCAAAAGATCGTTTTCCAGGCCATACGCCCGGCCGTAGAAGCGCAGGTTTTGGAGCACCGTCAGGTCATTGTACAGGCTGAAATGCTGCGACATGTAGCCGATGCGAGGCCGGATCTCCTCCGGGTGTTCGGTCACCGACACGCCCAGCACCTCCACCGTTCCGGCAGTTGGTTTCAGCAGCCCGAGCATCATGCGGATGGTGGTGGTCTTGCCGGCACCGTTGGGGCCCAGGAAGCCGAATATCTCGCCGCGCCGGACGTCGAAATCAATGCCGGATACAGCGGTAAAGTCGCCAAAGTGCTTGGTTAGGCCACGGGCTGTGATGGCAAGGCTGTTCGCTTCCACGCTGTCTCCTGATGTAATGCGGGTTGGGCAAGTTTGCAAGTACACACATCGCCCACCTGTTTAGCGGCTGATCGCATTGTCGTCTTTTCCCACAATCAGACCTTTCGCTTTCAGGATGGCGATGTATCCCTCCCGATCCAATGGACAGTCTTTGAGCGCCAGGAAATCCGACATGCTCAACTTTGACCACGCAGTTTATGGACGACGCTTTTAGGAATATCTCCCCTGCCAAACGAAACGCGGGTTTTGAGAATCTTTCGCCCGCCATGCACGAACCAGCCAATCACGTGATGCGTTGAACGGACTTGCAGTTCCAGTTTATCGAAAATGTGCAGCACATCTCGTTTCTTGAGTTGCATCACGCCCTCCGTCGTATGACACTTTGCAGGTGATTCCACCATTGTTGTGGCAGTGGCCCCAGACAGTCGGCATCTTTAGCCAGGTCCAGATAAGTCTGGGCTAATTCGATGCGTAGCTCATCTAACGCCTCATATTCCGACCCTCCATAGCCATAAGATTCTGTGTCGTAATAGTTGGCGATGACCGTTTCCCCATCGTACTCCAGGAAGACAGGAATTGGGCGGGCCAATTCCAGTTCGAGGTGCTTGAGGTCTTCCAAGTAAATGGTCTTTTGCCGAAGAATCTGGAACACAGTTTCTTTAACTATTTCTCGGATCACTTGTTCGGTCATCAACTCGGTCATAATGCATTCCTCCTACAAGACTTGCACAATGCTTTCACACTGCGCCGGCCCAGCCATATTAAAGCGGCAATGGCCCTACCTATTTGATTTTCTTCAACAGTCAGTTTATCAAACCCAACTCAACGACCATCTTCGCCAGACTTTCTTGCAATACTAGTTCCACGTGATCATATTTGGGGAGATCAGTCCACTTTTCTTGGGAGCTATGAACCACAAAATAAAGTTTTCTGAAACTGCCTTGTGAAAATTGCTTTGCGTATTTTTGAAAATCTGCCCGTGTCACATCTGATTTTACCTGGACTTGATATAAATCACCAGTGATTGGCTCTTCAAGTTCCATGTCTACATACTTCATAGTTTCCCCAACAAGGCTGATGCGACGCCAGCCCGCATTGCGAAAGATCAAATCCACCAAAGTTTCAAAGTCCTTCCAGTGTAAAAGCCTCAATCCTTCTCCCACCTTCTTTTCCAAGGCTTTCTTGGCTTCCGAAATTGTCTGGCAGGTTTCACTTGGCTGGTTGTTCAACAACCGCCTTAAATCATCAACTGCACCAACATCGCATATCGTGCCACGAAATCCTTGAATCTTTGATAATCTGCCAGAAATTTGACTAATAATCAGAGGATTCCCATCAATATCACAATTGCGCCATTTACCTGCCCGGCGGTATTTCGAAATGTCGTCCTGCTCTATCCCGGATTCCGCGACCCGACACCACCAAAGATGGGAAGCACGAAAGGTTATCCAAACATCATCCATGTCAGAACTCGAGTTTAGACAAATAATGAGGGCGGCTTGCGACTTGCGCAAAACCGCCCAAT
>CAYPOY010000344.1:0-5531 GCA_964412395.1 uncultured Anaerolineales bacterium | reverse complement strand
GCTCTATCACCGACGTGACCCCGATCCCACATAACGGCTGTCGTCCGCCCAAGAAGCGCCGGGTATAGTTTGGGAGTTACGACGAAAGGATTAGGAGTGGAGTATGGCCAGATATACAGGCCCGGTTTGTAAACTGTGCCGCCGTGAAGGGGAAAAACTGTTCTTGAAGGGGCAGCGTTGTCTCTCACCCAAGTGTCCGTTTGAGCGAGACCGCGGCTATCCGCCTGGTGAGCATGGCCGGATGGCCCAGTTCCGCCGCCGTCGTTCATCTGACTATTCGCGTCAGTTGCGCGAGAAGCAGAAGGCGCGACGCATCTACGGGGTGCTGGAGCGTCAGTTCCGGCGCTTCTTCCGCGAGGCGGAACGTCGGCCAGGCCTTACCGGTGAGAATCTGCTCATTGTTCTGGAGAGCCGGCTCGATAGCGTCATCTACCGACTGGGGTTCGCTGACTCACGGGCGCAGGCTCGCCAGTTGGTGCAACATGGCCACTTTGTCGTCAACGGTCGCCGCACGAACATTCCATCCTACATCGTCTGTCCGCAGGATACGATCATGGTGCGGGAGGGGAGTCTGAAGCGTACATACTTCAAAGAACGTGCCAAGCAACTGGATGAAGGGGCAGTGCCGAACTGGTTGAGTCTGGATTCAAAGACGATGACGGCTCGGGTGCTGCAGTCACCCGTGCGAGAGGACATTGATACGACGTTGAACGAGCAGTTGATTGTGGAGTATTATTCGCGCTAGAAGGGTAACGGTATGTCTCGTTCTGAGCTTGTTCTGGGGACGATGGCCTGGTAAGTTTGGAAGGTTTCCCTCGCGTGGTTTTTACTCTGGTTCATTAACGTGGTGTGTGCTCACAGGCCCGAGGCTGGCTGAACACAGGAGGCGATGGTTGTCAGTGCAAGTGCTGCCGAAAATTGAGACGGATGCGGTTTCCCAGACTTATGGCCGGTTCGTGATCGGCCCGCTGGAGAGTGGCTTCGGCATCACGTTGGGCAATGCCCTCCGACGGGTGTTGCTCTCCTCGCTGCCTGGCGCAGCGGTGACCTCAATCCGCATTTCCGATAATGTGCACGAGTTCGCCACCATCCCAGGCGTGCGGGAGGATGTGATGCAGTTTGTACTGCAGGTCAAACAACTGCGCCTGAATATGGAGAGCCAGGAGCCGATGCGTATGTCGCTTCAGGTGCAGGGTGAGGGCACAGTGACGGCTGGCGACATTCAGGCCCCGCCGGAGATCGAGATTCTGAACCCAGACTTGTATATCTTTACTGTGGATTCCGATGATGTGTACCTCGATATCGAGTTCACGGTTGAACAGGGGCGGGGTTACCTGCCAGTCGACGGGCGTGGTCGGCTGCCTATCGGCGAACTCCCCGTGGGTGCCGTATTCAGCCCTATCCGCCGCGTCGCTTTCGACGTGGATCGGGCGCGGGTAGGTCAGATGACCAACTACGACCGTCTGACGCTGGAGATCTGGAGCGACGGGCGGATTGCGCCGTTGGATGCGCTTAAAGAAGCGGCACGTATCCTGGTGACTCATCTGCGGCTGATCGCTGGTCTCACCCTGAGGGAGGAAGTTGAACAGGTTGAAGAGGGGACTGGCCTTCCCGGTGAGGTCTATGAGATCCCTATCGAGCAACTTGACCTGAGCGTGCGTGTGTTCAACTCTCTCAGGCGCACAGGCATCACCAGTGTGGGTGAGGTGCTGGAGATGTTGGCATTGGGAGATGATACCTTGCTGACTATTCGTAACTTTGGACAAAAATCGCTGAATGAATTGAAGGCGCGACTCCAGAAGCGAGGCTTTCTGGAGAAGGGTGCGGGGGGGAGTGGAGGTACGTAGATGCGCCATCGTGTTGCAGGGAAGAAACTGAACCGCTCCAGCGGTCATCGCAAGGCTTTACGCCGTAACCTGGTGACAGCGTTGTTCTATCATGAGCGTATTGAGACGACCAAGGCGAAGGCCGATGCGGTCCGTGGACAGGCGGAGAAATTGATCACACTGGCGAAACGAGGGTTGGTAGCGGAGCTAGGAGATCCGGCTCGGGGCGTCCACGCCCGCCGGCTGGCATCTGGTCGTCTGAACCGGTGGGTGACGGAGCCTGATGGCACAGTGGTGGACATCTTGGGAAAGCTGTTTGAGGACATCGCGCCGCGTTACATGGACAGGCCCGGTGGCTACACCCGCACCTACAAGTTGGAGCCGCGTAAGGGCGACGCTGCACCGATGGTCCTGTTGGAGTTGGTTGAGGAGTAGGAGCAGAAGGTAGGCAGGCACTACGATGCGGGTGCGGGCGGTCGTCGCCTACGATGGGACGGACTACAGCGGGTTCCAACGTCAGGCTAACACCCCGACCGTTCAAGCGGTACTGGAAGCGGCGCTGGCGCAGGTGTCCCAGGAGAGGAGCGCCGTCTTGGCAGCGGGCCGCACTGATGCCGGAGTGCACGCGGCAGGGCAGGTCATCGCCTTTGATACGACCTGGCGGCACGGACTGGATGACCTGCACCGGGCGTTGAACGCAATCCTACCCACTGACGTCGCTGTTCAAGAGGTTGAGGAAGCCGCGCCAGACTTTCACCCGCGTTATGATGCCCGCAGCCGACACTACCGTTACACGCTTTACAACGCGCCGGTGCGTTGGCCTATGGCCCAGCGGTACAGTCTGCACGTGGCTGTCTCGCTGGATGTGAAGGCGATGCAGCGGGCGGCCCAGTCCCTGGTGGGCGAGCATGACTTTGCCACCTTTGGGCAGCCACCACAGGGTCAGGTCACGGTGCGGCAGGTGCTGAAGGCGGAGTGGGGTGGGGAGCTCCCCTGGTTGACCTTTGACATTGAGGCGAACGCTTTTCTCTACCACATGGTGCGCAGTATCGTCGGCACGTTGCTTGGGGTGGGGCGGGGCGGGATGAGTGTGGAGGAGTTCACAGCGGTGCTGGCGTCGTGCGAGCGCAGCCAGGCCGGGCCGACGGCCCCCCCGCATGGCCTTTGTCTGGTGCAGGTGAAGTACTGAGGGGGTTTTGGTGTCCATAAGTCGTTGGCGTGGGTACGAAGAGGTTATACTATGAAGACCTATGTTACGAAGCCTAGCGAGATCGAGCGTGAGTGGTACGTGGTGGACGCCACGGGGCAGACGCTGGGCCGCCTGGCTACTAGGGTGGCACACGTTCTGCGTGGCAAGCACAAGCCCATCTACTCACCCTCGGTTGATGCCGGTGACCATGTGATTGTCGTCAACGCCGAGAAGATCCACGTTACCGGACGCAAGCTGGATCAGAAAATCTACTATCGTCACTCTGGCTATCCTGGTGGGCTCAAGGAGATCACACTGCGCAATCTACTCCAGAAGCACCCCACGCGGGTGATCGAGCACGCGGTGCGAGGCATGCTGCCGAAAAACCGGCTGGGGCGACGGATGTTCAAGAAGTTGAAGGTCTACGCAGGCCCGGATCACCCCCACGCGGCACAGCAACCTGAGCCGCTGGAGTTGAGTTGACAGGAGGGAAATGGTAATGGAGTACTACGAAGCGGTTGGACGACGCAAGAGAGCTACGGCGCTGGTGCGGCTCTTTCCCGCCGGCGATGGTACTATCATCGTCAACGAGCGACCGCTCGAAGAGTATTTCGTCCGGGGGGGGGACGTTCTCCGTCTCAAGGAGCCGCTTGAGGTGACGGCGATGGAGAATCGCTTCAACATCAGTGTCAAAGTAAAGGGTGGGGGGATGACCGGGCAATCTGGGGCAGTCCGGCTGGGCATCGCGCGGGCGTTGTTGAAGGTGGACCCGGATCTGCGACCGGTCCTGCGCAAGGGTGGCTTTCTCACCCGCGATGCGCGGGTAAAGGAACGGAAGAAGCCTGGTCTCAAGCGAGCCCGCAAAGCACCCCAGTACACCAAGCGTTAGGTAAAAGGACAGGCAAGTACGTCGGGGGCATGGCAGAATTGCCTTGCCCCTTTCGTGTTTCTGTCGCATTTCTGTACCACGGAGGTGTTGTATGGGCATGATCACGATCGTGGGTCTGGGGCCAGGCGATCTATGTTACCTGACGCGGGAGGCATGGGAGGTGCTGGAAGCCGCTGGCGAGGTTTGGCTGCGCACAGAGCATCACCCGACCGTGGCCGGGCTGCCATCACATTTGACGTTACATTCCTTTGACTACCTCTACGAGGCCGCGGAGGATTTCCTGCAGGTCTATGATGCTATCTCCGGTGAGGTGTTGCGATTGGGACAGCGCCCAGATGGGGTTATTTACGCCGTGCCGGGCCATCCGCTGGTGGGGGAAGCCACGGTGAAGCAGGTTCTGTCGCGGGCGGAGGAGGCTGGCCTGGCGGTACACATCGTAGAAGGACTGAGTTTTGTCGAGCCCACGCTCACGGCGCTGCGGGTAGACGCGCTGTCGGGCTTGCAGGTCTACGATGCGGTGGAGCTGGCGGCTCGTCATCACCCGCCACTCAACCCGGGCCTGCCATCGCTGGTGGGCCAACTTTACAGCCGAGCGCTCGCCACCGACGTTAAACTCACGCTGATGAACCAGTATCCCGACGATCACGGGGTGATACTGGTGCACGCGGCTGGGACTCCTGAGCAGCGTGTCGTCCATTTGCCACTCTACAAACTCGACCGCCGTGACGATATCACTCACTTGACCACGCTTTACGTACCGCCGCTTCCCGGTGTCACCAGCTTTGAGGGCCTGCAGGACACGGTAGCTCACCTCCGCGCGCCGGATGGCTGCCCTTGGGATCGCGAGCAGACCCACGGAAGCCTGCGGGCAGGGCTGTTGGAGGAGGCGTATGAGGTAGCGGAGGCGATTGACTCAGGCGACCTGCGAGCGCTGCAGGAAGAACTGGGCGACTTGTTGTTGCAAATTCTGCTTCACGCGCAGATCGCCACTGAAGCGGGTGAGTTCCAAATGGCGCATGTTATCGCTGGTATTGACGAAAAACTCAAACACCGCCACCCGCATGTTTGGGGTGGGCGGTTGGTAAACGGGACTGAGGAGGTGTTGCGCCGCTGGGAGGAACTGAAACGGGAGGAGAAGGGTGAGGATCGCTCAGTGCTGGATGGTGTCCCGGCAGCGCTGCCAGCATTGCAACAGGCCGATACCTACGGCCGGCGCGCGGCCCGCGTGGGCTTCGATTGGGCGGAGGCGGGTGGTGTGGTAGACAAGATCCGCGAGGAGATGGCCGAGGTGGAGGAGGCGACCGCCCAGGAGGAAAAGGAAGCAGAATTGGGCGACCTGCTGTTTGCGGTGGTCAACTGGGCCCGCTGGCTGGGGGTGGGCCCGGAGACAGCGTTGCGGAAAGCGAACGCTCGCTTTGCCCGCCGCTTTCGTGCTGTCGAGACGCTGGCCCGCGAGCGCGGATTGCACCTGGCGGCGCTGACGTTTGACGAGTTAGAGGCGCTATGGCAGGAAGCGAAGTGGAATGATAAATTGCGAAACCCCACCCGATGAGGGTGGGGTTTGGTTGAGCAGTCGGGGCGCGGGGATTTGAACCCCGGACCTCAGCATCCCGATTGCTGCGCGCTA
>CAYPOY010000343.1:0-5548 GCA_964412395.1 uncultured Anaerolineales bacterium | reverse complement strand
CGACCGGGACCCGTTTCCGCAAGACCGAAACAAGTTTCGGCATCCACATTCCCCAATTTATTGAACAGATACGCCGCTGCGGTAAGTGAACTCTGTTCTTGTTCAGCAGATTTCTTCTCGTTCCTCGCTGGTAAAAAATAGATGCTGCCAGGGCTGTGCCTGTTCCGCTACCGAGTGCCTGACCAGTTGCATCTCGGCTGTTTCCCGTTCCCGTATAGCCCTGTCTTCCATACGTGCCAATTTATCTGGAATGTCGAACTCATTGACGAGCCGCTTGATGCGGACAAAGATCTCCCCACTGCCGTATAAGAATTCGCTTTCGTGCAGAATCTTGCACGCGATCTTGTGCCGAAAGTTGTCAAATTGCAACTGGGCCAGAACCTTGACCATATCCTTGATGACGTAATCTATTTCCTCCCGGAATTGCGGCAACACCAGTATATTCCACTTATTCTGGTAAAGTGTCGCGTCAAGCGCTTTGCGCTCTGCTGCGGTAAACGCCTCGTCCGAGACAATGACCACATCGAGGTCGGAGCCGCGCACGGGGCGTCCAGTGCTCGGTTCAGGCCGCTCGACGGTATGGGCCATGCCATAAGTCACGTCGCCAGCGATCATGTAGCACACGTGCGTGCGCAGTCGTTCGCGATTGGGACTGGATTCGACGATTCGTCGGATCACATCCCGGGCGAACTCGCGTTTATACTGGCTGATGCGCACGAATTTCTGTTGTAACTCCAGGTAACGCGCGGCGATCTCTTTCTCATGTCCGGTCAATCCGACAACCGTGTAGGTGAGAAACTCGCGGCGAATTGATGGTGACAGACGAGCATAGCCTTCCACCATCTTGTCGAGACGCAAGTACCTGCGCCCAACGTGCTGCATCACAATGCCCGGTTGCGTGCGGCACGCTTGCCAGAGCGGGAAAACCTCCACATCACTCAGGTCCAGCAACTCGGCGCCGGTGCAAGGTCCGTGTATCGCCAGGAGATCGCTAACGTTTAACACGAGGCTTTGTGCACGTGATACTGTGACTTTAGACGCTCAACGTGCCGATAATGATCGGTGTGGGCTAATTTCGCCGCGGCCGCCTCGTCGAGGATCACCGTCACGGTCCCAGGATGCAACTGAATAGCAGAAGCGGTCACCTGCGACGTTACCGGGCCCTCCAGGGCCCGCGCCACGATATCCACCTTCTTGCTGCCCGAGGCGAGCATAAGCACGTGACGTGCTTCCAGAATAGTCCCGATACCCATCGTGATCGCAAAGCACGGCATATCCTCCCGCTTGCAACCCGTCTTGCAGTAGAATGACTCCCAGTTATCGTCCAGTGTCTGTTTCGTCAGGGCCACAACTTGCGTCCGGGAAGCCAGCGAGGTGCCTGGCTCGTTAAACCCCCAATGACCGTCTCTGCCAATACCCAGGAGCTGCAAGTCAATCCCGCCGGCCTGCCGGATCGCGTCTTCATACCAGGCGCAGAGTGCTTCCGGATCCTCAGTCAGTCCATCCGGTACGTGGGTCTGCTCGAGAGGAATCTCTATCCCCCGAAACAGTTCCTCCCACATGAAACGCGCGTAACTCTGATCCTCCGCATACGACTTGGATAGGTCTTGGCCAATCCCCAGGTATTCGTCCAGGTTGAAGGTCGTAACGCCTGAGAAATCCAACCCCTCCTCGCAGTGCATGCGCATGAGTTCTCTGTACGTCCCGATAGGGGTCGAGCCTGTCGCCAGGCCCAAAACAGCATTCGGTTTCTCGCGCACCAGCGCGGCGATGATCCTCGCCGCACAGATGCACATTTCCTCGTAGTTGCTCCTGATTAACACATCCACATTTATTTCTCCTTGTAGTTGTTGTAGTTGCTGTTCATTGCTCATTACTTCGAGTTCTGTCGGGCCAGCGCTAACGCCTCCTCCCGCGTCTTAATCTCCCCGGCAGCCTGAGCCTCCCGCAGCGCCTCCAGCAGCCGCCCGATCTCCGGCCCGGGGTCCAACCCCAGTTCCGCCATCAGGTCATTGCCCGTGACCAGCGGCGGCGGGGCCACCGTCTCCTCGTGCCGCTCGAAGTAGTGAGTCAGCAATGTCTCCGCCACCTCCAGCCGTCGTGCCCAGCGGCGCTCCTGGAGATTCGGCCCCCAGGTCGCCAGGTGGTCGGCCAGGCTAAGCAACACCACCTCGACACCGACGTCATCTGTGGCACGGAAGTAGCGGTACACAGCGCGGCGGGTGACCCGTTTAGTGCGAGCCAGGTGGGCCGGGCGCAGGTGCTGCCCGATCATCACGCGCACTCGCCCCACTTCGCCGCGGCTAAAGCGCAGCCTATGCAGCCGCTTAGCCACCATCTGGGCACCCACCGGTTCGTGATTGTAGAAGTGGATACGACCGTCCTCGCCTAACGACCAGGTCTCGGGCTTGCCCACGTCGTGCAGCAGCGCCGCCAATTTGAGCAACAGCGCCCGGTCTCGCCCACCGCTGACCTCGACCGCCAGGTGTGTGGTCACGTCGCCGGCGAACTGGCCTAACACCCGCGCCAGGTCACCCCAGGCAGCGGGGGGAGCATCCGCCAGAGCACGCGGCCCGTCCTCCCACCCTGTGATGGCAGTGACGACCCTCTCCAGTGTATCCACCGTCACCAGCGTGTGGTGCCACACGTCGAAGCGGTGTGGCGGCGACTGGGTGATATCTTTGAGGGATTCCAGTTCTGGCACCACGTGAGGCAGCAGGCCGAACTCGTCAAGCCGCTGCAGATGGTTAGCCGCACCCTGAATCGCGAGCAGGCGCACAAACTCGTCCCGCACCCGTTCTGCCGCCGGAAGGGCCAATAGCGGAGCGTCACGCCGAATCCAGGCCGCTGTCTGCGGCTCAATCTCGAAGCCCAGCTCGGTCTCCACCCGCACCGCGCGCAGCAGTCGCACCGGGTCATCCCGGAAAGCCCGTCCACTCGTCGCGCGGACGCACTGGGTTGCCAGGTCAGCCTGGCCGCCCGTTGGGTCTACCAACGTGCCCGTCTGATCCAGCGCCAGTGCATTGACGGTGAAGTCACGCACGGCCAGGTCATCTTCCAGATTGGCACCACGCAGAGTCGCGAAATCCAACTCCAGGCGGGTGGTACCCGCAGCCGTCAGTATAACTCGGCCAGTGCCTCGCTCCACGTCCAATGGGAAGTAAGCCCCACCCAGTGCATCGGCCACGGCCCGTGCCAGACCCAGCGCGTCCCGGTCTACGGCAAAGTCCCAGTCGTGTACGGGTCGTTCCAGCAGCGCGTCTCGCACCGCGCCTCCCACCAGCCAAAGGCGCAAGCCGCGCTCTCCGGCTAACCGGCGCACGACCCACCAGGGCCAGTCAGGCAAGCAGACCGTCGTCATCGGGCACCTCCACGGCCGGCACGAAGACCACCCGTAGCTCCTCCTTGGGCCGGCTGTGCCTGGCGGCGCGGCGGGCCTCCTCAGCCGTCCACCCCACTCCAGTCACGCGCCCGCGCACCAACGCCACCCTGCGGTCGGCGTAGGGCACAAGATCTATCGGCGATGGTTTACTTCGCTTCATCGTGGGTGTATGATACCGGAGAACAGGCAAAGTTGTCAAGTCTGTTTGCCTCAGCGTCGGGAGCGTGGTAGAATTGCACACTGATGAGCATTGAAAGAGAGAGCCATCCGACGCCGACCATCCGCGAAATACTGGCCGGCTACCAGGCCGTCAACGAGCGAGAGCGGGAGGAAGCCCGCGAGCGGTTGCCACGACTGACGGTCGAGGAAAGCGTGCGCCGGTATCTGTGGATGCGTGCCCTTGCCCGCCGCGTGGCCCCCGACGCGGAGCGGATTTTCGTCAAGCAACGTAAGGCCCACTATGCCCGCTTACACGAACGGCTCAAGCGTGCCGCACGAAGGATGGGGAATGGACCCGCTGATTGATGCCCTCCGGCGGTTGAAAGAGTTCCTGGAAGCGCACGACATCCCCTATATGGTCATCGGCGGGGTAGCCAATTCGGTCTGGGGACAACCGCGTTACACCCACGATGTGGACCTCAAAATTTCGCTGGGCGAACAGCGCATTGCCGAGTTCGCTGCACTACTCTCCCAACACTTCCGCTTCCGCTACCCGGACGGGGTGGCGTTCGCCCAACGCACCTACGTCCTGATGATAGACGTGACCGAAGAGGTACCGGCGGACTTGGCCGTCGGGTTCCTGCCCTACGAGATGGAGGCCATTGCCCGGGCCATTACGACCGACATTGGTGGAGTCGTCGTTCCCATCTGCGCTGCCGAAGACCTCATCATCCACAAGGCCATCGCAGCACGGGAGAAAGATTGGATAGACATTGAGGGCATTCTGACACGACAGAGGGGCCGGCTCGACCAGGAGCACATCCTCAACTGGCTCGACCAGTTCGCCCAGGCGCTCGACCGGCCGGAGATCGTGACTCGCTACCAGCAATTGCGCGCCGCCATAGAAGCGTGACCCGCGCCGGAGGCAAAGACCCCATATCTGGCGGGTGGTTTGCTCCAGCGGCGGCGTGGGAGCAACTCACCCAAAGTTCTGAACTATACCCGATTCTCTCCAACTTCTTGACAAAGACGCCCACTTGATGTATACTAGTGGTCAGACGTAAGACATCATACGACTGGTGGTGTGATGCAGCGACTTAAAACCGACAGACGCCCCCTCCATCTCCAGGCACAGCAACATCTGCTCAGCCTCATCGAGAATGGAACTTACGAGCCCGGTCAGCAACTCCTCTCCGAAGCCGATTTGGCTGCGCAGTTGGGCATCTCACGTCCTACTCTGCGCGAGGCGTTACTCAATCTTGAACAAGAGGGCGTCATCATCCGCAAGCACGGCGTGGGCACTTTCGTTGCTCCCGGATACGGAAGCCGGCTGGAAAGCGGGCTGGAACGGTTAGAGAGCATCCTGGCGTTGGCCACCCGACAGGGGATGACAACCCAGATGCGCGGGTTGAGCGTGGAGCAAGTTCCGGCCGACAAGGAATTGGCCGAGAAGTTAAACGTTGCTCCAGATACACCCCTCACCTGCGTGCGTCGCACCATCGTCGTCAAGCGCAGGCCGGCCGCGTACCTGGTTGACTATGGCCCCGTGACACTCCTGCCCCCCGAGGCCATTGGCGCGTCCTTCAGCGGGTCAGTCCTCGATCTGTTGACGCAACAGAATGGCATCTGTGTCCGCGAAGCGCTGGCCGAAATCACCGCCATCAATGCCGATGTGTTGCTGGCAGAACAATTGGAGGTCGAACCGGGCCAGGCGCTGTTGCTGCTGACCGAAACGCTGTTCACCGACGACCACGCTCCAATCGAGTTCTCCCGCAACCACTTCCTGCCCGACCTCTTTCGCTTCCACGTCCTGCGCCGTTGATGCTGTCTGCCCGAGACAATTTACACAATTCAAGGAGGTACAGTTCAAATGAAAACCGAAAGTTTTCACGGCCGTGACTTCATCACCCTGCTCGACTGGAGCAAGGAGGAAGTCGAAACTATTCTCGACGAAGCACTGGACCTTAAACGACGCTACGCAATAGGTGAACTCCACGATCACATCCT
>CAYPOY010000342.1:0-5549 GCA_964412395.1 uncultured Anaerolineales bacterium | reverse complement strand
CCCCCCCCCCCCCCCCCCCCCCCCCCCCCCCCCCCCCCCCCCCCCCCCCCCAACAGGGAGCAAGTGATCCAGAACCATCCATACCTCTTCTGCTTCTTGTTTGACAAATCCCAGTCTCAATAAGCGGTCAGGCAAGTCGGTCGGTGTACAGGCCGGGGAGATGAAGATCGTCGTGGGCAGGTCTTTCGCTTTGAAATAATCAATCACCTCAGCGATTAAGTTGTCTACAGTTTGGGGAGTGGCTCGCAATAGGCAGGCATGGTTTGCGTCCGGGGAGGGAAAAATCTCGCTGCTGGTTATGATGATGTCATCCCTTAAAACAATGTCCAATCCGGGTGTAACCTGGGCTGAAGCGAAGGTAGCAGCATAGTTTGCCCACTCTAAGTCAGCAATCCGTTGAATAGTAGTATTCATGATTGATCTCCTGGTGACAACGGGCGGCGCCTGAGCGGGTAATTCAGAAAGATCAGGAAGGCGGCAAACATCATGACGCCGCCTACGACACCGGTCATCCGCACTCCGAGAGGGCCATGCGGGTCGAAGTGGCTGCGGCCTAGCAGCAATAGTAACGGCAATGCCGCTGCTGCCGCGCCGTTGATCACCTGATCGAGCAATCCCCAGGTGGCGTAGTACGTGCCCTCGCGGCGCTGGCCCGTCAACGTCGCATCGTAGTCGGTGATCTCGGCGCCGAAGGCGGGCGGTAACATCGTGACGCCGGACATCGCAATGGCCTGCAGTGTGATCCAGGTGATGCCCTGGGCCTTCAACGTCACGGGGAGCCAATCGCCGATGAGCATCAGTCCGGGTAGCACGATCGCCGACGCTAACAGCGACCCAGAGAAGACAACCCACTTACCTAACCGACCCGAGAGCCACATCACCAGTGGATAACACGTCAACGAAGCCAGCAATGCCGGGACGTAGAAGTATAACGTGTCCGTTTTGGTCAACAGACAGATTTCGGTGACGATGAATGGTATCACACCCTGGACAAAAGTCGTGACGCTCCAATAGAATATTCCGGTCGCGGTCATGACCAGGAAAGCCCGGTTGCGCAACATAGCCGCGAGGCCCTGCCGGAAGTCCAGTCGTTCCGTCGTGGCAATCTGTCGCCCCGGTTGCTCACGCAACACGAGAAAGGGCAGATAAAAAAGTGGCAACGTGAAGCCAGCGTAAATCAGCGCCGTAGTTGTGTACCCCACGTTTTCGATGACCGGGCCGGCAAGGCCACTCAGGACCATACCCACCAGGAAGAAGCTGGCAGACCAGGCCGACATCCGCACGCGATGATGGTCGGTAAGCGCAAGTTCGGGTAACAGAGCCGTATATGGAATCTGATTAAAGCTATAGGCGACGTTGTAAAGCGCAAATACCAGCGCCAGGTAGACCAGGTTCCATAAGGACTCGCCTTGTACCGGCGGTATCCACAGCAGGACGAAAAAGATCAACATAGGCAGTGCGGAGACAAACATGAAGGGAAGCCGGCGACCCCACCGGCTGCTGGTTCGGTCGGACAAATATCCGATGGGTGGGGCAATGATGGCGTTAACGGCGCGAGTGACGAACATCGCCACACCGTAGAGTGCCGCCGGCACCAGCACGATTCCCTCTCCCTCTGGCGGCAGGTAGAAGTATAAGAGCCAGCCGCTGAGAACGGACCAGATGGCCGCGCTCCCCAACGTTATCATGGCGTAGCATAAGTCGGCTCTCACAGGTGGATATTGTCCATCTGTGATGGAAGTTACATTGCTAGTCAAGATTGTTTGCACCATGACAGAACTCCGAGATCCCGCCGTACCGTTCTCGCGCTTCCCGGCCAATCCCTTTGACATTGTGTGTAACCTGCAGGTCGGAGCCTATACTGCCCCCTACGTCTGTGCTCCTGCCAAGCGACCCCCCTGGTTGCCAGCCGTTGTGACATTCCGATGCCTGTCAAGCCATCTATTGAGGTCAAGCTCTTTGATCCGCCAGGCCCGGCCGACCTTGTACGCCGGCAGTGTTCCTTCCTTGATCCAGCGGCGCACCGTTTGGGCAGAAACCCGTAGCAATGCCGAGACCTCTTGAGGCGTGAGAAAGGCTTGCTCCTCCAGCAAGTTTGCAGATAAGGCGGACATAATATGCCCTCAGTGAGACTCAGTGGATCCAAAATTGCTCTGAGGGGATTGCCAAATCCCTGCTTTTGGCCTGGATCTGGCGATCCAGGCCGAGCAAAATTGGATCTACTGGGACTAGTTAACGATACTGGTTAACAATACTAAACAACACAAGCGATCATAGTATACCACAAAGAGTTGGAATCTTCTATGGGATATTGGTACTAGCGGGAGGCAATGAAACCAGCGTTTGCCACAGCCCCTGCCGCCGACTACAGGGACGCCGGGGGTTTCCCCTTTGACGCTCTACGCCGCCTGCGGCATACTGCCCCTATGAGACACGGACACGAGACTACCTCACCGAGTTATTGACGACGTACTGGTTCGCCCCGCCCGTAGCGCTGTGGCGGGCGGTCGAGTTGCGCGTGGCGGCGGAGGAGCGGTACGAGCGCCCTCTGCTCGACCTGGGTTGTGGTGACAGGCTGATATATCCGAGCGATGGAAGCCGGAAACGCGGAGCAAACCGAGCGGTACGCGGCCGCTGTGGACATGTAGCTAGAGCATCACCATTACCACGCGCCCGACGAATGGCGTGACATTCTGGCCGACGCTGGGATGACGCTCATAAAAACGCGCTATTACAGCCCTGAGCCGGTCGAGCGGCTGTGGGACCGGATGAACGATCGCTACAGCGCGGGTCGGCCCAGGTCGGCGTGGGGACTGCTGGTCTAGCCCCGGCTGCGACCTCTGGGCTATCAGGCCATCCTGCGCCGCGTCGTCGTGCGGAGCCTCGGCCGCCGCTGGCGACCCTATTACGAGATGGACATGCCTCCCAGTGCCCAGCACCAGATCTTCAGGCTAGTGCGGCATCGTACCCGATGACTGGGACCGCTTCGTCACGGCACGTCCCGAAGCCCACGTCCTCCAGACCAGTCCCTGGGGCGCGCTCAAGTCGCAGTATCGTAGACATTTCCCCCGACGAAGACGCGATCCTGGCGGCGATGAAATCGAAGACGCGCTACAACGTGCGGATGTTGGGCTTGCCTTGTTCACCCTTGAGGCGTGGAGTTCCCAGACTGCGCGCTCCTGCTCATTCACCGCCTTCCCTCCGCGCCAGGCAGGCCATCGCTTCCCTCACGGCGATCAGCGTCTCCAGCCGCCATTGCTCTAGCCGCTCCAGAGCATCTTCAGCCGAGGTCTGTCCCCAGGTGGCCCAGGACCGACAGAGGTCGTCGTAGATGGGGCGCGCCTCCTCCGGCGTCATCCGGGCCAGGCGCTCCATCCGTTCCCGTTCCACGACGGCGGCGGCCCGGACATAGCCGGAGAGAGTCTCGCGCACGGCGGCTCCCTGCTCTTTGAATTGGCTAACCCATCCAGAATCCTTTTCGATGGCTGACCCCCAGCACCTTCTTACAAGCGGGACAAAAGTATATATACCTGTTCCCGAACTGAGCTGCGATCACACGGAACCACACGGTGCGTAGTTCTTCCGAACAGTGCGGGCAAACAGGAACGACGTCTCTTTTCTCAACTGCGGGTATTTCCGACATACCTATTTCTCCAAATGCAGGGGCGCGGTTACCGCGCCCCCACAGATACCGCTACAGATACCGTTGAACGACGGCCACGATCTCGGGGAAATCAATTCCCAGCCGCTTCAGCGTCTCGACCTTGGGCACACCGTCGGAGGCCCAGCCGCGCCGCTCGTAGACAGCGTCTATCAGTTTTTGGTACTGCTCCTCCCGGTACTTCCGCAGCGCGGCCGCCTTTGCCTCAGTGGTCATCCCCTCCGGGTCCAGGCCCAGGATTCCCCGCAACTGCTTGTCGTACCGCTCGGCCCGCGACTCGTACTCCTCGGTGGTCACCGGCCCCACTGAGCGGTAGGGGATGGCGTCGTGCTCCCGCCGGCCGAAGCCCAGCCGCAGGTTGAAGACCCGCTGGAAATTGTAGACCGTCTCGGACATCGTGATGAGATCCTCTTCGGTGACCTCCCGCCCAGTGACACCGGAGAAGAGTTCGACGTAGTTCTGGATGTGCTCAGGAATTTTGGCCGGCTCGTCGGTTTGGGCATTGTCGAGGGGAACGATGTCATTCCAAGGGAGTTTGCACAGCCCACACAGGCCGAACCAGGTGCGGAACATGGGGAAGTAATGGAGCGCCTCCGCTTTGTCCTCGAAAGTCGGCAAGAGGTTGCTCACCTGGTCCATAAAGATGAGCCAGGCCTCGTCGTGCTGAGGGCCCTTGTTGGTCAGTCCATAGCCGCCCTGTTGGGCCAGGGACTCCTTGGTGACGTACTCGGAGTACTCCAGCCCCTTGGCCTCCATGCCGATGTCCTGCAGGAAAGCGGGGTCAGCGCCGTACTCCTCGACGAAAATCTGCTTCATCCGGCGAATTCCCTGCCCGGCGATCTTACCGAACCCCTCGCCGTGGGCCATAAGGTGCAAAAGTTCGATGGCCGCCTCGCCGTTGCCGAAGTGGAGCTCCAGCCCGCCGGTCTTTTCCTTATCCAGGACACCGGCCTCGTAGCATTCCATCACGAAGGCAGTGCCAGTGCCGAAGGAGATGGTATCCATGCCATAGGTGTCGCAGTAGAAGTTGATTTCCAGGATGTCGCCAGGGGCGAAGATACCGCAGTTGGACCCCACCCCGGCGGTGGTCTCGTACTCGGGGCCATCCACGATGACAGTCTGGCCCTTGTAGGGGCCAGTGCGGACGGTGTAGCCATCCACTGCGTGGGAACAGGAGAGGGTACAGCCGTACCAACAGCCGTCGACCAGCCCTTGGGTGAAGTGCTGCTCCCATACGTCCCCGTTGATTTTAGGCGTATCCGGGTGGGTGCCATACTTGAAGTTGTGCACCGGCAGCAAGTCGTAATCGTCCATAATCTGAACCAGGTAGGGGGTGCCCCGTTTGCGCATGCGGTTCTGTTGGTCGTCGTAGTCGTGAATCTCCTTGTGGAGTTTTGCGCCGACGCGGGCAATACGCGCCGGGTCGGCCGGGTGGTTGGAGTCCCCCCGCACCGGGTCGCTACGCACCACCAGCGCCTTGATCCGCTTGTCGCGGAAGACAGTGCCGATGCCGCCTCGTCCCGCCTGCTTGTAGCGGGGGGCCTTCCGGCGGCGGTCGTAGAAGCTGAAGTTGAGGCAGCCGATGAACGTGTTCTCGGCCCCGGTCCCGGCGGTGACGCTGGACATAAAGTAGCGATCTTCCTCCTTCTCCGCCATCTGCTCGATGAGCCAGTGGCCCAGGAGATGGGTGTCCACCGGCGCGTCGGGCGCTTCCTCAATCGTGACGCGCCCGTTGGGGCCATCAACCACGACGATGACGTCCCGCTCCGCCTTCCCCTGGACCTCGATGGCGTCCCACCCGGCGAACTTGAGAAGTGGCCCATAATGCCCGCCGACGTTGCAATCCATCACCGAATGGGTGGTGGGGGAGATGGCGACCACCAGCGAT
>CAYPOY010000341.1:0-5575 GCA_964412395.1 uncultured Anaerolineales bacterium | reverse complement strand
CTGGTGACGACGTTAGCCGCTCGCCCGTAGCCTAACTCGGGCCGGATGTCGCCGGGCATCGTCTCCACCCCTGGCACCAGCACGACCGCGCCCACGTTCAATTCGACGATCTCCTCACGCATGTCGTGATCAATGCAGTGCTTCTCGCAAGCATAAACGCACTGGTTGCACTCCGAGCAGATGCCGCATGAGAGGCAGCGCTCCGCCTCCGCCCGCGCCTCCTCCTCGGTGAAAGCAGGATAGACCTCGCGGAAGCCCTGCACCCGCTCGTCCGCGGGGAGTTCGACGACCTCGTGACGCGGTGCGTCGGAGGCCTCACCGGAGACCACCTTCTCCCGCGCCTCCTCCTCCGTCAGTTCCGCTACTTCGATAGACCCTTCGGGTTTCGGAAAACCCGAAGGGTCTAGGCCGCGCACGTAGGCGTCAATCGAACGGGCCGCCTTGTGTCCCGCCGCGATGGCATCCACGACGAACGCCATCCCGGTCACAGCGTCGCCACCAGCGAAGAGCCCCGGCACGTCGGTCGCCAGTGTCACCGGATCCACTGCAATGGTATCACCTCGCCCCCGCGCAACCTCTCCCGGCAGACAACTCAGGTCAGGCCGCGCACCGATGGCGAAGATGACCACGTCCGCAGGCAAGTCGAACTCGGAACCCTCAATGGGCACGGGCCGCCGGCGACCGCTCTCGTCCGGCTCGCCCAGTTCCATGCGCACACAACGCATGCCGCACACGTTGCCGTCCTCGCCGGCAGTGATCTCCACCGGCATAGTCAGGAAGTCGAAAAGCACTCTTTCATCCTCGGCCTGACGCAGTTCTGCCGGCTGCGCCGGTGCCTCGGCCCGCGAGCGCCGGTAGACGATGTGCACTTCCGGAGCCGCGCCGCCTTTTTCTCGCGCCTGCCGCGCACCAACGCGCAAGGCCGTACACGCCGCATCCATCGCCACGTCGCCACCGCCCAGCACCATCACCCGCTTACCCGCCAGGTCGGGATACTGGCCCAGGCTGGCCTCACGCAAGAAGTCAATCGCGGAAAGCACCTGGGGCAGGTCAACGCCCGGTATTGGCAACCGCATACCCCGATGCGCCCCCACCGCGACGAAGACAGCATCGTAGCCGGTGAGGCTCCCCTCCGCCTCGGAGGGGCTGGGGGGGGTGCCGCGCAAAAGTGCCGTCGCATCGTCCACGCGCTGGTTGCACTTCAGTTCGATACCCAGCGCCAGGATGTCGTCAATCTCCTTCTGTACCAGGTCGTAGGGCAAACGGTAGGAGGGAATACCCACCCGCATCATCCCGCCCGGCACCGGCAATGCCTCGAAGACGGTCACACCGTGGCCAAGTTTGACCAGGTCCTGCGCACAGGTGAGGCCAGCCGGCCCGGAGCCAACCACCGCCACCCGCTTCCCCGTCGGCTCACCCCCCCCCTCCAGGGAGGGGATGCTGATCTCGTCGGGGTGGGCCAGCGCCCAGTCGGCGACGAAACGCTTCAGGCGCATGATGTTGACCGGCTCGTCGACCTTCCCCCGCGAGCAGGCATCCTCACACTTGTGGTTACAGACTCGCCCGCAGATGGAGGGGAAGGGGTTATCCTCGCGGATGGTGCGGTAGGCATCGGCGAAGCGCCCCTCGCGTATCAACGCCACGTATCCCTGCGCCCGCTGGTGAATAGGGCAGGCATCACGGCAGGGAGCCCGTCCGCGCTTTTCAATGACGTAGGCATTGGGGATGGCCTGCGGGTAGAGTTTGTAGGCCGCCCGTCGCTCGGACATATCCGCGTTGAAGTGGTCAGGACGGATAATGGGACAGGCCGCCGCGCAGTCGCCGCAGCCGGTGCATTCGTCCACCACGACGTAGCGCGGCTTCTTGCGCACGCGCGCCGTGAAGTTGCCCGGCTCGCCTTCGACGCTCTCCAATTCGGCGTAGGTCATCACCTCGATGTTGAGGTGCCGGCCGCACTCCACCAACTTGGGGCTAAGGATGCACATCGCGCAGTCATTGGTGGGGAAAGTCTTGTCCAACTGCGCCATCACGCCGCCGATGGCTGGCTTCCTGTCCAGCAGATAGACTTTGAAGCCGGTCTCCGCCAGATCGAGGGACGCCTGCATGCCCCCAATGCCGGCCCCAACGACCAGTACCGCGCCAACCTTGTCTTTACCGTTTCCAGATAATTCCATCGCCATACCGCCTCCTGGCCCTTAGAATTCGCCCAAATGATCAACCAGGCGTAGCACCAGCACCGCCATGTCGAGGGTCTCCTCCTCACTGGTGAGGAAATAGTCCCGCAGTGTGACCTCGTGCCGGTAGCCCAGGTCCTCGAACGCCTTGATGACCTGCGATTGGGTGGTCACGATTTCGGCGTACAACTGCTGCAACCCCATCCGCCGGGCAATGTCAATCAGGCAGCGCAACATCAGCATACCGATGCCCTGACGACGGTGAGCGCGATCAAGGAAGATACGCACCCAGGCGATGTGACGGTGGTACCGCTCACCGAGGTGCAGCGTGGCGTCCCCCACGATTTTATCGTCCACGACGGCCACCAGCGGGAAGACGCACCTCAGATCCAGATTATCCACCCAACTTTCTACCACAGCCCTGTTGCCGGCATCGCCGCGAAAGTATTCCAGGTCCTCCTCCGTTGCCCGGCCGAATAGATCTACCAGGCCCTCCTTGTCTTCCTTCGACAGCGGGCGCAGTAGCAACCGGGCACCGTTGGGTAAAGTCTTCACGTGGCGATAACGCGCCAGTTGTTCCCAGACGTCCGTCATATCCTCACCTCCCCTTCACTCCGACTTGGCTTTCTGCATCGCTTTCCACACCAACTCCGTCACGTCCATCACCCGCATGCGCGCGCGACGTGCTTCCTCGTGATGACGCACCGCTGATGTCAGCGTGCGTTCACACTGCTGACAGGCAGAGACGACTACCTGCGCCTCGATCTCACAGGCCCGATCAATCCGCCGCAACGATACCTCAGAGCCCACGTCTGGATCGAAACTCTCCAGATTGCCCCCGCCGCCGCAACACTCGGAGATCTGCCCACAACTGCTCATCTCTACAAAAGTGAGATCAGGGATACTCTGCAGCACCTGGCGGGGCGGCTCGAAGACGTGGCTCTTGCGCCCCAGGTCGCACGGGTCGTGGTACGTCACCCGCAGGTCCATCTCCCCCAACTCGATGGCTCCCTGCGCGATGAATTCCTCCAGCAATTCCGTGGCGTGCAGCACCTCCAGGCCAACCTCCTCCCCCAGAACTTCAGGATAGACGAACTTCCACATGTGATAGCAGGAAGGACAGGTGAAAACGACGCGGGAAGCGCCGAGTTCCTTGACCTGGGCGACGTTGTGCTGGATCAACGTCTTGGCCCGTTCCAGCCGGCCCATTAACAACAGGGGATAGCCGCAGCACCACTCCTGGCCCCCCAGTGTGGTGAAATCAGCACCACTTGCGTCCAGGATGGACGCCATCGCCTGGGGCACGCGATAACTGCGCGGGAACAGGGACGCGACACAGCCGACGAAGTAAACGATCTCGGCCCCCTGCTTACTATCCAGTCCAGGCGGAATATGCTCCAGGTTCTGACTCCAGATCAGGCGGTTGCTGTTGTCGTCGCCGCTGATGTTGTGCGTGGCTGCGATCGTCTGGCTCAAGCTGTTGAGGCGCTGGATGCCTGTGCACAAACGGTCGTCAATCACCGCCTCCGGCCGCTGCACCAGGTAGTCGGCCAGGAGCTCCCGCAGTTCCTGGCAGTTCTCCACCCGGTAGTCCGACTCCTCCGCTATCTCCTTGAGCACGATCATCACCTCGCCGATGTCAATCTCGTTGGGGCAATGCACGCCGCACATCTCGCACTCCAGGCAAAGCCAGATGTCCCGGCTGGTCAGAAGCCGCTCCCGCTGCCCGAACTGGATCAGGCGCAGGATGCGATCCGGCCCGTATTCCATCGCAAAAGCGGCAGGACAGCCGGCGGTGCATTTATGACAGTGGTAACATAGTTGTGTGGTTTGCCCGCTGAGGGCGTTTACCTGGTCTATAAATGATATTTCGGTCATTTGTCAATTCCTCCTGGTTGGTAGATTGGTATATTGGTACATTGGGACTCGGCTTCCCAATTTACCAGTTTCCCAATCTACCAGTCTTCCCAACCTACCAACTCACCACATCTGCCATCGCCAAAATCTGCTCCGGCGTCCAATTGTGTATTCGGCTGGCCTTGTTGGGGCAGGCCACCACGCAAGCCCCGCAGTTCTGGCACAGCGCCGCGTTGACCGTAGCAATACCCCAGATGGGGTCAATCTGCCGTGCTTCATACGGGCACGCCTCCACGCATACCCCGCACCCGGAGCACAACTCATTGACGACGTAAGCCACCATCGGCTCCTGGATCATCTCGTCCTGTGAGAACAGTTTGAGTACCTTGGCCGCCGCGCCCGAGGCCTGCGACACCGTCTCCGGGATGTCCTTCGGCCCCTGGGCCGCCCCGGCCAGGAACACCCCCGCCGTCAGACTCTCGACAGGGCGCAACTTGGGGTGTGCCTCGCTGAAAAAGCCGTTTTGATCTATGCCAATGCGCAACGTCTGCGCCAACTTGGGCGCTTGATGGCTGGGCGTCATCGGCGTCGCCAGCACCACCAGGTCGGCTGCCACTTCTACCGGCGTTCCGCTCAACGTGTCGGCCCCCCACACCACCACCTTATCCCCATCGCGGAATACCTTGCTCACCTTGCCCCGCAGGTACAGGATGTCGTGCTCCTCCATCGCCCGCTGGACGTACTCGTCGTACCCCTTACCCGCCGAGCGGATGTCAATGTAAAAGACGTAAGCCTGACCCTCCGGCACACGCTCCCTGAACATCATAGCCTGCTTGGCGACGTACATGCAGCAGACTTTGGAGCAGTAGGGCACCCCTCGCTCCGGGTCACGGGAGCCGGCGCACTGGATGAACACCACCTCGCGGAGCACCCGGCCATCGGAAGGCCGCCGGATCCCCCTCCCGTCTCGCAACATCCCCTCGAACGTCAGCCCATCCACCACGTCCGGGATCTCCCCGCCACCGTATTCGGGCAACCGCTCCAGCGGGTAGGGATCCCAGCCAGTGGCAACCACGATGGCGCCTATGTCAAACACAGTAGACAAGGAAACAGGTACACAAGCAGACAAATCCTCCTCCCCTTGTCTACTTGTATTCTTGTCTCCTTGTATACTCTCCACCATCACCTCAAAATTCCCCACATACCCCTCAACTCCCACCACCTGTGCCCCTGTCAACACCTCGATCCGCGGGTGATTGAGGACCTGCTCGACTTTGCGCTCCAGTAGACCCGGCGCGGCGGCAAAGTTCAGATAGGTGCCGCTGAGCCGGGCCATCTTGCCGCCCAGGTGATCCTCCCGCTCAACCAGCACCACGGGGAAGCCCGCGTTGGCGATGTCCAGCGCGGCCTGCATCCCAGCGATACCCCCGCCGATGACCAGCGCCCGCTTCGTCAACGGCAGGTGGAACGGCTCCAGTTCCTCGTCCCACGTGACCTTCTCCACGACGGCATGCACAATCTCGATGGCCTTCTCCGTGGCATGG
>CAYPOY010000340.1:0-5586 GCA_964412395.1 uncultured Anaerolineales bacterium | reverse complement strand
ACACGCCGCTGCATAATTCTCGCACATAACGCAAATCTTGTAGGGTAATTCTATAGAGAGCGCTTCACAAGACAGCAAAAACCTGCCATAGCAGACCGCCTAGAAAACGTCACCAATACAAAGCTGCCTAATCAACGACATATCAAGCATGATGGATACAAAATCGCTGCACAGGCCCAGGTGGCTCGTATTCGTCGAGCAAATCCCCAAGTGTGGCTAGACCTGATTGAATCGGCTCGTAGTAATGTGCCTAATACTGCCGATCGTGCTCTTGTCTTGTGTATGATTGCTGCTGCAATGCCAAACAGAGAGGCACCTAGACGCAAGCAGATTCTAGAGGAAGCTCAAGAACTCATCAAAGGAATACCAACAGCTCTCGACAAGATACAGCGCTACAAGGAATTGGCTTTGATGGTAATGGTTATAGAACCTTCCATGTCTAGGGAGTGTCTTAGACTGGCAATGCGATTTGCTACAGAAAGCGACAGACCCGAACTGCATCCTATTCAAAGGCGAATCATCGACCTGGCCTATAGGTTTGATGACAGCCTTGCAGCCTCGTTGGCTTCCATAGCAGATGATGATCCTGCAAGAGCCATGGCGCGCACGAACCTGAAACAACGGCTTCAGTACTTGGAGTTAAAGAAGAGGATAGCAAATTCATCAGCATCTCCCCTGGATGTGGCATCATCCGAGAAATCCGAGTACTCCCAAGCGGCGTGGGGACTTCTAGGATCGCTGAATGCTGGTAAAGTCACACCGGCATCCCTTGCCTATATCCGCGATGTGGTTCAGTTCGCATCTGATCTCCCATTTAGCCAATCCTATCCCATATTAGCATGGGCGATTGAAAATGCGGTAAGGACTCTCGCGACGTCTGACCAAGCAGGAGCGCAACTACGTCCTGTTTATGAAGCAATGTTGCTGGGCGCCGAACTCGCCGGAAGAATGGCATCTCGTTCTTCGACGCATACAAGACTGGCTACATGCTACACGATCAGATCATCTGCTCAGGAAAGCATTGTGATTCGGGCCGGTGAGCGTGAAAAAGCGATCCGGTTTCTCAAGGACTGGTTCGAACGCGAAGTACGTGACTACCTCAAGATATGCGATCCGTTCTTCGGACCAGATGACTTGGGAGTTCTACAACTACTCCGATCAGTGAACCCAACCTGTAGAGTTTATATCCTCACTAGCAAGAAGCATCATGACGATATCCCCGCGCCTTGGGAGGACACCTACCGTACTCATTGGCGACTCAAGGTTTCTGAGCAACAGGATCCACCTGACACCGAAGTAGTTGTAGTTGGCATTAAATCTGGTGGAGAGCCGCCCATACACGATCGCTGGTGGTTAACAAGGGGAGCAGGTATACGCATCGGCACATCTTTCGGGTCACTAGGAATCAGCAAAGAGTCAGAAATATCCTATCTTACTGAAGAAGAAGCAAGAACACGCGAGTCAGAGGTAGATCGCTATCTGCAACGAATCGAACGAGAACACCTAGGGGAAAAGCTTCTATACACACTGTTCACTTTGTAGGAATGGCCTTCCAAATGACGACCCACATAGAGATGACTGAAGGGAAGCTATGAAAAAACGCCTCATCGAATACAACCTCCCCCTCGCCGAAATCTCCACCGGATGTTTGTTGTCCGCGTCGTCGGCGCGGGAGAAGAACATCCGCGCTGAGTGCAAACGATAAGGAGAGTTGAGAATGACTAGACCCGTTTCAGTACCCAAGGACAAGATTGTCGACTTTTGCCGCCGCTATCATGTCAAGAAGTTTCACCTCTTTGGCTCAGCTTTGCGAGAGGATTTTGGGCCCGAGAGCGACGTGGATGTGTTGGTAGAGTTCGAGCCAGACGCACCAATCGGTTTCGTCGCTCTGAGCCGCATGCAGCGGGAACTGGCTGCACTCTTTCAGCGTCCGGTAGACCTGGTGCCACGAGATGGACTGAAACCCAGGATTCGTGAGGCTGTCCTATCCAGCGCGAAGGTGATCTATGCGGCGTGAGGCGTTATATTTGGCCGATATCGTGGAAGCGGCAGATGCTGTCCGTCGTTTCGTAGAAGACGTTGAGCGCGAAGACTTCTTCAATGACGAGATGCGCCAAAGCGCTGTGCTGCAAAAACTGATCGTCATCGGCGAAGCCGCCGCGCGATTACCGACAGCCTTCCGGGAACAGCATTCAGAAGTCGAGTGGGCCGAAAAAGTGAACAAACGCCTCATTGAATACAACCTCCCCCTCGCCGACATCTCCGAAGCGTCGGCTCGGGACAAGAACGTCCGCCTGGTCATCCCTCCACATCTGGTGGGCGCGGCGGCCGTTGGCCTCCTCCCGCGCCACCGCCTTTGTCGCGCTGAGGGCAGACGAAAGGAGAAGTGAGAATGTCTAAACCCGCTGCGAGCGTTACAGTGACCTTGCCGCCTCAAGTGAGGCCGATTTTGGAGACCCTGACCGGCGCAACCCCGGATGAGAAAATCGCGCGCCTTTTGCTGGGCGAAATTCGCCGCAATCTCGAGGCATGCGAACAGGAACGCCTGGAACTGGAAGTTAAGTACGGCATGGAGTACCCCGAGTTCCGGCAGCAATTGGAAGCCGGCGCGCTAGGCGATGAGTTCAGCTATGCGTTGGAAATGGACGCTATGCGTTGGGACGACCTGATCGCCGAAAAGCAGCACTGGCTCCAGCAACTATGTCTTGTCAAGGAATCATTCCAATGACGTTGGAACAATTCCGCCAGGCACTGTTGACGGCTTTGGAACACCATTTCCCCCAGGCTGAGGTGACGCTCACCGAAAGCCGGGGAATTGTGCTGAGCGGCAGAGCCAGACTGGACGCAGAGACGTTGATCGCCGTCTACTTCAATGCCCTGACCGGCAAGACCAGTTACGCCTTGATTCGCCAGGATCGCCGGTTGGTCGGGTACGATAACTACAAGTTTTGGCACTATCATCCCCCGGAAGAAATTGACCGCCACGAACCTTGCGCCGAGCCAACACCGGAGGAAGCCATCGCCGAATTAGCCAGGGTGAGCAGACTCCTATGACCATCCGTAGAAAGCTCATCGAATACAACCTCCCTCTCGCCGACATCTCCGAAGCGTCGGCCCGGGAGAAGAACATCCGCCACGGCCACCCCTCTACCCTGCATATCTGGTGGGCACGCCGGCCGCTGGCCTCCTCCCGCGCCACCGCATTCGCCTCCCTGATTGACGACCCCGGCCCCGACCACCCCCAGGAGCGTGAGGAACTACTGGAACTGGTCAAGAGAATCACCCCGTGGGAGGCGGTCAAACACGGCAACTCGGAGGATATCGAGCGAGCCAGGGAGCTCGTCCTGAAGCAATACGGCCGGCCACCCTGTGTGCTGGACCCCTTCGGGAGTACATCAACCGCGCCCTCGATGCCCGGGGCGACCTGGACGTCTCCCTCGGCACCCAGACCTTCTCCTTCTTCCAGGAGTTGACCGAGACCGTGGCCTCCCTGTCGCAGAGCCTGCTGGTCGTCACCCTCCCCTCCAGTCACCTGGAGGATTTTGGCGAGCAGCAGGAGGAATCGTTGGCCCGGCTGGGCAAGATCTTTGGGCGGGTCGAGAGCATCGAGACGCCGGTCCGGGGCGAGGAAGTTTATGCCGTCATCCGCCGTCGCCTATTCGAGGAGGAGTACCTGCGCCGTGTCGAGATGCGCGAGATTGTCCACCGCTACTCCCAACTCTACCAGCAGCACCGCGACGACCTGCCGCCCAAAGCCCGCGACGTCAACTACCGCCAGAAGATGGAACTCGCCTATCCCTTCCACCCCGACACGATCAACATCCTCTACGAGAAGTGAAGCACCTTCCCCACCTTCCAGCGCACGCGGGGTGTCCTACGCCTGCTGGCCAACGTAGTCGAGGACCTCTACCAGCGAGAGGTCAATATTGACATGATCTTGCCAGGCGACATCAACCTGGCCCGTCCGGCCATCCGCCAGGAGTTCCTCAAACACATCGGCAGCGAATACGAAGGTATCATCGGTTCCGACGTCGCCGGTCACGAGGCCAAGTCCCAGTCCCTCGACGCCGCCAACCGTCCCTGGAAGCACCTGGCCCAACGCATCGCCACCGCCGTCTTCTTCCACTCCTTCAGCGCCGACGACTCGGAGAAGGGCATCAATCTGCCCTACATCAAACTGGCCGTCCTGCGCAGCGACACCATCCCCGCCCTCGTCACCGAGGTGCTGCAAAAACAGTCCAACATTCTGTGGTACCTCAACAGCCGGGGCGACAACTATTACTTTTCCCGCATCCCCAACCTCAACCGCATGATCCTGGACAAGAAAGAACTGTTCAACGAGGCCTACGAGCTCAAGTTGCGGGAGATCGTCGAGGGGGAGATCGGCCCCAAGTTTACCCCATACCTGTGGCCCGAGAGTGGCGAAGGCATCCCCGACAACCGTGCCCTCAAACTGGTCATCCTCCACCCAGACGATCCCGGGACCCAAATCCCTGATTGGATCGAACGGCGCGGCGAGTCCTTCCGCGAGCACAAGAACACCCTCTTCTTCGCCCTGACCGATACCAGCGCCTTCGCCAGGCTCAGGGAGGAAGTCAAGACCTACCTGGCGCTGCAGGAGATCAAATCCGAGTTGGACTCGGCCCAGAGCCCGCTACCGGAGGAGAAAGACGACGAGATCCAACGCCGCATGCATCACATCGAACGCGACTTTTCCGACAGAGTTCGCCGCATGTACCACACGTTGCAGATCGGCGAACGCCAGATTGACCTGGGCCAGCCGGTGGCCGGCAGCGAAACCCTCAGCCACTGGTACTGGCGTGAGCTTACCAGCAGCGACATCGGGGCAATCGTCACGCAACTTCACTACCGCACGCTGGTCAACAAGATTATGGCGGGCAATGAACAGGTCGCCACAGCCGTCGTGCTCGACCAGTTCTACAAGAACACTGACCTGCCTGCGCCGGCCGAGCAGGAAGTCATCGCTCGTGCTATTCAACTGGGCGTCGCCGATGGCGCTTTTGGCCTGGCGGAGTTCCAGGACGGCGGAATCGTCCTGGACACCTTCAGATATTGAGAGGAGATGCCCCTGGCAGCCGTGTTGTTTGAGCAGGGAGTCTACCTGGTCTCACGAGAGCAATGTGAGGCGCTGCAGACGCAGATGGTCACTGCTGAGGAGGGCGTTGAGAGACCAGAGGCGGAAGTCGGCGCTGATGTAGTAATACCTACAACTGTCGAGGGGGAAGTGGGTATCCCCACGCCCGAGATTTCGGGCGTCGCCCCGACCGAGCAGCGCTTCAAGCACGTGCGGTTGATCGTGGCCGACATTCCAGCCAGCAAGATCGCCGACGTAAACCGGGGTATTCTGATGCCCATCAGCCGGGCCGTCGGCGAGTTCGAGTTCACGCTTGAGATTGATGCCTCCAGCGCGGGGGGCATCTCGCAGACCGCGCTGGAAAACCAGATCAAGGAGACCATCCGCCAGATCGGTGCCACCCTGCGCGACGAGACGCTTGAGCAGGAGGAGTCCTGAGTCGCGCAGGTGGATCAAGTCCAACCCCGCATCTCGCATGAACTTGTTATACA
>CAYPOY010000339.1:0-5614 GCA_964412395.1 uncultured Anaerolineales bacterium | reverse complement strand
TACCTTTGGCTTTCGAGTTCCTCAAAGACTCTCAAATGGATAAAGTCGAGTTCAGTACACACCTCCTTTCGCAGACACCACCGCCAACGTTGCATCCAGCGTACTGGTGCGCACGCCCGCGCTGCTGTGGGTAGTGGTTCGTTCATTCCCTCCCCTGCTTGCGGGGGAGGGCCAGGGTGGGGGCTGGTCGCTTTCCAATTCGGCGGCGGGAGAGCGCCCCTTGCTTTGCATTCTACGGCGTTTCTACGCCGTTGCCTTGTTACTCCCCCTCGGCAGGCTCGTCGTCTGGGTCCACCGGCTCGCCCTCCAGGTAGCGGAAGCGCGCGCCGTAGGTGCGCATGATGCGCCGCTGGCTGGGCGGGTCCTTCTTGCGCAGGTTGAAGCGTAGTTCAGCCATCACGTCCTCGATCAATTCGTCCGCCCGTGGGCGCAGCGCCGCCACCGCCTCCTGGGCCTCGTCGTAAGCCCGGTCGGCCATCGCCACTTCCTCGGCGCGGGTCTGGTGGCTGCCAGCACTGCCTGGAGTTGTGCGGCGCTGGGGTTGACCATCGCCGGGTGGTCTGCTGCTGTGGCATCGGCGCCCCCCTGGACCACCTGGGCGGCCAGCGCCAGCCATTCCTCCTGCGTGGTCGGGTTGGACACATCGCCACTCAAGGGCAACTGGCAGAACTGTAGCACCTCGGCCGGCTGATCGAGCCGGTGGACGCGCCGCTCGAGCACCTCCCACAAGTCGCGGGTACAGGTCTTGACCTGCTCCACGGCGGCGGCCCGTTCGTGGATCTCCCTGGTGCGGGCGCCGAGCTTTTCGCTGACGGCGCTCACGTTCGCCGCGAAGTCGGGCAGGAAGGCTGGATGATCCGATCATACTCGGCTGAAAGGCCATTGTCAAGCCCGCGGTGGGCGTTCACTCGACTGAGAGCCCATTGTCGGGCCCGCAGTGGGCGTTCACCCGGCTGAGAGCACGATGAGACCTATGAGAACAAAGGCAACCTCTCTCCCACCGGCGACGTGCAGGTATATGCCAGTTGGATTCTGCGCCGTCTGGTTGAGGCGGGGTGTAAGAAACCGGGTTTTTCGGAAAAAACCCGGTTTCTAGCCTGGTAGCAGAGGAAGCAAAGCCTGTGAAGGCACTGAATAAACAATCTTCGCCAAAGGTCTCTGACCGAGGCGTAAAGGGCTCGGTCGGGAGACCTTCGCCCATCAGCCTGAGAGCCTGGATAACTCCCCCCTGCCAGGGACCGCGCGGCGACTTTGTCGCCGCGCTACGAAGCAATGCCCCGTCAACAGGGCTGAGAGACAACCGCCAGCCCGGTGAATCGGGCGCTGCTCTGTAGCCGGACACTTTGTGCGCGGTCGGGTATATCGGGTCATAGGTGAACTGCGTGTAAGGGTGCGGGGCCGACCTGTCCCGCCGCTTGTTGGGCACCTTCACCTCCCGCTGGGCCAACGCGACCATGCACCTGTCCGGCGTGCCCTTCCGCGTGCCTGGGGTCGCCTTCACCGCCGCCGACCACCCGCAGGCGGCCAGCATCTCCTATGAAGCGCTCATCGAAAGCACAAATCAGTCCCCGCCGCCCGACCACGTGACCCTGCAGTTCTTGACGCCCACCACCTTCCGCCGCAGCCCACCGCCCGAGGCCCCGTTCGGCGACGCCCCCTACGACTTGCCCTTCCCCCTGCCGGAACTTGCCTTCGGCGGGTTGCTCTCGCTGTGGAACACTTTCGCGCCCCGGCCCCTCCCCAGGGAGCTGCGGGCCTTCGCTCGCGATTGCGTCGTCGTCAGCCGCTACCGGCTGCACACAGAACTGGTGGAATTTGGTAGCGGGCGCCGGGGACGCGTGGGCGGTTTCGTGGGCACGTGCCGCTTTGCCATCCGCTGCCCGGATACGGCCTGGCAGCGGCGCATCGGCCTGCTGGCCGCCTTCGCTCCCTTCGCCGGGGTGGGCTGGCGCACGACAATGGGGCTAGGCCAGACCCAACTCGTGGAATAGACACGAGCGAGACTCACAGGATGAATAAGAGGTGTTTCAATGAAAAGTGGAACGGCCCGGTGGAGGGGACTGGCTGCGGCTGGCCGAAACCGCGCGGCAACGGTCAGGAGACCTTGCCGAACGGGAGAACCCCGCCGACGTGCTCCTGGAGAGTTTCCGCCCCGGCGTGATGGAGCGCCTGGGGCTGGGGTACGAGAGGCTGGCCAGAGCCAACCCCCGCCTGGTCTACTGCTCGCTGAGCGGCTACGGGCCCGAGGGCCCCTACCGGGAGCGAGCCGGCCATGACCTGAACTACATCGGCCTGGCGGGCCTGTTGTACCTGACCGGGCCACGGGGAGAGCCTCCGGCCATCCCCGTGTGCCCGTGGCCGACCTGACAGGTGCGCTGTGGGCAGCGATCGGCATTCTGCTGGCGCTGTTGGCGCGGAAGCGGACGGGCCAGGGCTTCGCCGTGAGTGCTCAGCCGAACGGACAGCGGGTAGATGGGTCGCTCCTGGGGGCGACGTTGGCCTGCATGCCGATAGCGGTGGCCCAGCACCTGGGGGACCAGCCGGTGGAGCGGGGCGGCAGTGACCTGACCGGCGGCCTGGTCTGCTACCACGTCTACGAAGCCCGCGACGGCGGACACGTGACGCTCGCAGCGCTGGAGCTCGAGTTCTGGGCCGCCTTCTGCCGTGCGGTGGGACGGGAGCATCTCCTGGGACAGCAGTTCGCACCGGCGCTTCCCGGCGAGCCGGCCTACGAGGAACTGCGCGCGCTTCCTCGCCCGCACGCGCCAGGAGTGGATGGAGGCGCTGGCCGGAGCGGACGCTTGCTGCGAGCCGGTGTACAACATAGGGGAGGCGCTCGCATCCGCGCCAGTGCAGGCGCTGGGGATGCTGGCCGGCGAGGAGTTGCTTCCCCCGGTGCGCCTCTCGGCCCAGCCCACACGCCCAGCGGGTCACGCCCCCGCCCTGGGCCAGAACACCGCCCCGCTGCTGGCCGAACTGGGGTATGACCAGGGCTGTTCAGTCCTCACACAGAACGCTCAAGCCCCCGTCCCGGGGGCGGCCCATGCAGTGGTATGCCGTTTCTGGAAGAGGTTTTCGCCCCCAAGACGCCCCCGGGGACGGGGGCTGAGAGCCTTGGAAAGCCAGAACTGAACAGCCCTGGGGGTATGACACAGCAGCGGTGGAGAGACTGCGGGAACGGGGAGTGGTGTAGCCAGACGCATCACGTTTCGCACCTCGCGTTGCTTCGCGCTCCTGGCCTGTTTGCGGTATAATATTCCGTGAACCTGTGTTCGGAGGTCACGCTTGGAGATTGGTACTGTACAACCGATAAACATCGAGCGTGAGATGCGCAGCGCTTACCTGGACTACGCGATGAGCGTCATCGTCTCGCGCGCCCTGCCCGACGCTTGCGACGGCCTCAAGCCGGTACAGCGCCGTATCCTCTACGCTATGCACGACATGGGCCTGCGGCCCAACACTCCCTACAAGAAATCGGCCCGCATCGTCGGCGAGGTGCTGGGCAAGTACCACCCTCACGGCGACTCAGCGGTCTACGACGCGATGGCGCGGATGGCCCAGGATTTCTCTCTGCGCTACCCGCTGGTAGACGGGCAGGGGAACTTTGGCTCGGTGGACGGGGATAGCCCCGCCGCGATGCGCTACACCGAGGCCCGTCTGAGCCACATCGCCACCGAACTCCTGCTCGACATCGAGAAAGACACCGTAGGCTGGGTGGACAATTTCGACGGCACGTTGCAGGAGCCATCGGTGCTGCCGGCCCGTCTGCCCAATCTGCTGGTCAATGGCTCCTCCGGCATCGCCGTCGGCATGGCGACCAACGTCCCCCCCCACAACCTGGGCGAGGTGTGCGACGCGCTGGGCTATCTGATTGACCGCTGGGACGAACTGGACGAGGTGACGGTCGAGGACCTGGTGCAATACGTCGAAGGGCCTGATTTCCCCACCGGTGGCATCATCGTCGGCCGGGAGGGGATCACGCAGGCCTACGCCACCGGCCGCGGGCGGATCGTCGTGCGGGCGATGACCCACATCGAGGAGATGCCCGGCAACCGTCACCGCATCGTCATCACTGAGCTGCCTTACCAGACCAACAAATCATCCCTGCTGGAGCGTATCGCCTCTCTCGTTCGCTCCGACCGGCTCAACGCCATCTCTGACCTGCGGGACGAGTCGGACCGGCGCGGCATGAGCATCGTCATTGAACTCAAGCGCGGTGCACAACCGCGCAAGACGCTCAACCAGCTTTTCAAATACACTCCTATTCAGTCCACTTTCGGCGTGCAGATGTTGGCGTTGGTGAGCGGCGAACCGCGCCTGTTGAGTCTAAAGCGGGCGCTGCAGCTCTACGTCGAGCATCGCCACGACGTGCTGACCCGCCGCGCGCGCTACGAACTGGAGAAAGCCACTCATCGTGCCCACGTCCTCGAAGGCCTGAAGACTGCCCTCGATCACCTGGACGCCGTCATCCAGACCATCCGCCAATCGCCCGACGCCGACACAGCCCGCCAACGGCTGATGAAGCGCTTCAAACTGACGGAGATTCAGGCGCAGGCGATCCTGGATATGCAACTGCGACGGTTGGCGGCTTTGGAGCGCCAGAAGGTCGAGGACGAGTACCTGGAGTTGATTCAGCGCATTGCCTACCTGGAGGATCTGTTGGCCTCGCCGCGCAAGATTCTGTACCTCATCAAGGAGGAGTTGGCCGATCTGAAGCGCACCTACGGCGACGGCCGCCGCACCCGCATCGTCAAAGAGGAGGCGGAGTTCGAGGAGGAAGACCTGGTCGTCGAGGAGGACGTGCTGATCACGATCACGCAGCGCGGCTACATCAAGCGCGTGCCGGTGGACGCTTACCGTGCCCAGAGCCGTGGCGGGCGTGGGGTGATCGGGATGACCACCCGCGATGAGGATGCTATACTTTACTTCTTCCCCGCCCGCACCCTCGATTCCATCCTGTTCTTCAGCAACCGTGGCAAGGTCTACCAGGAGCGCATCTACCAGATTCCCAGCACCAACCGCACCGCCAAGGGCGTGCTGCTGGCCGGTATCCTCGCCCTCGACGCCGACGAGCAGATCACGGCGGCAGTGGGCGTGCCAAACTCCGAACAGGTAGGGACGCGGTCACCGCGCCCCTACGTGACAATGGTCACACGGCTGGGGCGGGTCAAGCGTCTCCTGCTGAGCGAATTTAGCAGCGTGCGACCCAGCGGGCTGATCGCTATCAACCTGGAAGAGGTGGACGAACTGGGCTGGGTCAGGCTGACGCAAGGTGACCAGGACCTGATCGTCGTTACTGAGCAGGGACAGGCGTTGCGCTTCCGCGAGGACAACGTGCGCTCGATGGGACGTGCAGCCGCCGGCGTCAACGCTATCAAACTGGCTCCGGGCGACCACGTCGCCAGCGCGTGCGTCGTCGAACCAGAGACTGACCTGCTGGTTGTCACGACCAGGGGGTACGGCAAGCGCACGCCGTTGAGCGAGTTCCCGGTCAAGGGACGCTACGGGAGAGGGGTGCGCTGCCTGGGTGGCAAGCGGGAGCGTACCGGCGTCGTCGCTGCCGCCCGCGTGGTGCACCTCGACGACGAAGTCACGCTCATCTCGGCCGGGGGGA
>CAYPOY010000338.1:0-5629 GCA_964412395.1 uncultured Anaerolineales bacterium | reverse complement strand
CTAACGCGCGAATATCTTTTTTAATGCGAGGAGCGGCGTTAGAAAAGGCAGACCATACTTTTTCCATATCCATGCGCACGATTCCGTCTTTCAGCGTATAGTTCGATCCAAGGGACAACACAACGGAGCGTTTGGTTTGAAAATCACCTTGTTCAAACCACTCGCGGGCGTGCGCCGCAAAATCAATGACATTCTCCACGCGCTCGCGCCAGTTGTCCGCCTGCTGTTCGGAATCGTCGAGCCGCTCCTTGATTCCGCGCTGTTCTTCGGCCACGCGCTCTTTTTGCTGCCTGTATTCCTCGTTTGTGAGTAGATCGGCAAGGCGTAAGTCCGTGAGCTTGTCGAGCTTTGCCTGAATCCCGTTATACGTCTTTTGAAGATTCAGACGGGCGTTTGCGCGTTCCTTGGTTTCATCCTGATGCAACACGCGAAGCCAGCGGATCGCCCAGTCAGCAAAGGGCGTCGGAATAGAGATTGATTCAAGAACGGGAAAAAATTGGCTCTCTAATGTCTGAGCCGTGAGCGGTTTCTGCCCGCACTGCTTATTTCCGCACCTCTTGGTGCAGCGATAGTAGGTATAGGTTTTTCCGTTCTGCTTTACCTTCTCCTCCGCCGTAATTGCCGATCCGCACTCCCCGCAACGCATCAGGCCGGTGTATGGAAACGCTTTCTTTTTAGGCTTTGGGACGGGATTGCCTAAATTTTTCTGAACGGTCAAAAATTCCTGTTCCGTTATCATTGGCTTATGCGCTCCGTGATACCGGCGAAGCTCCCCGTCAATCGTTCGTTCGATCACGCCGTAATAGAACGGACTGCGAAAGAGTTTATACATGACGCTTTTTGAGAGCGGGAGTCCGCCTTGTCGTTTCGTCCTTTTTGTACGGAATCCCCATTCATCATTCGCTTTACGGCGTATCTGCTCAATGGAGTATGCGCCGCTCAATGCCATATCCCACATGCTCCTTACGTGATCGAACCGCTCCGGGTCGGGGATAACGGTATGATCGTCAATTTTATTCAGATATCCAAGCGGCGCGGAACCGGGGAGCCAGCCCATTTCCAGTTTTGTGCGATTACCTCGTTTGACGTTCTTCCCAAGGTCGTCAATGTATTTTTGCGCCATGCCGAATTCAACGTACATGAGAATCGTATTGTCTTCGTCGCGGGAGTACGTTTGGCTGGGAGTGATGATGGATAGACCGTTGTTTTTTATGCCCCAAATGATCCGCCCGCCGTCCACCGGATTGCGAGCTAGACGGTCGAGTTTCCAACACAGGATGCCGCTAATTTTCCCAGCCTCTACTTGCTCCATGAGCTTATTGAATACGGGACGGCCGGGTGCCTTGGCCGTCATGGATTCTTTGTAAACCGCAACGTCATTGTGGCCGAAACGTGACGCGACGGCTTGGAGTTCTTTGATCTGCGAATCTATCGACAGCACTTGCCGATCTTCTGATTCTGTTGATTTACGAGCGTAGATGACGAATTGTTGCATAGAGTTATCGTCCAAAAAGGACGGTTCTGGCTACCCAACCGCGCTTACGCCAAAGCATATCGCTTGTCGGCAGAACCGCCCATCTTGAAAGGCGATGAACCTACAAAAATAGCTTTGACGGATGCGTCGGTTGGGTAGCACGGACATGATACCTATTTGAATCATAATAATCAATGCCTCCGATTTTTAATGGGCAGTGCATCAATGAATTCGTTGAATTTTTGATCCGTAATTTTCGGAAGGATGATATTCATTTCTTTCAAGCAGAATCGCCTGAATGGAAGCTGGCTAAAGATCGCGTTAATTGGCATTGGGAAAGAGCCGGAATCTGTACGGAGCGAGTATGTCTCTTGACCCGTCCGTTCAATATAATAAATATACTTAATTCGGTCTTTCCAATTTTCAGGGATGGGGGTGTCGGGAGTATTTGTCATAGATACACAGCGGCGGAAACGCTTAAAGAATTATATTGAGCGAATGGCACGTAATTTTTTACATTCATCCGAACAGAACCAGCTGAATGTTTTATCCAGCGTCACAATCTTCTCAGGCCTCCCAGCTGTTCCGTTGCTGATTTCTTGAACATCAACAAGACCAAGGACGCGCAAAGTTTCGATTTCTTTTAACGCCGTTGGGTTGGAGCAACATATCGCATCCTCCACAGTGCCTGTATCAGCTGTTCCGCCGTTTTCGATCAACGCCTCCATGAGCTTGATCCGATTGTATGGGGCAGAATTGAAAGCTAATTCAATACATGGCCACACGTCTTCATTTTGAAGCGTTGATCTTCCGCATGCGAGTGCATGTCCGCGTGCGAGGTTGTACAGAAGCTGGGTAATGCGGGTTGGCTTTTCAATCACGACATTCGTATGATGTTGCTTTCCGCTTTCCTCGTCGCTCCATACGTTTACTGTCCCTCGTAGGTGCGCGAGCAACATCGCACAGCGGGCAATGATCCGCCGAAGTTCCGGGGGGTCTTCCTTTTTATTCCATGTCACGCCGTCCTTATTCCGTAACCAAAGCGTCAAAACAAAATCGCGCGTTACGTTACGGCACGCTTGCTCCTTCAGTTTGAAGTCGTCCTGAATGAGCAAGTCAGCCAGTTCCTCCTCATTTTTGTCGCCGGAGTTCATGTTTAGGAAGAACAAGCGGCTCCCTAGATTTCCCATGAATCGCCAAACGCGGGGAGCAATAGGCGTTGATCCGGCCAGTAGCATAAACGTGTAGTCGCCTTTATATCCTCGTTTTCCATGGACACCGCTGTCAGATTCGTAGCCCTCCCCATCGAATACGCGCGTCATCACGCCAAGATTTTTCAACAAGTTTTCTTGCCGTTCGGCGAAGATGGGCGCGAGGTCGCGCACAATGAGCGTCCTAAAACGGATGCGTGGCAGTAGATCAATTTTTTCCAAGTCTTTTAGCTTACGATTTGAAGCATGGGAGACAAGAGAAGCGGGCGTAAAGCTATCCGTCGGATAGACAAGCGAATCATCAAGTCCGGAAAAGAAATTCAGCGTGATCGTTTTCCCCGCACTTGGAACGTCCACATAAACGAGGCCAAACGGGTTGCGAACGTCTTTGATAAGCAATTGCGCGAGAACGGCAACGCCTACTTCAGCGGCGGCTTGAAATTCTGGGAAGTATTGGCCAATAGTTTTTCGCCAGTCTTCGATTTCAATGTTTCGATTCGGTTTACTGATAGGCCGCGAATACCTACCGTCTTGTGTAGATGTAAGCATTGCTTTTGGTGGTACTTTTGGTGTATGATTTGAGTTAGAATCGGTCATATATTTAGGTTGGTGCCCCTGTGAGGAGGGGGCACTTTATTTTAAGAGTAAGAGAGATACACAGTGGCAGTTTTCCTTTGAAAACCATCAATCAGGCGGGCTGTTATCCTTCGGGAGAAAAGCGGGGTCGAGCACTGCGAGCAACTTTTCCGCCTCCCGCCTTGCCATTTCATAATCCAAAGCCACGCCGTAGGATTCTTGCCACAGATCGCGGAATTCTTGGATTGATAAATCTGGAGGTCTTAACAACATAATCCAGATACACCGCTCAACGGCGGAATTACTTATGCTGTGTTAGACGGAAAATAAAAACCGAAGACAGAAAAATCAAAAAGACAAAATTTCGTCTCTAAGACTTTGCGGTCTTCGGTTAACTTTTTTTGTGCCGATTTTTACTCCTTCTTTTACGGCTTGGAGATGGCCGAACGGCATCAAAAAATAATTACCTGCAACTCCTCTCTAAAAATTTTTACTCCAGTTTCACTCCATGGAGAAGGGAGCTTTTTAGAGCGGTTCACATATCGCTAAAACGGAATAAATTTCACTTCCTAATTTAACGTCCAGAAGACAGACGGGAGTACGTGGCCTCCACGATATGTGACAAAGTTGCCTTCAATTTTCAAAAATCCGCTTGCGTCACTTCGTGGATAGCGCGACAGAAGGCCACACTATCCCCGAAGCCACGTAAACGGACTGAATCTGGCTTCGGTAGTGACGGTGGAAGTTGCCAACCACGTTACCAGAATAGCATGTGCTCCATTTGCCATCAAGATGCCGGGAGTTTATAGTATCTACACAATCAAACCCGCCTAAACCCCGCGAAAGCAGGGCATGGCACTAAACCCCATGACAGATACTGAACCCCGCGTTCAGCGTCCTGTCATGGGTGATACCTCGAAAGGGGTATTTGGCCGAAAGGCCTAGCTAGCGCGGGGCTTTGTATATATACCCTTTAACTATAGTGGGAATATGAAAAAAATCGTCTTTATTTCTTTAGTCCTAGTTCTCTCTGCTCTTGCCGTTCAAGTTGACGCCGCCAGCTTTTATACTCTTGGCGACACTACATACTTCACAAACGACGATGGTACGACTGGAAGTATGTATAATCTTGGAGGAACAACTTATTGGAATGATAACAGTGGCAATAATGGAAGTGCGTACACCTTGGGAGACACACTGTATTACAACGATAATAACGGACTGTATGGAAGCGCGTATGATTTAGGCGATACTACATACTATAGCGACAATACCGGAACACTGGGAACCATGTATGATCTTGGCGAAACTACTTATTGGAATGACAACAAGGGAAATAGTGGAAGTGCGTACAGACTTGGAGACACGACCTATATTAATTCTGATACGTCTCCAGCATACACGACCTATACTAACCCCACTGATTACACCTACTATACTAACCCCTCCACTTCTTATTACAGTTCACCTGTTTATGAACCTTCTGAATCCAACTATCCTTCGTATTCACCGACATTACAATGCCCCGACACGGTGAATGGCTATCTAGCATTAGACGGAACTTGCTACTGCAATAGTGGCTATAAATGGAGTGACTTAACAAGCTCATGCGTGCCATTAGAAGTGCAAGATATTTGTCCCGATGCAATAAACGGCTATTTAGGAGTTGACGGAAATTGTTATTGTGATGCCGGCTTCGGTTGGAGCGACGGCCTAGGCCGTTGCGTTGAGAATACAGTAGCTACAGCACCAAACGTCTCGACCCCGACCTGTCCAAATGGTTCAACATTGACTAGCTCGGCTGATAGTTGCGAATGCTCTGCGGGATTGGCTTGGAATGAAGCCGCTACTCAATGCGTACCGATCTCTAATACGACAACCATCACTTTTACGGATACGGAACATACCGTGGTCGCACCTGAGCCACCAGCCGCTGGAAGATTTGATGCCAAGAAACGCGATGATGATTTAATGCGACATCTTTCTGGTCACATATTGCTTCAAGTTGAAGAACACGGGGAGGCTTGGTATATAAATCCTGATGATTCAACGCGCTACTACATGCGTGACGGCGTAACCGCGTATGGCATGATGCGTTCTTTCGGGCTTGGTATTACAGATAGCGATTTGGATAGCATCCCAGCGGTTTCAACGCCTCAAGATATGCTAGACGCTACGAGTGCCTGCTCAAATACAACCGCAAACCGCTTAAAGGGAAAAATTCTTTTACAGGTACAGCAGCACGGGGAGGCGTGGTACATAGACCCTCGAAAATGTCGCCGTATCTATATGCGAGATGGAGATGCGGCTTACCAGATTATGCGCTATTTGGGACTTGGGATCACGAATAACGATCTCGAAAAATTGC
>CAYPOY010000337.1:0-5633 GCA_964412395.1 uncultured Anaerolineales bacterium | reverse complement strand
CGGTTAATCCCCCTGATTCGTTGTCATATTCAGGCCAGGCGAAACAATACGGGAAATTATATTTTTTCGAACCCCAAAGCAGGGCAAGACAGGTGAGTAGTTACAGAGGGAGTTTAGTTATGACATCTACAGCTATTGCTACTGTGATAAAAATGATGGAAACTTTACCTGAAACTGCGCAAAATCAGGTAGTGGAACATCTGCGGGATTGTATCGCAGAGATGCAAGACGAGATTCAATGGGAGGTTTCGTTTAAGAAAACACAACAGCAACTGACTGCCGCTGTGCGACGCGCCAGACAGGAAATCGCCGCAGGACATGCTGAGCCTCTGGACCATAATCAGTTATGAAATCCGCGACCCTTCCTTCTTTTTGGAAGACATACAGATCTCTTGATGAGACCATCAAGCGCAGAGCCAGGAAAGCCTACCGCTTATGGGCGCAAAATTCCTTTCATCCATCTTTGCGCTTCAAGTGTATCCATGCTGAGGAAAACATCTGGTCCGTGAGGATAACGTTGGGGTATCGTGCTATCGGCATTCTTGAAGGCGATACAATCACGTGGTTTTGGTTTGGCAGCCACGACGACTATGAGCGCTTTTTCTCGTGAGGAAAAACGATCTGTCTCTGACGCCTGAGGAATGGCACGCCTGGTTCTCCGTGCAGGCCGGCTGGACCCGGCCGACGCGGATGTGGCTCTACCAGCAGGCTGGCCTGGCCCGGGCCTGTGCTGTCCTTGAGGTCGGCTGCGGCACCGGGGTCGTCGCGGGGGAGTTGGCCCGCCTGGTCTCCGCCCGCGTGGTGGGGTTGGACCTGGAGGCGGGGATGCTGTCCTTTGCCCGCCGTCAGCAGCACGGCATAACCTACGTGCAGGGGGATGCTCACGCTCTTCCCTTCCCTGACGGGTACTTTGACGTCGTGGTGTGCCACTATTTGCTCCTGTGGCTGGTAGATCCGGCGCTAGGGTGCCGGGAGATGGCCCGGGTGGTCCGGCCGGCCGGCGCCGTCCTGGCCTGCGCCGAGCCAGATTACGGCGGCCGGGTGGACCATCCCCCTGAGATGGTCTCCCTGGGCCAGCTCCAGGCCGAGGCGCTACGCCAGCAGGGGGCCGACCCCGAGCTCGGCCGGCGGCTGGGGGAGCTTTTCGTGGCCGCCGGCCTTCGGGCGACGGTGGGGGTGATGGCTGGTCGCTGGGACCTCCCGGCCTCCCCTGATGGCGGGTTCGAGGCCGAGTGGACGATGCGGGAGCGAGATCTGGCCGGCCTCCTTCCTGCTGAGGAACTGCGCGGGCTGCGTTCCGCAGACCGCCAGGCGCTGATGGATGGCCGGCACGTCCTTTTCATCCCGACTTTCTACGCTTTGGGGAAGTTGTAAGGCGAGTTTCTATTTTCCGAGATAAAGATAAAAAAATCTGTGAGAACCCGTTTCATCCGTGTGTATCCGTGTGCTATTTGTGCCTGTTTTGGGAAGAGTCTGAGTGGTCACGTTTGGAGGAGGATGTTGTGGGAGTGATTTTTGAAGAACTTGCAATTAGCGGGTTGATTCTGGTAAAACCGCAGGTATTTAGTGACGAAAGAGGATTTTTCCTGGAGCGTTATAACAAAAAAATATTTAAGAAAAACGGCATTGACGTTGATTTTGTGCAGGATAATCACTCACAGTCCAGAAAAGGGGTTCTCAGAGGACTTCACTTTCAGGTACCACCGTTCGCGCAGGATAAATTAGTTTGGGTAGTGAGGGGCGAAGTGTTGGATGTGGCTGTTGATATCAGAAAAAATTCACCTACATTTGGCAAATGGGAAAGTGCTGTGTTATCAGAAGTAAACAGGTATATGCTGTTCATGCCAGGGGGTTTTGCGCATGGATTCTTAGCGCTCAGCGAAAAAGTGGACCTTTCGTACAAGGTAAGTAGTTATTATTGCAGGGAATGTGATCGTGGCATCATTTGGAACGATCCTGATATTGGAATTGCCTGGGGAATTGAAAACCCCGTCCTTTCGAAAAAAGATGCACTGAATAAAAGATTGAAAGATCTGGGAGATGTTCTTTGAGAAGATAGGGGGTAGTTTGAAAGCTCCCGTGAATAGCGTATATGGAGCCTATTACTAAGGAGGGAAGGTACAATGTCCGCAGGGAAGATTGTCGGGTACATCGTCGCTGGCATCCTGATTTTCTTCGGCATCCTCTTCATTTGGGGAGCTTTCAGCCCTGAGGGGGAGCCCGGGTGGATCATCGTCGGGATAATCACCGTGGCCATCGGGCTTGGCATCATCGCCTTCATCAAGTTCCGCGAACCCAAGCCAGCCCAACCGCCCCAGGAGATCATCCAGAAGATTGACCTCAGCGGCGATATCGAAGTGGAGAAGCTAAAGTGCCAGGAATGTGGCGCTGCATTGACAAAAGATAGCATCACGGTCAAGGAAGGCGCTATCATCGTCTCCTGCCCTTACTGCGGCTCCACGTATCAACTGGTCGAGGAACCCAAATGGTGAGGCCTGCCGTTCGGCCTCAAGGGAGGAAGTTGATGCACTGGAACAAGACTTACGTTTTGCTTGTGCGTTTCGCCGTTCTTTCTGTCCTGTTGTGTCTGCCCCTCACCTCCTATGCCCAGGACTACTCCTTCTCCCTGGATCAGGAGATCGTGGACGTGTGGATCAACCAGGACGGATCCGTCAGTCTGGAGTACTGGTTCACCTTCACCTGCGACCCCGGTGCCCATCCCGTTGACGTGGTGGACGTGGGCCTGCCGACCGACGACTACAGTCTCGCCGACGTCCGTGCCGATGTGGGTGGACAACCTATTTCCTTCATCGAGGAATCGGAGTACGTCACCTACGGGGTGGCGGTGTGGCTGGGGGATGCGACGATCGGCCCCGGGAGGGCCGGCACGGTGCACGTAGTCGTGGACCGGGTGGGGGGGATGGTCTACGAGGACAGCGACGATGCCGAGTACGCCAGCACCGAGTTCTCTCCCACCTGGTTGGATAGCCAGTTTGTTCACGGCACCACCGATCTGGCGGTGAGCTTCCACCTGCCGCCGGGCGTGGGGGTGGAGGAACCCCGTTGGCACCACAGCCCCTCCGGCTGGCCACAGGAACAACCGGACACCAGACTGGACGAGGAAGGCCGTGTTCTCTACACCTGGTACAACGCCGCCGCCGCGCCGGACCGCCAGTACACCTTCGGTGCCTCTTTCCCCTGCCAGTACGTCTCTGAGGGGGCCATCCAGAAAGGCCCCTCGGCGCTGGAGACGATTTTCTCTGCCATCATTGGCTGCTGCCCTGTCACCATCTTCCTCACTATCGTCGCAGGTATCATCGGCCTGTCCGTTTGGGGGAACCGTCGGCGGCGGATGCAGTATCTGTCTCCCTCAATGAAGGTCGAAGGGGTTGGGATCAAGCGCGGGCTGACAGCGGTGGAGGCGGCCATTCTCCTGGAGACCCCCCTGAACAAGGTGCTGACGATGATCCTCTTCGGCCTGCTGAAGAAGGGAGCGGTGACGGTGCTGGACGACGATCCGCTGAAAATCCAGATCAACGAGCCGCTGCCGGAGAAGTTGCACCCATACGAAGAGAAGTTTCTGAAGGCGGTGAAGAAGGACCGCACCCTCGGTGAAAGCCGGCTCAGCTCGACAATGACTGGCTTGATCAAGGCGGTCAACAACAAGATGAAGGGGTTCAGCCGCAAGGAAACGGTGGTTTACTACCGCGACATCGTTGGGCGGGCCTGGCAACAGGTAGAGGGCGCGGAGACGCCGGAGGTGCGCAGCAAACGCTTTGACGAGGGACTGGAGTGGGCCATGTTGGACGAGGACTTTGAGGATCGCACCCAGCGTGTCTTCCATACGGGCCCGGTCTTCGTGCCCATGTGGTGGGGATACTACCGTCCCTGGGCGCGCACCCCATCCGGCGCTGGCCCCCGGGGGGCGCAGACGGGCCGGGCCCCTACCCAGGCACCGTCCTTGCCGACGCTTCCCGGGGCCGCCTTCGCCGCCACGATCGTGCGCGGGGTCGAGGGCACGGCCAGCAACATCGTCGGCAGCCTGTCCGACTTCACCGGCAAGGTGACCAAGGTGACCAATCCCCCGCCGAAACGCTCCTACAGCGGGCGGAGCTATAGCGGAAAGGGAGGGAGCAGCAGTTGCGCCTGCGCCTGTGCCTGCGCTGGCTGCGCCTGTGCCTGCGCCGGTGGCGGGCGGTGAATCCACCTCGGTCAGAGACCTTCGGCGAACGGTCAGAGACCTTCGGCGAACGGTTGGCCCACCTGCGTGATTCCCTGAGGGCCCCGCACTCCTTGCCTCCCGGCCTGCATGGTTACGAGCGGCGCGATGGGGCTGGCGGGCGGGTGCGGTTGCACCTGCGCATGGAGCCGGATGGCCGGGGGCTCCTGGTGATCAACGCCGCCCGTGTGCTGCACCTGAATCAGACGGCAGTCGAATATGCCCGCCTCGTCCTGGAGGAGGTCCCCGAGGATAAGGCAGTGCGGGTGGTATGCCGGCGCTACCGTGTGGACGCCCGCACCGCCCGAACCGACTTCCGCCACATAAGAGCGCAAATAGAGACGCTCATCCGCGCCGATGGATCCACCTGCCCTATCATTGGCCTGGACCTGGGACGGGTGGATCCCTTCTCGGTGGTCCTCACGGCCCCCTACCGTATGGACCTGGCGCTGACCTACCGTTGCAACAACGCTTGCCCCCACTGCTACGTGGCTCGCCCGCCCGGTTATCCCGAGATGGATACGGCCACCTGGAAGGCAGTCCTGGAACGGGTGTGGGAGGTGTCCATTCCCCACGTCTGCTTCACCGGGGGGGAGGCGACGCTGCGGAAGGACCTGGTTGAGCTCGTGGCCTATGCCGAGGGGCTGGGGCTGGTGACGGGGTTGCTGACGAACGGCCGTCGCCTGTCCGACGCCGCCTACGTGCAGGCCCTGATCGAGGCTGGCCTGGACCACGCTCAGATCACGCTGGAGTCCCACGACGAAGCTGTACACGATCACATGGTGGCCGCCCCGGGTGCCTGGCGGGAGACGGTGCAGGCGGTGCGCAACGCGGTGGCGGCCGGCCTCTACACCACCACCAACACCACCCTGACCCGGGAGAACGTGCCCGGGATCGAGGAGACGGTCGCTTTCATCGCCTCGCTGGGGGTCCCCACCTTCGCCTGCAACAGTCTCATCTACGCCGGCCGGGGATCCACCGTCGGCACTGGCTTTCGTGAGGGGGAGTTGGCCCCCATCCTGGAGCGGGTGCGGGAGACGGCCGGCCAGCACGGCCTGCGCCTCACCTGGTACACTCCCACCCAGTACTGTGCCTTCTCCCCGCTGCAACTGGAGCTGGGGGTGAAAGCCTGCACGGCCGCCCTGTACAACATGTGCGTCGAGCCGGATGGGGCGGTTATCCCTTGCCAGAGCTACTACGAGCCGTTGGGGTACATCCTGCGTGACCCCTGGGAGGCCATCTGGAACCACGATCTGGCTCAGGCTTTGCGAGAGCGCCGTTACGCTCCAGAGAAATGCCGGGAGTGCCCGGAATTCCCCATCTGTGGTGGCGGGTGTCCGTTGTACCTCCAGGCGATGGTGGGACAGGGGGACGAGGGGACTACACCCTCGTTCGCCGAAGGTCTCTGACCGAG
>CAYPOY010000336.1:0-5697 GCA_964412395.1 uncultured Anaerolineales bacterium | reverse complement strand
CGTCCTGCGCAACCAGGGCATCATCCTGGGCGAGGACAGTGAGAAGATGTCCAAGAGCCGGGGCAACGTCATCGCCCCCGACGACCTGGTACGTCAATATGGGGCGGATACGGTGCGCGGCTACCTGATGTTCGGCTGGCGCTGGGATCAGGGTGGGCCGTGGGACTCCCACGGCATCGAGGGTGTGGCCCGCTGGCTGCACCGGGTGTGGAACCTGGTGCTGGAGTACCCCTCCCCTTCATCCCCCCCAATGGGGGGAACCCCCCCTTCATCCCCCCCAATGGGGGGGAAAGAGGGGGGGACCGCCGACCTGCGCCGCTGGACCCACAAGACCATCCGTCGCGTCACGGACGATATGGAGGCCTTCACCTTCAACACTATCATCGCCGGGCTGATGGAGTTCACCAACGCGCTGCAGAAAGCGAAACAGACGCCGGTCTACGGGACGGAGGCGTGGGAAGAGGCGATTGAGACACTGCTTCTGCTGCTGGCCCCCTGCTGCCCGCACATCGCCGAGGAGCTGTGGGTGCGGACCGGCCGGCCCTACAGCATTCACCAGCAGTCCTGGCCCCACTTCGACCCCGACCTGGCGGCCGACGAGGTGATCACACTGGTAGTGCAGGTCAACGGCAAGGTACGAGCACGGCTAGGAGTACCGGCCGACATCACCGAAGAGACAGCGCGGGGAATGGCCCTGGCCGACGAGAACGTCCAGCACCACATTGGAGACAAAGAGATCCGCAAGGTCATCTACGTGCCGGGGCGGTTGGTGAACGTGGTGGTGTGATCCAGTCGCCCGATACCCTGCGGAATGTGCACACGGCCCGGCTGGCGAAAATGGCCTCGTCCTCGTTCGCCGAAGATCTCCCGACCGAGGTGTAAAGGGCTCGGTCGGGAGACCTTCCCCCATCAGCCTGAGCAGTTGCGTTTGTCGTTTGTCAAATAGCGTGTGATGGAATAGAATAGGTTTGCTTTTTGCCCGACAGTTGAAGTTGCAGTGACAGTCGTCCAGCCTGCTTGCGTGGCAGACCAATTGAGAATCCATCTGAGGCGTGACTACGAACAATGTCTGACGAAAGCATCGGTATTCTGTACGACGATAAGCCCATCCAGGCCAGGATGGCAGCCTGGTTGCTGCTGGGGACAGGCGGGCTCGTGCTGGTGCCCATCGCCCTGGTAAACCGCGTCTGGTGGCTGCTTGTTCCCGCCGTCCCCCTGTTCCTGGCCGGGTTCGTGCTGCTCCATACCCATCTGCGTATCGTCGTAGAGCATCATACGGGCGCCGTCCACGCCACAAACACCCTGTTGGGGCTAAAGTTGCGCGAGCGCCAGTACTCACTGTCCAACGTCATAGGTCTTGACCTCCAACGAGTGGCCGGCGACGAGCGGGAGCGCCCCTCCGATACCTGGTACCTCCGGCTGCAACTCCACACTACAGTCCGCACCTTCTCCGGCAGGGTAGCACCTCGCACGAAAACCTACACCATTGGCAAGTATGACAGCCGGCTGAGCGCACTGGAAGCGCAGCGCAAGCTGCGCGAGGTATTGCAGGCCCAGCCACAGGTATAGACACCTGTCGAATCGTCTACCCTCGCTCCCAGCACGCCACCTCATCCGCGTTCGCCACGGTCTGGCGGGACAAGAGACAGCCGCCTTCCAGTAGGAGCAAAGAAACCCGGTTTTTCCTGTCGGAGGGACCCCTCTGATACTCGAAAAGCACCTGTGTCCAGCACTATTTCACTGGTGAAGCGCTAAAAACCGAGTTTCTGGTTTACCTGCGGGCGGGCCTCCAGTAACCGTGCTGCACCATGCGGGCCTCTGTCACCGTCACGATGGCATTTTCGTCCACGGATTTGGCAGTCCCCAGCACAGCACCCACATTCTTACGGGGCACGATGGCCTCGATGATGCCCACGGTGCTCTCACGCCCGCGTCCGCGGAGTTCCGTCACGCCAAACCCTGCCTCTCGCAGAGCCTCCGCCAGTTCGTCGCCTTTCTCGGCGGAGATAAACCGCACTTCGGTGAAACCCAGCGCCAGCCGTTGCTCCCAGGCCATCCCGATCAGCGTGCCAACAGCGAAACCGCCGGAGTATGCCAGGATATTCCAAACATTGTCTAGATCCGTCACCACCTTGCCGATGGCGACGACGTAGACCAACGCGCTGACGAAGCCAGCCGCCACAGCGGGGATTTTGCGCCCCTGAACAGTCATTATGGTCGCAACCGTGCTAACGGCAATGCCCAGCACCCGCAGCGCGAAAATCAACAGTGCTCCCAGAAATATATCCACTCGCTCACTCCTGTCCGATGCCAGATGTCACACAGCGCGCCGATTATACCGCCTCATGGCCAATTGTCAACGAAGCGTATTCATTCGTGAAAAAAGGCCCTGGAAGCCCAAACTCGTCCGGGTATTCCCCACTCGACGGCCAGAAACCAGGCAATGCCTCCCCAAACCAGTGTTCCGGTGACATGACGTGCCAAACTCACCGGCTTGTGTTATAATACTGCTGTGAACGACGCAGCCTGGATGCGCGAGGCCCTGGCCGAGGCGGAGCGGGCGCTGGCCCACGGCGACGTGCCCGTCGGCGCAGTGACCGTGCACGACGGGGTTATCGTCGGGCGAGGGCGCAACCGCAAGGAAGTCAACGCCGACCCGACCGCCCACGCGGAGATGATCGCGCTCCGGGAGGCAGCCCGCACGCTGGGTGGTTGGCGTCTGGTGGGCGTGACGCTCTACTGCACGCTGGAGCCCTGCCCGATGTGCGCCGGCGCGATGGTGTTGGCCCGGCTACCTCGGCTGGTGTACGGAGCCGACGACCCCAAAATGGGCGCTGCGGGGTCAGTGGTCGAACTGCTGCGCGACCCGCGCTTCAATCACCAGGTGATCGTCACGCGGGGCGTGCTGGCCGAAGAATCCCAGGCGCTGCTGGAACGGTTCTTCGCCAGGCTGCGGGATAGTCAGTCAACCAAATAATGGGAAGGGTGCCGGAGTGGACGAACGGGACGGTCTCGAAAACCGTTGTGGTCCTTAGTGGCCACCGTGGGTTCGAATCCCACCCCTTCCGCCTGAAGAGGCCCTTGTGAAGTGCAAGGGCCTCTCGTTGTGAGCCACGCAGGGTCAGCCCTGAAAATTGGCCCGCGCATCCGCCAGCGTTTCCTCGTCTCGCCACTTTCCCCGCAGCACCACGCGCGGCACCTGACGCGGCGCGCCGTGGACGACAGTGTAGCGGAACATACGCCGGGCGGAGATACCGTACTCCCGCCGCAGGGCCTCGATCTGCTCCTCGATCTGCGTCTCGATGCTGGAGGCACTGGCTGGCTCCAGCACCACCCCATCCACCGGGCAGTACCAGCCCTTCTCGCAATGGCACATAACCGCAATGCCATCGTCAGCCAGTTCCCAGGAGCGCACGGCGATTTGTTTCTGCCCTTTCGTCAGCACGAAGGCATTCACCACGGGCACGTTAGGCTCGACGTACACCTCGATCTTGTAGGGGGTAGGTATGCGAGGTTTCTTCTTGACAGGACGGCGGGCTTTGCGAGCGGTACGCGCAGCCGCCTTACGCCTCCTCCCCTCGCTTCGGGGAGGGGTCGGGGACGGAACAGGCTTCTCTTCCACTTTTTCGGCGGGAGGCGGAGACGGGGCAGGCCTGGGAGGCTCAGGCGGAGGCAACTGGGCAGGCTGGCCGTCGGCGGCGTGACACAGGCCCACGTGCTCACGGCAGGTGGCCCGCCCACAGGTGCTACAGCGATTCAGGCTGTGCACACAGACCGGACGGTCACACACCACGCAACGGCCCATCTGGTCGGCGCACAGGCGGCAATAGACGCGCTTGCAGTCCACGCACTGCTCCGGCAGCAGACAATCCTCGTGCGCCAGATGCCCACCGCTGCACAGCATCAGCCGCGTCGCTGGCCGCCCGCACACATCGCAGGCCAGCGACTCGATGCGATGCAACAGCGGGTCCCAGACGACAGCGCGCTCTATCGTGGCAGTGCGGTTCCCGATGCGCACAGGGAGAAAAATCTTGGGCTGAGTGATGACCTGAAGGTTGATCAGTTCCAGTTCCACGCGCAGGCGATACTTGGCTTCGACGTCGGCCAGTTTGGCCTCCCGCTCGGCCTGCGCGGTGGCAAGCTTGTCCTCCAGCGAAGTCCGGCGGGCATCGTCGCTGGCGCGCTCGATACGGCGCTGCAGGTCGCGGGCGATGTCGTCGTAATACCCGGTGAGACGAGCCTGATCGAGTTCCAGGTAGCGAGCGGCACGGCGGCGCAATGCCTCCAGCGGCGCGGCCAGTTCGTCCAGCGCAGCGCGGGTGGCCCGCTCCAGCAACCCCTCCAGCACCGGCCGGCTCAACACCTGATGTCCCGGCAGCCAGCGCACCGGCGCGGTAAGGAGGTGCCCGAAGGCCGATTCCTCCTCCAACCGCGCCAGTTGCTCGATGCGCGCCAGTTCGGGGACGGCAAACCCGGCCTGCGCATCCATCACGACCGAGACCAGCCGCTCACGCTTCTCGTCGGTGATCAGCGCGGCCTTGAAGTTGAGGCGCACGTAGTGACAGAGTGCCGCTGTCTTGCCCTTGCGCGGCGCTTCGGACAGGCGGGCGTTGGGGAAGGCCAATGTCTTGCGGGCCAGCGCGAGCAGCCCGCGCTTGTCGAGCCGCAGGTTATTGACGTGGACTAACACACAGGCGGGCCTGGCGCAAGTCTCCTCCATCAGCGCCTCCACCAGCGGATGGGCGTAGCCCACGAGGGTGACGTCCTCTGCGCCGGTCACCTCCGCCGGGGCCTCGTCGGTGAAGGCCAGACGCCGATAGGCTGGCATGTTCCAGCGACGGGCCACTCCCTCAGGCAGGAGTACCTCGTAGACACCGTAGGCCGGCGGCTCGACGATGCCACCGGCCTGGCGGAAAGCATCCAACACAAAATCGGCCAGTTCGCTCATTCGGCCGCAAAGTCCTCCCCGAACAGTGCCTCGTCGTACTCGCGAGTGTGCTGGTAGGCCTCCCGGGCCTGGGCCAGCGCGTCGCCGAGTTGCTCGAAGCCGGCCGCCACCTCATCTGGCGTGTGGGCCTGCGTCCAGATGTCCATCACGATCCCCTCGAAGTCGCGCTCGTCCTCCAGGTGGCCCAGGATCATGTCCATCTCGCCGATGACCAACTCGAACATGTTCAACTTGCGGTCGAGGATCTCCAGGATGTAATCCTCCACCGTCCTCTCGGCTGAGAAATTGAATATCTCCACCGGGCGGGTCTGGCCCACGCGGTGGATGCGCCCGACGCGCTGCTCAATGCGCTGCGGGTTCCAGGGCAAGTCGAAATTGAGCATGAGACGGCAGAACTGGAGGTTGCGTCCCTCGCCAGCCGCCTCGGTGGAAAGCAGCACCTGGGCACTTTGTTCGAAGCGGCGAATAACCTCGTCTTTCTCCAACCGCGAGAGTCGGCCGTGGTAGACCACGAAGTCCACCCCCATGCCGCACAAGAGGTCCGCCAGCAAGTCCAGCGTGGCCCGGAAGTGGGTGAAGATGATCAGTTTCTCGTGCCCGTCGGAGGCCATTTGCGAGAGCAGGAGCCGCTCCAGCGCCTTCCCTTTGGCCCAGGATTGGACGCTGCCGGCGCGGCCGGCCAAACTCGACAGCATCTCGCGATGGGGGGCCATCTCTGGGCGCTCGGCCAGTTTCATCAGGGTCGGGCG
>CAYPOY010000335.1:0-5698 GCA_964412395.1 uncultured Anaerolineales bacterium | reverse complement strand
CGGAGGGTGAATTTTGGGGTTGATTTTCCGCCCCTGTTCTGCTTCGAAAACCCTGGGTAGCTACGATTTGCTTTTTGAGAAAAAGATTGATAAAATATGGCAATCTCAATACGCACAAAGGAGAGCATTGTGAAGAACACGATCACACGAGAAGAAGCTTGGGCCTTGATCCAGGAATACGAAAGTACTGAGAACCACGTGCGTCACATGCTGGCCGTTGAGGCCGCAATGCGCGCCTATGCCCGCCGCTTCGGCGAGGATGAAGACTTGTGGGGCGCTATTGGTTTGGTACATGATTTCGACTACGATCAATTCCCCGATGAACATCCGCACTCCGGTGGGCGCATTCTGCGCGAAAAGGGATACTCTGAGGAGATTGTCAACACGATCCTCTCGCATGGGGCAACTGGCGTTCCCCGTGATACGTTGTTGGCGAAGACGTTACACGCGGTTGACGAACTCACGGGCCTTTTGGTAGCGGTGGCTCTCGTCCGCCCATCCAAAGACATACGGGATGTGAAAATCAAATCGGTGCGCAAGAAGTGGAAGGACAAGGCCTTCGCGGCAGCGGTTAACCGTGAGGAAATCGCGCGGGCAGCCGAAGCATTGGGCAGTGACCCGTGGGAACACGTCAGCGTGGTGCTGGAAGCCATGCAAAGTATCGCGAGTGAGATCGGTTTGGACGGCCAACTCGCAACAACATAAGCCCACGCCGGGCGATTCATCGCCCGGCTCAGCAGATCAAAGCCCGGTAAACCAGCCTGAAACCCGGATGGGAGCGCGGTGCACCGCGCTTTCATCTGCATCAGCCGGTGGATTCATCCACCGGCGTTGCACCACACCCCTCTAGAACAAATGGAAAACAGCGATAATCGGAGCGAACAGCGAGGATACCAGGGACATCACCGTAATAAGCGTGTTGAGGGAGGGGCCAGCGGTGTCCTTGAACGGATCGCCGACGGTATCGCCCACAACGCCAGCCTTGTGCGCATCGGAGCCGGGGCCACCAAACTCCCCCGATTCAATAAACTTCTTGGCGTTGTCCCACAGCCCCCCTGCGTTGGACATCAGCAGCGCGAAAATAACCCCGGTGAAAATGCTACCTCCCAGGAACCCGCCCAAAGCCTCAGGGCCAAGGATGATGCCAACCAGGACGGGTAAAATGATGGCCAGGAAGGCCGGTATCACCAGGGACGTGAGTGCACCCTGGGCAGCCAGACCCACACAGGCCGCGTAGTCGGGCTTTTCCGTGCCCGCCAGGATGCCAGGGTGTTCTCTAAATTGCCGGCGGATTTCCTCAATCATATCGAAGGCATTGTGCGTAACGGATAGCATCGTGAGGGCACTGAACAATGGCGGCGTCGCCGCGCCCAGTAGGACACCGGCGATAACAAGGGGCTCTCGCAGGCTGATGACCAGTTCCACACCTCGTGCTCCGACGACTTCCGCGTAGGCCGCAAAGAGCGCCAGGACGGTGAGTGCTGCGGCGCTGATCGCGAAGCCTTTGGTGATAGCTTTGGCCGTATTGCCCGCCGCATCAAGCACGTCAGTCGTGTCAATGACCTCCTGCGACATCCCGGCCATCTCAGCGATGCCCCGCGCGTTATCCACGATAGGCCCGTAAGCGTCAGAGGAGACAATCATGCCACTGACAGCCAGCATCCCTACCGCGCTGATGCCCACCCCGTAGATACCGCTTATACCGGACAACTCCGCCAGGTAATAGGAAAGCAGCGTCGCCACGACAATGCCCACGACCGAGGGAACGATGCTGACCAGCCCGTAACTGAAGCCGGTGATGATGTTAATGGCCGCGCCAGAACTTGAGACACGGGCTGTCTCGATCACCGGGTGGAAATCGGATGAAGTGTAATAATCGGAAGTAAAGCCAATGACGACGCCGGTCACGAGCCCGGCCAGCGCAGCCCACAACACGCCGAGGTTATAGCCGCCCGACAACACGACAGCAGTAGCCAGCACAGCAAAGATAGCGCAGGTGATGATCGTCCCTCTATTGAGGGCCTTGCCTGGCTTGCCGCTCTTGCCCACGCGCACGAACTGGATACCGATGAGCGAAGCGACGATGCCCAGCGTGCACAGAATCAGGGGAAACAGAGTGTACCTGGTCTGCAGCAGGCTATCACCGGCAAAGAGTGAGGTCCCCAGAAGCATGGCAGCCACAGCACTGGCCACGTAGCTATCGAAGATATCCGCCCCCATTCCAGCCACGTCGCCGACGTTGTCACCGACGTTATCGGCGACGACGGCCGGATTGCGGGGATCATCCTCAGGGATGCCGATCTCGATCTTGCCCACCAGGTCGGCCGCGATGTCGGCCGTCTTGGTGTATATCCCACCGCCCGCTTTGGCCAACAAGGCCAACGCTGACGCTCCAAAGCTGAAACCAAGGATAATCTCGGGATCACCAGTAATAAGGTAAATTACACTCATACCGATGACAGCCAAGCCCACCATGGCCAGACCCATTACCGAACCAGCGTAGAAGGCTACCTGAAAAGCACGATTGATGCTCTCATTTGCCGCTGTTGCACTTCGCACGTTGGCGGACACGGCGACGCTCATACCCATGTACCCGGCGAGGGCAGAACATATCGCGCCAGTCACAAAGGCCACCGCCATCGTGATGCCCCGTGACGGAGCGACGGTTACCACCTCCATACCCAGATGCTCAATGTCGAAGCTGAACACGATGGCAATAACGACACCCAGCGCAACCGCGACAAGGGTGAGTGCCAGGTAGAGGCGACGAAGGTAGGATTTCGCTCCCTCTCGAATCCACGACGCGACTTCCTGAGCCCTCTCAGACCCGGCGTCTTGCCGATTGACCCACCTGTATAACCAGACTGCGACTCCGATGGAAACCATACCCGCTATAATAGCCACACAAATCCAGGGTTGAGATATTGGCATGTCCGTTTCTCCCTGTCTACCGTCTACTGTCTACCGTCTGCCGTCTAGGGTCACATGTTGGCAGAGCGCCACCAACGATAATGTTTGGCACGCAATTCCTCCTGCGAGGGCAGAGGAAAATAGAGGAGACGGTTTTCATTCCCCACGAAGACCCCGCTTTTGATCGTGCGGTATGGGAACGAGGCCGGCTGGATACGGTTGACCATTTTGGCGTGAACAGTCTTGGTCCTCAGGTCAATCAGACACTGACGCAGATGACCAAGGTTGGAATAGGGCAGGTCCCGCACAGCGCCGCGTTCGGGGTCTTCGGCCAACTCACCCAGTCGCAGTTCTACGAAACAGATCGCTGGCAGAGAGAGAAGGCTGGTTGGATTCCTGACAATAAGATCGTAGAATTCGCGGTGGCCCAGGCTGCTGACTACCAGAGGATGCACAGGTGCTATCTCCTGGTAGAGGTGTAACCCACCTGTCCCTTCAGGCAACTCTTCGCTCGATTCCAGGCCCAGCACCCGCCCATCCTTGGTCACGAGATAGAGCTTTTGGATGACATTCAAGGGAATATGCTCCAGGACACGATAGACAGAGATATAGATGGAGGCTTTCGGGCTTCCATCCTCGTGAGGCAGGCAGCGCCGGAGGCCCTCCTCGATGCGGAAGTAGTCGTGTCTGAAGTCCGGATCAATTTCAAAGAAGACGGCTTGTCCACGGGACTTTTTCGCACTCCCGACCGCATAGTAGACCCCAAACTCCTCAGGCGTCAACATGGAAGCGATCAGCGCTTCGGGTATCGTGGATAAATACAGATGGACATCCATAGACACATCCCCCCTTGTCTCTGGTGTGATCCCTGGTTATAATGCACGCGTCCTTGTCCAGGACCCTTTCAGACGCATTATACCACACTTATCCAGGCCGGAATAGCTTTGCGCCCAATCGCCTGGATATGGTGAACCCCTGGATTTGGATAACTACCAAAATGAATGTAAAATAAGGCATTGCGGCAAAAATGACACAGTGCGATTTTTACCCCAATGTAAAATAAGCCTTCGGAGTGTGATAATGCGGCTAGAGTACAAATACCTCATCCCGAATGAACTTCTTCTCAGGCTTCGCACAATGATTGCCCCATTCGTTGAGGCAGACGTACATAGCCGTGAATTAACAGGATATACTGTGCGCAGTATCTATTTTGACACCGTCACACTTAACTGTTATCATGATAAAATAGAAGGGTTGCAAGTACGGAAGAAGATCCGCATCCGGGGATACAATGAACGTCAGGAGAGAAACATCGCATTTCTCGAAGTCAAACGGAAACATGGAGCGTTCATAGCCAAAACCCGAGCACCAGTTGCATACGAGCAAATTCAAGACCTTTTTATCTCAGGCGATGTTGAGCGATATGTTTTGACACGCAAAGATCTTCCCAATGCATTAAAAGATGCCAGGCAGTTTTTCTTTCACATCTACAGCGGTTCCTTGCGCCCGATTGTCCTGGTCATTTACGAACGTGAGGCATATTACAGCAAATTTGGTGCTCTACGCATAACGTTCGACAAGGGCCTACGCAGTTCAATCCACCCTTCAATAGATGCTCTGTTCAGCGAAAATAGTACGTTATACTCCATTCCGAAGCATTTTATCCTCGAACTCAAGTTCTACGGTGGACTCCCTTCCTGGTTGAAATCCACCGTTGGAACGCTTGGCTTAACGCAGCAGGCTCTTTCAAAATATACGATCTGTGTAGACACACAGATTACGCTGAACGGATTCTCCAGGCGGCCAACGCTTGCCCCTCCCTCACGCTTTGTATTTTTGGGTCGCCTCCCCTTCGGTTCTGATGGTCAAAATCGTTAAGGACATTACAATGAGCCTGTTCCAGGATTTTCAAAGCATATTCTTTTCTGGCATCGCTCCAGTCATCGGAAATATGACGGTAGCCCTGGCCTGTGGCTTTCTTATTTCGCTGCTTTACCGTTGGACTTATAGAGGGCCAAGCTATTCCATCACATTTGTCAATTCTATACCCCCACTCTCAATGATAACGGCTGTCGTCATCATGGTGATCGGGAATAATCTTGCCCGCGCTTTTGGGCTCGTTGGCGCACTGTCCATCATTCGGTTCCGCACAGCGATTAAAGATACACAGGACATCGTCTTCATATTCTTTTCCCTGGCGATAGGCATGGCAGCAGGAGTAGGTTTGCACTCGATCGCCATCGCAGGCACAATATTCATTGGCACCAGTATATTCATCCTCTCAAAAATTAATTACGCCTATCCAGAGAGACGAGAGTTCTTACTTCAATTTTATTTTGCACCATCTGGGGAACAGGAAGCGCCATACCAGCCAGTGTTGGATAAGTATTGCAAGCAGCATAAACTCATCAACGTGAAGTCACTCAAGGACGGGGACCTACTTGAGCTCTCTTACTATGTCCACCTCAAAGTCAAGGATAAGAGCAGAGAATTCGTTCGTGAGCTTGGGCGGATACAGGGCGTGACTCACGTCAATCTTTTCTTTGACGAAGAACAGTTTTAGGAAGCGTTAGCCTCAGAGGGCTGATGGGCGAACGTCTCCCGACCGAGCCCCCTGTTGGGCGAGGTCTCCCGACCAAGCCCCCTGTTGGGCGAAGGTCTCCCGACCGAGCCCCCTGTTGGGCGAACGTCTCCCGACCGAGCCCCCTGTTGGGCAAACGTCTCCCGACCAAGCCCTGTTGGGCGAAGGTCTCCCGACCAAGCCCCCTGTTGGGCGAAGGTCTCCCGA
>CAYPOY010000334.1:3417-5731 GCA_964412395.1 uncultured Anaerolineales bacterium | reverse complement strand
CCCAGGCGATGGCCCGGGCATAGTCCTCGCCGGTGGTGGGGGTGAAGTAGAAGGCCCTAACCGGGGCCGAAAGCGCCTCTGGGACGGCGTAGATCGCACCTTCAGCGGGCGGGGCCAGCGCGGGAGACGGGCCTGTCCTGCCTGTCCTGAGCGGAGTCGAAGGGCCTGTCCCGAGCGCAGCCGAGGGAAGCGGAGGCGAAGGAACGTTGGGCAGGGCCGCCATCTCGGTGTCCGTCGGGTGGTGGTATGCCTCCCGCTTCACCCCCATCAAGACAATTTGCTTGAACGCTTCGTACTCGTCCGGCGTGAACTGCCACACCCTTACGTCACGGTACCACCCTGCCAGGTGCCGCAGGATGGCCCGGCTGCGGCGTAGGACGTATTCGGGGATGATGTAGACCAGAACCCCACCGGGCACGAGAGTGGGGGTGGAGGACTTGAGGAACGTCAACTCCTGGCGACGGCTGTCCCCCAACCCCTCGAAGTCATACGGGGGGTTGAGGAAACACAGGGAGACGGTATCATCCCGCACGCGGGCCTGCTCCCAGGCGGTGGGCAGGACACGGTCCAGGCGGTCCGCCGCCTTCTCCGCCCGGGGCGGGGAGAGTTCGACTCCCCAGGTCTCCGCCTGCGCCCCCCGCTCCGCCAGCGCCTGGGCCAGCGTTTCCAGCGCCTCTCCCTCGCCCACGCAGGGGTCGAGAAGGCGTACCGGCTTCCCCGGCTCCACCCCCAACCAGGGAGCGATCAGCGCTACCTGGGAGAGAGGAGTGGGGTAATACCCCATCTTCGCCTGGCCTTCGAGTCTCATCGGCCATCTCCTCCTGTCAGTACGACGTCGCCGGACTCGAGCCCCCGGTTGACCAGCGCGAGCCAGGTGTCGTTGTCCCTGGCGTAGACGTAAGCCCCTGCCAGCAGGTCACCGTGGACATGGAGCGACTCGACCAACCGGTCAGGGGCATCGAGACACTCGTCCGGAAAGTCCGCCAGTGTCTCCTGGGCCTGTTCGAGCAGGTATTCCCCCCACTCCGGGAGGATCGGGACGACCAACCGGGGATCGGTATCCAGCGCTTGCACCAGCGCCAGGCCGGCGACCGTCTCGGGCAGGACGTAGAAGTAGCCGGCCGGGGCCCGCTCGTCGGCGGCGATGACGACCATCTGCACGCTCCGCACAGAAGGAAGTGAGGTTGCCCGCACCCGGTAGCGGGATCCGCCACGTACGACGGCCACGGGCTCTGTCTTGCCCTCTTCGTACAGCTTGAGCCACGGCTTGTGGTTGCTCCGCAAGGCCGCGTAGATGGCCTTGACGGCCGTCTTCGGGCCGGCCATGGAGAGCAGGACGACCTGGTGCGCGTGGTCGGCCACCAGGACATCGGCGTGGATTGTGGCATGAGCACTTGCCAGTATCATAATCCTTGTCCTCCTTCAGAAGATATGTTCCTTTCTGGAGTTTCCCGGACGGTCAGCGGATAGCCCGCGTGGGGCACGAAGCCGAGTTGTCGATAGATGTCTACAGCATCCTTATGGGGCACCGGGCCATTGTGATGGCTCAGAACGTCCCAAAGGGCGTGGTCGTCTATCACGCCCATCCTGTAGGTCCTGACGATGAAGCGAACACGCTTCTCGCAGCCCATCAGGTGCAGGCGAGACCACCATTCCCTGTCACTTTTTCCCTTCCTGGATTTCTTTGCAGTCATAGTCTCTCCTCACGTATTCTGCGTACAAACCACAAAGCGCCGGGCTGTGACGTTCACAGCCCGGGGCTTTCGCCTGCACCGGCATATCTTCTTGCAGGTTCACCAGCGGCGTTTCAGTCCGTAGCCGCCGGCGATGACGTCGCGTGGATCGGGCGGCCGTTCTCGACGCGCCACCCACGCGGCAATGACCTCGCCCAGCGGGCCCCGGCCCGTGAGGCTCAGTTTCGGGTTGTGGGCCACCAGGGCCAGTGCCTCCATCTCGACCGAGCGCCGGTGCAGATCGGGCCACAATAGACTGATGGCCCAGTAGTGCGACACCGGCTGGAATGGACAGCAGAAGCAGCCACTCTTGCCCGGCGATTCCCAACCGGCCCGGTGAATGGCCCTCTCCGCGTCCGCACGGGTGATGCCGTGCTCGACCATCGGGTAGAGGAGTTCGTTCCAGGGCCTGTTTTGGTCAATGGCCCGCGACATTCCGTCGCACCGGTGCCGCTCATCGGCCGCGATGCCGACGATGATCCGATGCCGAACGCCCTCCTGCTCCCATCGCCCGCGCCGCAGGTCACACAACCCGTTGAGCAGGTTGCTCACGGGCTGCACCTTGTACGCCACGGTGCAGG
>CAYPOY010000334.1:0-3317 GCA_964412395.1 uncultured Anaerolineales bacterium | reverse complement strand
GTTGCTCACGGGCTGCACCTTGTACGCCACGGTGCAGGAGCGCCGGGATCGCGTCGGAATGCCGGGCTTCGGCTGTCGCCGGTAGGCTTGGTCGAGCGGCATGCGCTTTGACGGTGCCCGGCACGGGTCGTCCAGTCCGATGACGATGAAGGGAACCCCGTGGCGGGCGCATTCTTTTGCCAGCCACTCGCGGTACTCCACAGTGTACGGCATCTCCACACCCGTATCCTCGTGAAGCACCACGTCAGGTTGCATTTCACGCGGCAACGGTCGCCGGCCGTCCAGCCCAAAGAGGCGCACGAGCAGCCCGGTCGAGTCCACGCCGACGCCGTTTTGCAGGATCGTCAGGGGGCGTGGCTGTGGGAAGAGGCCGCGTAACACTTCGAGTGCACCCCTCGCCGCCTGGCCTACCACTTATGCTACTTGTCCCCTTGCACCCGTTCGGCAAGCTCACCGCCACGAGCCCCGCCACGAGTACTCGCGGTGGCAGGGCAGGCCCGCTGGCGAAACGTCACCACCTCCCAGGCTTGCAGGTGGGCCAGCACCACGAACGCCAGTCGCCGGGCCTCCCAAATCGTGAACGGCACGTTGACCACCGTCTCCGGCTTCCCGGCGGGCTTCACCGCGCCTCCGCCGATCACCTCGCCCGGCCCGCTCTCCAGACGGAACCACACTTTGCCATTGTCATTAGCCCGCCTCACTTTCAACACCCGGCTCACAGGTTGCTCTCCGCCGTTACCCTTGTACTCCACGTAGTCCACCGGCTTGCTCCATGCCAGGTCGGAGAACAGCACGCGGGCGTCGGCCACGTCCAGGTAGTGGGCCGTGATCACACTGGCCCCCTGGCCCCTCTTGTATTCCCCCGCAAACAGCCGCACCTTCCCGATGTCCAGCGCGTCCTCCATGTGGAGGAAGCGCGACCTGGTCAGGTGGGAGTGAATGCGGTAGCGAGATCGTCGTTCAGCCATTGTTTACCTCCGTCTCTGCCCCCTGCACGTGCGCCAGGCACGGAATGGTGCCTGCTCCCGCCTACGTAGCGTCTGCGCCAGGCAGCCAAAGCTTCACTATCCTCTACTTTCTGCAATGCAGCGAGGGCTTCCCTCTCCAATTGATCCAATTGATCGAGGAGATAGGCGAGCCGTTTCTCACGATTTGCCGGTGGCGTCGTGAGATGCAACCCCACGTGACTTTTCATACAGCGACACACAGGTCAATCCACCTCCCTTCTACCAGGCCATCCTTGTCCTATACGGAGATTTGCAACTCCTCCCAGCCCCACCGGCGGACTTCCGGGCCTTTCCAGCCCTTTTTCTTGACCACGACAGCCATCGGCCGGGGATGCCTGCGAACCCAGGCTGCGAACCGCCGGGCCACCTCCTCGATCAGCGCTGGCGTGTAATCCAGCGTGAGCAAGTCGCCGTAGCCGCGTGGGGTTTCCGTCACGGAGAAGAACACCCCGCCGGTGAATCCCCTCGACCCTTCGGCTCTGCTCAGGCCAGGCAGGCTCGGGGCAGGCTCCTTGTCCTCGTAATGCTCGAAGGTAAACTGTGCCCGCCACTGGAAGATGCCTCCCCCCTTCAGCGGGTCGCGCAGACCGTCGTAGAGCGTCCTGATCCGCTCGAAGATGGCTGCCGGCGCCTTGCTCCGCTGCGCCCAGCCGATGTGAGCGCAACTGTTGCGGCCAAAGACCTTCGACCTGGTACCACTGGCAATCTCGTACACGTGAGGGTGGGCATCGGCCCATCTCAGCACGGGCAGGTCGTGCTTTTCGTCGGTCACGACGACGTCGGGCCGAACCTGGCTGCGCCACCGCCGGACGACGACTTCCTCGCAGACTGGCTGCACCGATAGCAACGTCAGTTGTTGGGTAGCTATAGTGTTCATAGGCTCACTCCCAGGCAAAGTCCTCGTGCTGCCCCGGCCATCCGGCCTGCGCGGCCTCTTGCAGCCGCTGCAGAAACTCCTCCACCGTCAGGGCAGCGGTCGGTTGTGCCTCTGTCGGCCCGACTGAGTCCAACTCGTGCCAGGGATGATCCAGGTCCTCGTCGAACTCGCAGTGCGTGGGATGCAAGCCTGGCAGACCTACGTCCCCAGGGATGAAGTACAGTCCCTCGTGCAGGTGGGGCCGGATCTGTTCCTCGGTGACCAGCCCCTCCAGCACGACCGCGCCGGGAAACTTGTAGTTTGCCGCGTCGCGGTACTTGTAGCAGATACAGGTGTTCATCTGTGCCAACGGTTCAGTAGTCACGCTTGACCTCCTTCTCTTTGTTACCACGGCCCTCTCTTTTTCGAGTGCCGTGCGTGTGGGCGGCCTGTCCCTCCACAGGCCGTCAGTCCAATGCCAAACTTCCAACGAGTGAGCAACTCACCGACACAGGTCAAGCCCGGATGGATGTGAGGTGATAATCGCGCAAGTGCCCAATACAAATCCGCGTCCGGCCTCAGTCTGAAAGAACAGACCTACGCAGGCTGAAATCCAACCTCTGACGATGGACTAGTAGCACTGCTGGCGCTGGGGTGCATTTCAGTTGTGGGGCAAACTTGCCATAATCCATGAGATCGAGTGTCTTACATTCGCTTCAGGGTTAGTTTCTGGACATGCTACAAGCAGTTTGAGAACCTTTTGAAGGCCTTCTGCGCTCTTTGTGTGGGTTTTTCGGCCCAAAATCGGCGGTTTTGGCACGTTTTTCTAGACTGACGCCTCAGCCGATGTGCTTGCGCAGAATTCGCCCCCAAAGTGAAATGCACCCGAGGCAACGCGAAGTTTTGACCTCTGCGCACGGTTGTGCTATACTATGTGTGTCCAACCAACAAGAACGCCCCACGGTTGAAGTGAGCCTAGAGCAGTAGTCGAGGCGGCAAGAGCACCTTAGCGGTAAACATTGCACTACTACAGGGTCCGTCCATCGTCAAAGTGTAGCGGACGCTTTGGTGCTATGTGGTGCGAAACCGGCGATCGCGAACTCTCCAACTGGTGGTTCTGTGATCGGTGTAGTGCTTGCTGAGCGCGTTTCATAGTTCACCTCGGAATGTCAGTTGCCCCCAGAGCGCAGCCACATTCCACCACTAACTTCAGGAGGGTATCGAAGATGTTGACACGTATGAGAGTGTCTGGCTTGATGATGGCGGCCTTGCTCACTGTCGTCATATTGAGCGCTACCCTGTCCTACAAAAGCGAAGCTCAACTGGAAACTGGGCGCGATGAGCCTCCTACCACCGACTCTGGACTATATGCATTGCTCCAAGCGCGAATCATTCGCTCTAACTCGACTTTATCCATTTGGTGGACAAAAGCGCGGCAATAGGGTAAACTGAAA
>CAYPOY010000333.1:0-5748 GCA_964412395.1 uncultured Anaerolineales bacterium | reverse complement strand
ATTTCAGTTTACCCTATTGCCGCGCTTTTGTCCACCAAATGGATAAAGTCGAGTCGAGATGGGTTCCTCAAATTAAGCGGAGCGATGGACTAATGACAACGCTACTAGGCATCCTCAACGGCGAAGTGTACGATCCCCAGAATGGGATCAACGGTGAAGCCCGCGACGTGTGGATCGAGGACGGCAAGATCGTCTCCGGCGAGGGGGTGGAGCGGGCGGGCGCGGAGATCATAGACGCCACTGGGCTCGTGGTCATGCCCGGCGGGGTGGATATTCATAGCCACATCGCCGGGTCGAAGGCGAACTCGGGGCGCAAGTTTCGCCCGGAGGATCACCGCGACCACGTGCGTGCGCGAGGGACACTCGCCTCCCCCCTGGAGGGAGGATTGAGGGGGGTCTCCCGCTCTGGGGTGGGCTACACCACTCCTACTACTCATCTCACCGGCTACCTCTATGCCGAGATGGGCTACACCACGGTGATGGAGGCAGCCACCGCGCCCCTGGTGGCGCGCCACACCCACGAGGAACTGGAGGACATGCCTATGCTGGATAAGGGCGTGTTCATCACCATGGGCAACAACCATTTCATCATGAACTGCATCCGTGATGGCGAGCGGGAGAAGGCCCGCGACTACGTGGCCTGGCTGCTGGGGGCGACTAAGGGGTATGCTATCAAGATTGTCAACCCCGGCGGGGTGGAGAACTGGAAGTGGGGCCAGAATGTGGGTGAATTGGATGATGAGGTCATCGGTTTCGGCGTCACCCCGCGCCAGATTCTCACCACACTGGCCTGGATCAACGACGAGTTGGGATTGCCCCACGTGCCTCACATCCACGGCATTAACCTGGGGCAGTCTGGAAACGCCCGCACAACGGTGGAGACCATTGAGGCGTTCGAAGGGCGACGCGCTCACATCTGTCACCTTCAGTTCTTCAGTTATGGCGGGGAGCCGGGGAGGATGCTCCGCTCCGGCGCTGCCCAAGTCGCCCGCGCGGTTAATGAAAACCTTAACTTCACAGTAGACGTGGGGCAGATAATCTTCGGCGAGGCGACTACCATGACCTCTGACGGTCCCCTGCAGTACCACCTGCACGAGCTGACTGGCAACAAGTGGCTGAACGACGATGTGGAGGGGGAGACGGGCGGCGGGGTGGTGCCCATGCTCTACAAGCGCAAGAACCTGATCAATGCCATGCAGTGGCTCATCGGCATGGAGCTGTTCCTGCTCATTGACGACCCGTGGCGGGTGTTCCTGACCACCGACCATCCCAACGCCGGGCCTTTCTTTTACTACCCGCACGTGATCAAGCTGCTGATGGATCGCGACTACCGCGCCGAGGTGCTGGAGGGCATTCATCCTCGGGCGCGGAAGGGCGCGCTGCTCCCAGAAAAGGCAAAGGTGCTGAACCGCGAATACTCGCTGTACGAGATCGCCATCATCACCCGGGCGGGGACAGCCCGTGTCCTGGGCCTCAAGAACAAGGGACATCTGGGCGTAGGGGCCGATGCCGACGTGACCATCTACGCCAATCTGGACGACAAGGAGGAGATGTTCGCCCATCCCCGCTACGTCCTTAAGGACGGTGAAGTCGTCGTCCGCGACGGGCAACTCGTGCGCGAGCGCCCGGGTCGCACGTTGTATGTTGCGCCATCCTACGATTCGGGGATCGAGGCGGATATACGGGCTCACTTCGAACGGACCTACACTATCGCGTTTGACAATTACCCGGTGCAGGATGAGTACCTGCCCCATTGCGAGGTCGTGCCATGCTCATAAACGGTGTTGAGATCGCAGATACGTTCGCCGAGGCTTTCAAGATGCGGGCCGCGCGGCTGATCATCACTGCCGTTAATCCGCGTTGGGCGTTGACGGCGGCGCAGGTGGCCACAGGCTTTGGCACATCCGTCATCGCCTGCGGCTGCGAGACAGGCATCGAAGCAGTGATTTCGGCGGATGAGACCCCTGATGGCCGTCCAGGTGTGAGCATTCTCGTCTTCACAATGGGCTCCAAGGGCATGGAAGACCAGTTGATGCGCCGGGTGGGTCAGTGCATCATGACCTGCCCCACCACTGCCTGCTTCAATGGCCTGGAGGGCGACAAGATGCTGAAAATCGGCGGGACGCTTCGCTATTTCGGCGACGGCTTCCAGATAAGCAAGCTCCTTGAGGGGAGGAGGTTCTGGCGCATACCGGTGATGGAAGGAGAGTTCCTGGTCGAAGAAAGTTTCGGCATCAAGAAGGCCATCGGTGGCGGGAATTTCCTCATCCTGGGCGAAGGCCCCGAGGTCACGCTTGAGGCGTCGGAGAGGGCGGTGGAGGCGATGGAGAAGGTGAAGGGAGTGGTGATGCCCTTCCCCGGCGGCATCGTCCGCAGCGGGAGCAAAACGACGTCGAGGTATAAATTCCTGCGCGCCTCAACCAACACCGCCTACTGCCCCACCATCCGCCGCCAGACCGAGTCGGCATTGCCGGAGGGGGTCAACTCCGTGCTGGAGATCGTGATTGATGGCCTGAATGAGGACGCGATACGGGAAGCGATGCGGGTGGGCATTGAGGCGGCCTGCCTCCCCGGAGTGGTACGCATCTCGGCCGGCAACTACGGCGGCACACTAGGTCAGTTTCAGTTCCACCTGCGGGAGATTATGGGGGAGCGATGAACATCCAGAATAGAGGAGCACACTCAATTACCAGAAGTAAACAGAGTGGCTGTGATAGCTTTGAATGCTTTCTACAGACCACCGACGTCCTCCTCGATTTCTTCCTATCCGACCTGTTTCCTCAAATACTCTGCGAATTCTACTTGAACCCTCGTTACCTGCGTGGGAGCGACTTCTTGATGCGCTTTTCCCAGGGTCGGTGGGCAGAGGACATCCTGATTCGAACAATCAATGCAACAGCCGACTTTCGTGCTATTCCTTATGGCCCCTCCAGTGTGGCGCCCTCCGAGCCGCGAGAGATGGAACTCTATTTTGAGCGACTCGATAAAGCGGGGGCCGTCGGCAAACAGCCGGATCTGCTGATCCTGCCCAGGGACGACTACGAGGTTGTTCGTCCGCAATTGGACGAGATTGGACTTGCCGATCTACCCCTCACTCCCGAGGTTGACCTGGGCTTTCTGAGGTCGAGGGCAACCATCGCTGTCGAGGTGGAAAACAGTCTATGGGGGGCACGTAAGATGCCCGATTACGGCAAAGAAGTCAGGCTGGCCGAACTGATAACCAAGACGCGGCGTTTCAGGAAGCCTGAAAGCATAGAAAGATGGGAACGCTGGACAAAGGGCGTGCGGCAGTTCATCAATGTGTCGCCAGAGCGCAAAGAGTTGAAAGGCTTTCTGGAGTCCAAAAAGGTCTCCTACCATCATTATCAAAGACGAAGACCTGGCGCCATTGACAGAGTGGGAAAACAAATTCGACGTTCCCATCTTCGTTTTCCACGTGTTCTACGATCAGGCCTACCACATCTCTCTGCAAGAGGCGTGTGAACTGATCGAGGCCGAGGTTATCCTGCCCACTGAGCAGACCTTCTACGCTCCTGGTGGCCCGACGACGAGCAAGGCCATCTACAAGATTTGGTACACGCTGGCGCATCCGTTGGGCACAATGACCCGGCAGCCCGAAATGTCGGCCAAATTCGTCCAGGACAAAAATGGGCATATTCTGCCTTACGTTCATTTCTCCGGCGGCGAGATGATGCTGTCGGAAGAGATATTGACCCTGCTGCGGAGCCGGTTGTGATGACAGCGTACCTTATCCTGGAGACGCTGGTGAACCCCATCAGTCGCCAGATTGAAAAGGTAATCCAGGCCAATGAGAAATCTGTGGAGTGGAGCATGCTTCACGGCTGGGATGGAATTGCCGATCCTGCGATTGTGGCCCGGCAGGCTGCTCTAAGCCTCGTACTCCGCGCCTTGATTTGCCATCGGCTGGTGCCAGGGATACTGCCAACGCAGGCAGCACCGCCCGATCCTATTGTTGCGCAGAGCAACGACCTGCTCCGGGCTTTGGGCATCACACTCCGCCCACCGTCGTACCTGGATGATCTGGCAGTGCAGGCAGGAACGAGAATAGACATGTTGGCAATTGACCGTCTGGCGGGGGTACTCCCAGACCAGCAAGCAGATATTATCGGCGAGTTCTATGCCAGGTCAGTTCCCCAGGATGCCCGGAGTCCGTTGGGCCAGTTTTGGACGCCGTTGCCCATCGCTGAATTGATGACACAGTGGGCTGTTCGGTCATCGTCCGATCGCGTGTTGGATACCGCCTCTGGTTCCGGCGTCTTTCTGCTGACTGCCATTCGGCGGTTGAGTCAACTTGGCGTCGCACCAGGGGCGGCTTCTCGACAGGTAGCTGGCGTAGAACTGAGTCCGTTGGCCTTGCTGATGGGACTGACGAATATGCTGTTGCACTGTTCAACGGCCCAACCGCGCCTGAGGTGGGGGGATTTCCTGATGCCGGAGCGAGAGCCATTGGCGCTGCTGAAGGAGCCGGCCGCACCTTACCACGTTGGACAACAGCAGTTGACCTTGCCAGGTATGGAAGTGCAAGTGCCCCTCGCCTTTCCTGATCGTTTTGACACCATCCTGTGCAATCCTCCTTATACCCGGCACCATCACCTGCCCGAAAGTTACAAATCGACCTGGGCTGCTTTGATGAAACAGGAGTACGGCATACGGCTCAGCCGCTTTTCGAGCCTATTTGCCTACTTTCTCGTCCAGACTACCCGCATGTTGGCCCCTGCTGGCCGGATGGCATTCATCACCCCCGCCGTCATATTCGAGGCCTCCTACAGTCGGCAGGTCAAAGAGTTCATCCGTCAGCAATTGCGCCTGTGTGCCATCATCACTTTTGATGAGTCGCTGTCTATCTTTGAGGGAGTGGATACAGCAGCCTGCATCACGTTGATGGAGGGACCGCACGCAGAGCGACCAGCAACCGGTCAGATCACTCACGTTCAGATACGTAGATGGCCTGGCCCAGAGAGGGTACTGCGGGCCATTGAGCGAAGCGACGTCGTTTCTGACAAGTGGGGCGTCAGTCAGAAGGTTACCCTCACTGATCTGTCGCCGCGACAAAAATGGACAGTCGTGGGTCGGAGAAACCATCGCATTGGCCACGACGCTTTTATCCCGCTCTCCAACGTAGCCCGCATTATGCGCGGAATTGCCACGGGAGCCAACAAGTTCTTTGTACTCTCAGACGATGAGATTCAGGAATGGGGCCTGAGCAGGGCGTACCTGCGTCCTGTGCTGACCAAGACCCGCGAAGCGCCGGGATATGTTTTTGATCACAGGGGTTTTGAGCGGTTGGGGAGTGAGGGCAAAAAACGCTGGCTTCTGTACTTGAACGGCCCTGTGGCACCTGGCACACCAGAAGCGCGTTACGTCCAGCACGGAGAGACGCTTGGCCTGCACCAGCGCAGTCTGGTTAAGACCCGCTCGCTTTGGTACGTGATGGAACGACGCGATCCGGCGCCTATCTACTTCACTTACCTGAGCCGCAAGAAGTCGCGTTTCATCTACAACCGGGCCGATGTACTGGCCCTCAATGTTTTTCTGTGCGTCTATCCAACAGCGTCAATCGGCCAGGACGAAACGACGTTAAAGGCGCTGCTGGCTGTGCTTAACTCGCTGGTAGCCAAAGACTCACTGCGCTACGTAGGACGCACTTACGGTGGCGATACCATCAAGATAGAGCCGATAGTGTCACCAGAATTTCGCAAATTTGAGCACAACTGAAGAACCTTAACA
>CAYPOY010000332.1:0-5795 GCA_964412395.1 uncultured Anaerolineales bacterium | reverse complement strand
TCCAGCAAACTTTGGAACTTGTTCCAATGTTCTCTCCCCCTTTCTGTGCTATCATATACCCAGCACCTGAAAATAGCGCCCGAACTTTTCGCGCAAGAAGTAATAATCCAGCCGTGTTCCCTCCGGCAGTCCCCAGGCATTGCGACACTCGCTCAGGATGATCGTCTTGTGGGCGTGCACTGTCTTGACCGTCACGCACAGTGTTTCGGCCACCTCCTGTGGTCTCTGGCCGGCGGCAAAGGCGCGCAATGTGTCCAACTGGCGCGACGTCAACTGCTCCACCACCACCCGGCAGCACGCTCGTTCTGCGCTACCGAGCCACTGAGCCTGCGCGGTCACAACTTCCATTGGCGAGGCCTGGGTCAGCGTTCGCAACGCCGGAAAATAGGCTCCCCAGGGCACCAGTGGCACCCGGATCAGCCGCACGCCATCCTCTGGTCGGGCATGCATGATCGCCCCGTCGCGAGCCTGCTCCAGGAAATCGGCCGGCGTGTACATGTGCCACAGACGGTCGTTGTGGTCAAAATGCAACATCGCCGCCGACATCGCCACCAGGGCCAATATCCGCCGCCCGCCGGCAATGCACACGTGCAGGTGCCGCCCTTGCGCTTTCAAATCAGCGATCAGTTTGTAAATCGCGCTCCAGACCGTGTTGGCCGCCACCTCGTCACGAATGTCGTCCAGTTTTTTGCCACCGCTGCGAAGAGGAAAAAACTGCAAGCGACAGGGATGGGTTGCGTAAGAGTCGCCGGAGAATTCGGCGGCCAGTTTGAGCAACGCCTGTCCGGTGAGGGGATCGGCCTGTGGAGCCAGGTGGACGACGATCACTTCGCGGATGACCTCGCCCCGCCTGAGCAGATCGTCCAGGGCAAAGGTCACAATCTGTGGACCGCCAGCCATGGTGGCGACCATGGTGCTGTCTGTTTGCATCATCACCATCCTGAAAGGAACAACGTTATGGAGCTCTTTCCCGCTGTGCTGATTGGCGGCCCGCCGGACAGTGGCAAGTCTGTCCTCACGGCCAATCTCACCCAGGCCCTACGCGAGCGCGGGGTGCAACATTACGTCCTGCGTGCTTGCCCCGATGGCGAGGGCGATTGGACGCACATGGCCGACCAGACCCTCGTGCGCACCATCCTCGTCCCCCGCAGATGGACGCCGGCCTTTGCCGAGCACATCTGCCAGGACCTGGAGCACCGTCACCTGCCCCTGATCGTGGATGTGGGAGGGAAACCCACGCCCTGGCAGGAGGCAATCTTCGACCAATGCACCCATGCTATCCTGCTTACCCTCGACGAAGCCTCTCGCGCCACCTGGCTCGACCGGGCCACTCGCCACGGCCTGCTGCTGCTGGCGGACATCCAGTCCGACCTGAAGGGAGAAAACCAACTCCTGGAAGAATGTCCTATCCTGCGGGGCATCCTCGCCGGGCTGGAGTGGGGCACCAGGCTGCAAAACCCCCTGTTCGACGCCCTGACCAGCCAATTGGCCCGCCTCTTTGCCCGCGATGCCCAGGCACTACGCCGGGATCACCTGAATGCTGCTCCGGTCGAAACTGTGATTGACCTGGATCGCCTGGCGCGCACCCTGGACGTGTCGCACCGGGAAGAGCAAGCCACCTGGGAACCGCGCCATCTGCCAGCCGTACTCGACTACCTGCCCGAAGCCGTCCCCCTGGGCCTCTATGGACGCGGCCCCAACTGGCTCTACGCGGCCCTGGCTTTGCTAGCCACGCCCGCCCTTTTTGTCCAATTCGACGTGCGGCTGGGATGGGTGCAGGCAGCGTCGCTACGCGTGGGGACACCCGACCCTGCGGCTCCGCTCCAAATCCAATCCCACAAGTTCCCCGGTTACGTTCACATAGAAGGTATTTTGCCTGCCGCCTACCTGGACTATAACCAACTCGAGACGCTGGCCGTGCCTTCCGTCCCTGCCGGGTTCGGCGTCGTGCTCAGCGGCAAGCTGCCCCACTGGCTCTACACCGGCCTGGCGCTGACCTACCGCGCTGCCCCCTGGATCGCCGTCTACCAGCCGCAACTGGGATGTGCCGTCGTCGTCTACTCGGCCGACGAGGCCCACGTCACCGGCGACTGCATCCACGACGTCCGGTTATAGTATGCGTCAATTGGGCTGCTTTTGCAAATTCCCTGCCTCCGTCCCCGCCTGATCCGCCCTCCGCAGCGCTCGCGCCAGCAGCGCGTATGCCAGGAACTCCTTGTCTTGCCCTGGGTCAACGAGCAACTCGTCAACCGGCGTTCGTGCCGGGTCCTCGCTGGTCAACAAATCTCCGGTGTCGAGCCCTGTCGCCAGGGCAGGCGGCAGCCAGTCCAACGTCTCGGCCACTGCCTCACTCGCCCCTGGAGCCAGGGCGTAGCGCCGGTACTCCCGCGTGAACGCGCCGTGGTGCCGGGCGATGGCCGTAAAAGCCGCTTTGAACACCGGCATGTGCTCCTCAAAGGCCGCCGCCAGGAGCGGGGCCACTGCCACCGCCCCCTCGACGGCGTGCGGCGGCTTGCGGCGCAGCGACTTCTGCTCCTCCCGGTGCAGCGGATTGGTGGGGTCGAAGTCGGTGTGGGCGTAGAATCCGGCCGGCGCGGGTCGCCCGATGGCTTTCTGGTAGCGCACCACCCAACCCTGCCAACCCCGGTTGAGTTTACCTACGTCGTGTAAGAGCACGACCAGGTGGGCCGCCCGCTCCACCACGCCGGCCGGCCAGCCGCAGGCGTGTTCGAGGCGGACCGCAGCCGGCACCAACTCCGGCCAGACCTGGCGCAGGAGAGCCTGGTGGACCAGTTGCACGTGTTCGGCATAGCCCTCCAGCCGGTAGGCGTAGCCGCCGCGCGGCGCAATGTCCCGCGCCGGGGTCAGCCTGGCCCGGTAGCCAGTGGACCGGTCCGGCACAAAGCCCAGGTCGGGATCATAGCCAGCCAGCGCCGGATGCACCAGCACCAGCGCGGAGCCGACGACGTCATCCCTGTCCTGCACCGGCAGCCAACGATAAGCCGACCGCCCGTGCTCGTCTACGTCGCCCAGGTCGTGGAGAGCGTGCACTCCCCAGTCCTCCAGGTCGAGTTCATCCTCCCGCGCCAGCCACTTCTTCACCAGGCCGTAGAGTGTGCCGGGGTGCAGGCTGAAAGCCTCGGCCGCGAAGGGCCGTTCGGCCACCGCCAGCGGGTCGTCGTGCACCACCACCAGCCGCGACGACACCGCCCGGATCAGGTCGCCCGCCTCCCCGGAGCGCTGACCGTCCATCACGCTGTTCATCCTGCGGCGGTGCATCTCGCGGGTCGCGACCAGCCCTTCGACGATGGCCCGGTCACGGGGGCCGTGCGCCGCGCTGATGATCGCTTGCTCATCGCTGAAGGTCAAGGTATCGCCGTGGCGAACCTGGAATTCGGCCAGCGTGCGGGCGACCTCCTCCTTTTGGCCTTTGTAGGGCATCACGTTCTCAGTAAGATCAACCGTTTCGCCTCCCGCGTCGAGCGTCTCGGCGTAAATGAACACATCGCCCTCTTCGCCTTCATAGCGGGCGCAGCGCCCTGCCCGCTGCAAGAGGGCATTAGCCGGGGCCAGTTCGGTGTGAAGCGCCTGACAGGTGATGTCCAGCCCGACCTCGACCACCTGGGTGGCGACGACGATCCAACTCCCACTCCCGTCGTCGTCCTCGCCGAATAAGCGCCGAATCTCGCCCTCGATGCGTTGCCGGTCCTCTGGCAAGAAACGGCTGTGGAGCAGGAGTAGCTGGGTGTTGCCCCGGTCAGGGTGGTCGCGCAGAGCCTCAAACAGGGCGCGGGCGCGATCCACCACGTTGCAGATGACCAGAGTGCGGCTGCAGCGGTGCGCCAGCACCGCCTCGGCGCACAGCGGCCTATCCGCGACACGATAGCGGCGGGTCTTTTTCTGCGACGGGAGTGCCTGCATCACCTGGCGGGTGGCATCATCCTCCGGCACCACCACGGCGTCCAGCGCGTCGGCCAGTCCGTCCAGCATATCGCCAGAAAACGTGGCGGTCATCAGCAAGAAGGGCGCTATGCCGTGCAGCATCCGCAGCATCTTCAGCGTCGTGGGCAGCGTAGAAAGGGGGTCGAACAGGTGGAACTCGTCAAAGACCAGGTACGACGCGGCTACCGCGCCAGCGTTCAGGTTGCTCAGCCGCCGGGGCAGGCTGTAGGGCGCGAGCAAGAAGCTGCTCAACACCTGGTCTATGGTGGCAAAGGTTAGCGTGGCGGCCAACTGTGGGTCGTCGGCGTGTTCCCCCGTCTGGATGGCGACGCGAATGCGGTCATCGCGGCCCGCTTCCCGCACCTTGCCTGTGAATTCCTCCACGAACTGGTTGGCCAACACACGCATCGGCACCGCGTACAGGCACTTGTGGGGGAAGTCACGCCCATGCTCGATGGCTTCGAGGAAAGGCAACATCGCCGCCATTGTCTTGCCCGCACCGGTAGGGGCCTGCAGGATCACGTTGCGGCCGCTCAGAAGCAATTCGGCCACACGCCGCTGAAAGGGGTAAGGAACCAGGCCTTGTTTCATAGGGTCATCCTCCAAAGTAACTGGCAAAGGTTTGGTCTAGCGTATCACCCGCCATCGCGCTGCCCCGATTGACCTGCCAACCGTAGGCTTCTGCCAGGCGCCGCGCCTCGCCCGCCATCCGCTCCCGCAACTCCTCCGGCGCGAGCGCCTCCACGTCCGCCCCCCACCCCCGGATCCACGGCAGCATCTCCTGCGGTTCGGCCACCCGCGCCCGCCAGAGCAGGCTTCCATCCGGCTGCTCCTCCACCTGCTCCGAGCGGTGCCAGCGGGTCTCCCGCACCCGGTGGGCCACGCGCGGATGGAAGCGCAGCATCACCTCCACCGGCTCCGCCTCAGTATACCAGATTCCCCAGGCATCGGTCAGTGTCTCGCGAGGGTCGAAATCGTCGGGGATGGTATAGGGCTCCGTGGTCAACTCAATGCGCTGGATGCGCTCCAGTTTGAAAGTGCGCACCGCTCCCGGAGGCTCCCGCCAGCCGATGACGTGGGTGGTTTGACCCACCGCGTAGGGCTCGATGAAGTAGGGAGCGAAGTTATAGTCGTACACCCGCCCGCTCTCGTGCCGGTGCCACAGGTGCACCATCCGCCCCTGCGACCAGGCGCGGGTCAGCGTCTCCAACACCTCCAGGTACACCGGGTCGTGGCGCTGGGCCTCGTCGTCCATCACGTCGGCCGAGGCGGTCAGGTGGTGGGAGATCAGTGGCGCCAGTCTCTCCAGTGCCAGCCCCAGTTTGCGCAGCGCCGACGCCGCGTGTGGGTTGTGCTTGTCGGTGCGCGTCGCCATCAGGCGGGCCGCCAGATGCAGCGCCGTCGCCTCGTGCAGCGTGAGCCGCACGCGGGTCAGGTAGTGATCCCGGTCAATCGCCAGCCTCCCGTCGTCGGTCTCGTAGACGCAGAACCGACCCATGTCAGGCAAATAGCGGTAGACCGTCGAACGATTCACCCCCAGCCGTCGGGCGATCTCTGCCTGGGTCAGCCCTTCGGAGTGAGCCAATAGCAATGCCTCAATCTGCAACAGCCGTTCGGCTTTACCGGTCGCTCGTTCCATATCCTGGATGTCCTTTCACCTGCGTTGCGCTCTTGACTATTATACCACAATTACCTCTCGAATTCCGCAACAGAACGGCGAGCGTATCGTATTTGGGACAGAGGGTCGCAACCTGCCCGTCGATGATTGAAATCACCGGCTGATACCACGAAGTGCGTCGAAAACGCACTGGCGAAACCTGTTTCCAACAGGTTTTGAGTATCAGCGGGGCGTT
>CAYPOY010000331.1:0-5816 GCA_964412395.1 uncultured Anaerolineales bacterium | reverse complement strand
ACCCACGGCTCGCGTAAGGGTCTTGCCGACACCGCCCTGCGCACCGCCGACGCAGGATACCTGACACGCCGCCTGGTGGACGTGGCACAGGACGTCATCATCAACGCTCACGACTGCGGCAGCAGGGGCGGGACCTGGGTCCGTGCCACGGATGATGTGGGGGCCCAAAGTATGTCCGAGCGGCTGATCGGGCGGGTAGCAGCCGCACCTGTTGTTCATCCCCAGACTGGCGAGGTGCTCGTCGAGCGTAACGAGGAGATTGACGAAACAGGCACAGCCATGATTGAGGAGGCTGGGGTTGAGGCCGTGTTGGTGCGCTCCCCGATGACTTGTCAACTCCGTCGAGGCATTTGCATGTCGTGCTACGGGCGTGATTTGGGCCGGGGCAAGATGGTAACCATCGGCACTGCGGTCGGCATCGTGGCTGCGCAATCCATCGGTGAGCCAGGTACCCAGTTGACACTGCGGACGTTCCACACCGGCGGCGTGGCGGCAGGCGGCGACATCACCGTCGGCCTACCGCGTGTGGAAGAGTTGTTCGAGGCCCGCAAGAAGCCCAGGGGCGAGGCCCCTATGTCTGAAATCGGTGGTGTTGTGCACCTCGTCCGGGCCAACGACCAGCGCAGCGTCATCGTAGTGGATAGCGAGATTGAGCGGTTTGAATACGAGATCAAGCGAGGTTGGAAGATCCTGGTCGAGGATGGGGACGAGGTCAAGGCAGGCGATCCGATTGCCTCCTGGCACGGTGAAAAGCACATCGTGGCGGAGAAGGGCGGTCGAGTGCTCCGCGAAACTCAGGACCGGCGCATCACCGTTGTGCACGAACGACGTGATGAACGAGAGTACGAGGTTCCCACTACCGGCCGGCTGCTAGTCGAAGAGGGGCAGCGTATTGAGCCTGGCACGCAGTTGATCGAGGGCGTCTTGAATCCCCACGATATCCTCCGTGTTTTGGGACGCAAGGCCACGGAGCACCACATGCTTTCGGATGTGCAGAAGGTTTATCGCTCGCAGGGCGTGAACATCAATGACAAGCACTTTGAGGTCATCTTCAGCAAGATGCTGAGTAAAGTGCAAATCACCGAGCCGGGCGATACAGACCTCCTGCCTGGCGAGCTGGTGGACCGGCTGGCGATGGAGGATGTCAACCGTAAGGCGGTCGAAGCAGGCGGACAACCTGCCAGGGGCTGGCCTGTGCTGTTGGGTATCACCAAAGCAGCCCTGAGCACCGAAAGTTTCCTCTCCGCTGCCTCCTTCCAGCACACGATCAGGGTGCTGTCTGGCGCAGCGATTGAGGGCAAGGAGGATCCACTTCTGGGACTGAAGGAGAACGTCATCATCGGCAAACTGATACCGGCCGGCACCGGGTACCGGGGTGACAATCTTTTTTCCGATGGCCCTATCGAGAGTTTCGAGGGCATATCCTTGGGCCCCTCCATAGCTGCTCCGGTGGAAGAGGAAGAGGAGGGTGAAGCAGAGGTGGAAACTGCGGTCGAGACTTCTGAGGTACTAGAGGCTGCCACGGCGGTGTAGTCCGAGCAGCGTAGAAGCGATTGCCCACACGCGGCAGCGCCGGTTGGGGTGCTGCCGCGTTATTGTTGGCACCGGGGTTCACGACGGTATATAAATCCGAGAAGCACGTTTGACAAAGCGGTTCGCCCGTGTTACCATAGCACGCTGATGTTGTGACGACCCAAGAGAACCGAGGTTGCGATGCGCAGTATTGAGTGGCACAACGGCAAAGTACGGATGATTGACCAGCGGCTCCTGCCGGCCGAGTTTCGCCTGGTCGAGTACAAGGACCACCGCGAGGTAGCCCGGGCCATCCGCACGATGGTTATCCGGGGTGCACCAGCGATCGGTGCAGCGGCAGCCTTCGGAATGGTGTTGGCTGCACGGGGCGCTCGCGCACAGGACCGAAACGGGCTGCTGGCCGACCTGCGCGCGGCGGCAGAAACTCTTCGCGCTGCCCGCCCCACAGCGGTCAATCTGTCATGGGCTTTAGCACGCCTGCTACGACGGGCCGAGGCCGAGCCCGACTTTGTCGCTATCCCCGACGCGCTGCTGGCCGAGGCCCAGGCGTTGGCCGACGAAGATGTCGAGGTCAACAGACGGCTGGGGGAGCACGGTGCGCCGCTTATCCGAGATGGCGACACGATCCTGCATCACTGCAACACAGGCGCGCTGGCGACGGTGGACTACGGCACCGCCCTGGGAGTCGTCCGCACCGCACACGAGCAGGGCAAACGGGTGCATGTGCTGGTGGATGAGACGCGGCCGCGCTTCCAGGGAGCCCGGCTCACGGCCTGGGAGTTGCAACAACTAGGCATCCCTTTCACGCTCATCGCCGACAGCGCCGCCGGCCATTTCATGCGCACTGGACAGGTGGGCATCGTGCTGGTGGGGGCTGACCGGGTGGCGGCCAATGGCGACGTGGCCAACAAGATCGGCACCTATCAACTGGCGGTCGTGGCGGAGGCTAATGGTGTTCCCTTCTACTCGTGTGTGCCTACCTCCACGATTGACCTCTCGCTGCCCACCGGGGACGACATCCCGATTGAGGAACGGCCAGCCGAGGAGGTAACCGGGGCCATCTATCAGGGCCGACCTATTGCGCCGGAGGGAGTGCGTGTGGCTAACCCGGCCTTCGACGTGACACCGCACCGCTACGTCACCGGCATCGTGACCGAGAGTGGCATTGCCTACCCGCCGTTCGAGGTGAGCCTACGACAAGTGACGGGGTGCTCTCTTGAGACCTGAAACTGCTCAGCTTGAAACTTCTTCCCTTCCCGTCGTCATCCTCTGCGGTGGGACGGGTATCCGTATGGGTGATGACCGGTCCAAGATGCTGGTCGAGATAGGCGACCGGCCTATCCTCTGGCATGTGATGAAAATCTACGCTGCCCAGGGCGTCAACCACTTCATCCTGGCCCTGGGATACCGGGGCCAGGACATCAAGCGGTACTTTCTGGAGTACGGCCCACTGGCTCGCGACTTCACGCTCACACTGGGTGCTGCACCGGCCGTCGAGTACCACGACTCCCATCCCGAGGAGGGCTGGCGCATCGTCTTCGCCGACACCGGCCGGCACGCGCAGACTGGGGCTCGCATCCGCAAAGTGGCCCGCTACATCGAAAGCGATACCTTCTTTGCCACCTATGGTGATGGCGTGGCCGACATTGACCTGGTGGCGCTGCTGGCCTTCCACCGTCACATGGGCCGCGTCGCTACCCTGACCGGCGTGCACTCGTTCTCCCGCTTCGGCGTCGTACAAACCAATGGGCAGGGATTGATCACGGGCTTTCAGGAGAAGCCTCTGGTAGACGCGCTCATCAACGGCGGTTTCTTTGTCTTCGAGGGAGGGATCTTTGACTATCTTGGGGGCGGTGATGGCGTGATATTGGAGAGGGAGCCGTTGCAGCGCTTGGCTGACGAAGGCCAACTGGCGATCTACGAGCACACCGGCTTCTGGCGGGCGATGGATACCTTCAAGGATGCCCGGGCGATGAACGCCTTATGGCGCGAAAGCGCACCGTGGAAAATTTGGTAGTGAGAAGCCCCATGCCCTACAACCTGCAACCCCCGATTCGCAACTCGGACTCCTTTTGGCTCGACCGCCCCGTCTTCGTCACTGGCTGCGCCGGGTTGCTGGGCTCCTGGCTGACCATCGCGTTGGTCGAGTGCGGAGCCTCCGTCACCGGTCTCATCCGCGATGAGGTGCCCTTCTCTCACTTGCGCAGGTCCGGCTATCAAGATCGCATCGCCGTCGTGCGCGGTGATGTGACCGACTACGAATTGATCGAGCGGGCGCTCAACGAGTATGAGATTGACACTGTCTTTCACCTGGCGGCCCAGACTATCGTCCCTATCGCCAACCGGGCCCCTCTCTCGACCTTCGAGACCAACGTCAAGGGAACCTGGGTTGTGCTGGAGGCAACCCGTCGTTCGCCCAAAGTAACCCGCGTGGCGGTCGCTTCTACCGACAAGGCCTACGGCGTACACGAGAAACTGCCCTACACCGAAGATGCTCCCTTGTTGGGTTGCTATCCCTACGACGTGTCCAAAGCCTGCGCCGACCTCATCGCCCGCGCCTACACCGCGACCTATGACTTGCCAGTCGCCGTCACCCGCTGCGCCAACCTCTACGGCGGTGGCGACCTGAACTGGAGCCGCATCGTCCCGGGCACGATACGCAGCGTCATCCGGGGCGAGCGTCCCATCATCCGCTCCGACGGCACACCCCTGCACGACTACCTTTACATCCAGGACGCTGTCCACGCCTACCTGACGTTGGCAGAGTACCTGGACGAGCCCGGGGTGAAGGGCGAAGCGTTCAACTTCGGTATGGACGATCCCAAATCCGTCCTGGAGATGGTGCAGGCCATCATCGCAGTCTCCAACTACCCGGAGTTGGAACCGGTGGTGTTGGCCGACGCACCTCACGAGATCCAGGCCCAGTACCTGGATAGCAGCAAAGCCCGCCGCGTGTTGGGCTGGTCGCCCCGCTACTTGCTCGAGGAGGGACTGCGGGAGACGTTGGAGTGGTATCAGAAGTTTCTGGACCGGTAGGTTGGTAGATTGGTGGATTGGGCGGGGAAGCGTGTCCTCATCACCGGCGCGACCGGATTCATCGGATGCTACCTGACCCAGCGGCTGGTCGAGGCCGGGGCGGAGGTTTGGGCCGGGGTCTATCCCGGAGAGCCGCCGGAGCGGGCCGCTGACCTGTCACCCCAGGTCGAGCACGTCTCCCTGAACGTGCAAGACGCGCAGAGCGTCCGGCAGGCGGTGGAAGGTGCCGTCCCCGATGTGGTGTTCCACCTGGCCGCCGTCGGCGTCACCGACCCCGGCGTGAGCCCGGCGCTGGCACTGGCAGTGAACGCTGGCGGCACAGTATATCTACTGGAGGCGCTGCGGGGGAGGGACGTCCGGCGGGTGGTGCTCGCCGGCACTTGCTACGAGTATGGCGCGAGTCAGCGAGTCGGCGAGTCAGCGAGTCAGCGGTTAACGGTTGAGGGATTGGACCCTTTCAACGCCTACGCCGCCTCGAAGGTGGCCGCCTGGGCCTTCGGGCGGATGTACTGGCGGGCACACGGCCTGCCCGTCGTCACTGTGCGCCCCTTCCAGGTCTACGGGCCGGGGCAGCCGGACCATACGCTGGTGCCCGCCGCCATCCGCGCGGCGCTGGCAGGGGAGGACTTCCCGATGACGCCTGGGGAGCAGGAGCGGGATTTCATCTACGTGGATGACGTGGTGGAGGGAATGCTGGTTGCCGCAGAAGCGCTGGGCGTCGAGGGACAGAGCCTCGACCTGGGGACGGGTCGGGCCCACACCGTTCGTCAGGTGGTGGACCGCATTTGGGCGATGACAGGAGCGCAGGGCCGTATCCTGGCGGGCGCTCTACCCTACCGCCCCGGCGAGGTGATGCGTCTGGCCGCCGACGCCGACCGCATGGCCCGACTGACCGGCTGGCGGGCGCGGGTGGGGTTGGAAGAAGGGCTGCGACGCACAATTGAGAGGAAAGTATACGAGTGAACGAGTAAAGGGGTAGAAGAGGAATGAGGAGCCTCATCTACTCCCTACTCATCTACTCGTTGACTCACATACCAATGGACAAACGTGACCAACTACGAGAACGGATCCACACACTTGTTACCGAGTACTACCGTGTGGCTCATACCCCCTATCCCTTCGTCCCCGGCGAGACGCGGGTCAACTACGCCGGCAGGGTCTACGACGAGCGGGAACTGATCGCCGCTGTGGAAGCCGTGCTGGATTTCTGGCTCACCGCCGGCCCCCGTGCCGAATCGTTCGAGCAG
>CAYPOY010000330.1:0-5825 GCA_964412395.1 uncultured Anaerolineales bacterium | reverse complement strand
TACCTGAAGAGCCCGGTGCGGGAAAACCGCACGCCGGGATCCGTGGGGGGGCAGCTGGGAAACTGGCTGTCCTACCCCGATGCCGCGATTCGCCCGCCCCTTTTGAAGAGGGACTTTCACCTAAACAAGAAAGGAGTCAGACAGATGGCCAAACCAACTTACCAGGATGCCACTCTCATGCTTCAGCTTGCTCAGTGGGGAGCTGCATCCGGACTATCGGAAGCGACGAACTGGATGTGGAGCGAGCAGTTCGTCCCCGACTATGCAGAGTTCGTGGAGAAGTACCCTCCAGGTAGTGAGGAGTTCCGCAACGTCTCTAACATCTGTGGCTGGTTCGAAACCCTTGGCACTCTCTACAAGCATGGGCTGTTCAACGAGGAACTGCTGTTCGACTGGCTGGCAGTAGGCCTCGTGTGGGATAGGATCAAGGGCTTTGCCCTTGGGCAGAGGAAGAAGATCAGGGAACCCCGGCTATACGAGAACTTTGAAGCCATGGCGAAAGCCCAAAAGGGATGATAGGGCACCACCTCACACTCTTTTAAGACCTGGTGGGGCACTGAAACCCATGTTGGCGTAGGGTGTTCCCATTTCGAGGGGCGGGCGAACTCTGCGCTCCCTTTGGTCGCTTGCCCTACGGGTCGGTGAACACGGGGTTGCCGACCTCGCTGCGCTGCGTGCAAATCGCCTTCGGCGACTTCGGCAACCCCGAACACGTTAATCAGAATTCGCCCGTTTCCGAAAGCTATGGTCATGAGGCTATGTCGGGTGCAAAACAGGGCGCTGAGGGAGGCGCACGGATAAAAAAAGGAGGTAACAGATGTCCACTTACATCATCCTGCTCAACTGGACGCAGAAAGGAATCGAGAACGTCAAGGAGAGCCCCGGCCGACTCGACGTGGCCAAGAAGGCGTTTCAGGCAGCCGGAGCCGAGTTGAAAGAGTTCTATCTTGTGATGGGCCGGTACGACATGGTCGTCGTCGCTGAAGCGCCGGACGATGAAACAGTAGCCAAGCTGGCCCTCACCATCGGTTCGGCAGGTGCCATCCGCACCGAAACCCTCCGTGCGTTCACGGAGGACGAGTACCGAAAGGTCATCGCCGCCCTGCGCTGAGTAGTCGCCCAGAGCAAGTCGTCTCAAAGTAAAGTGCGCCTCCCTCGGATATGTGCTCTTTGTGATGGGGATAGTGAAAGAGGCTCTTGACCGATTCTTTATGAGGAGGTGATGCCTATGTTGAACAGAAGCCGGCTTCTTTGCTTGCAGGCAGCGCGGAAGTTGGCTGGTACCATTTCAGCAGCCTGACAGACTCGAGAAAAAGGAGGCGACAAAAATGGCCAAGTTCTTAGTTGTTCACCCAGTAGGTAAGGAGCTAACCTTGGAGGCCGGTACACCTATCGCTAAGGCCATAAAGGCGAATCTCACATAGGTTACAGATAAAAAGACCTTACCTGTAATTCCACATTGTTTGACCTATAGCCGTTAGTGCGAATCGTTAGGAATCGCACTCTATTCACATCAGTATACAAGAAAGGAGGGATAAAGATGAACAGGTTCAATACACATGGTCGTAGGCTGCTGGCCATAGCAGGCGTAGCCCTGCTGGCCGTCTGCCTCGCCGTCCCCACAGCGCGGGCTTTTGAGGGCCGAGGCGGGGACGTGATTGTCATCAAGGCCGACGAGGTGATTGACGACGACCTCTACGTTGGCGCCAGTGAGTTCACCCTGAATGGCACCGTCAAGGGCGACCTGGTTGTCGTCGGTGGCACCATCGAGATCAATGGTACCGTGGAAGGCGACCTCATCGCCGTGGGCCAGAGCATAGTCGTCAATGGCACGGTCGAGGACGATGCCCGTATCGCTGGTTATGCGTTGAGCGTCGGTGCTGAGGTGACGGATGACCTTATCGCAGCCGGATTCAGCCTGGAGAACGAGAGTAGGTCCAACGTCGGCGGCGACCTGGTCTTTGTCGGCTATCAGGCGTTACTGGCCGGCGATGTGGCCGGGAACGTGGACATGGCGGGGGGAGCGGTCGAATTCGCGGGCACTGTCGGTGGGAACGTCGCCGTGGACATGGGTGGGGCTGAGCCCGGAGCCCTGTCGCCAGCCCAGTTCATCTTCATGCCCAACGTGCCCGCTCTTCCAGCGGTCCCCGCCGGCCTGACGGTGAATGAGGGGGCCCGTATCGCCGGGGACCTGCAGTACACCGCGAACGTCGAGGCGGACATCCCCGCCGGTGCTGTGGCCGGTGAGACTGACTTTGCCCAGTACATCCCCGAAGTCGAGGCGAGGCCAGAAGTGGTAGCACCTTCGCCAGCCGCTCTTGTGGGCCGCTGGTTTGTGCGCCAACTGCGCCGCCTGATCACGTTGTTGCTGGTCGGGGCGTTGATGATGTGGCTGGTGCCCGACTGGACGCGCAAGATCGCTGGCGTCGTGCAGGCCCAGCCGCTGCCAAGCCTGGGGTGGGGCGTAGTTGCCATCGCCGCGTTCGTGCTGGTGATGTTGGTCCTCGTCATCGCCACCGTGCTGCTGGCTGTCGTCTTCGGAGTCGTTACGCTGGGTGAACTGGCGGGACGGTTCGTTGTGCTGGGAGGCGTCGTCATGAGCACAGTGGCGTTCGGCTTCAGTATCACCTGGGCCTACGTCACCAGGATCGTCATCAGCCTGCTGCTCGGACAACTGATCTTCAGACTCTTCAAGTCCACAGCAGCCGAGCACCGCTGGTGGCCTATGCTGCTGGGCGTGTTGATCTTTGTCGTCATCACCGCTATCCCCGTGCTGGGGTGGCTTGCAACGCTGGCCACCGTGCTGCTGGGTCTGGGTGCAGTCTGGCTCTGGGGCCGTGACTGGCTGAGGGGCCGCAAGGCAGCGCCCGTCGTGGTGGAAGCTGAAGGCTAGACTCATGGGTTTGACCTGTAGGCTCTTCGGGAAATAGTGGGGGAACCCCTGCTCGAAGGGGACGACAGTCCCCGTATTCGGGCGGCTCGAGCAGTGATACGCCGCATCTGGGGGTAGCGGATTATCATCCGCTACGAGCACCCCACTATTTCCTGTTGACCCGGCCTACAATCTAAGGAGGTTGCCATGGATCGTAGACGCAGATCAAGTTTAGCCGCCGGGCTGGTATTGGTCCTGCTCGGGGTGTGGTTCCTGGTTGCCCAGTGGGTGCCAGGGTTGCAGACCTGGTTCTCCTGGCCGCTGACCATCGTTGGTGTTGGGGTACTCTTGCTGGTCATCGGCCTGCTGACCGGAGTTCCGGCTATGGCAGTGCCGGCTTGCATCGTCGGTGGTATCGGCGGGTTGTTGTACTGGCAAAACGCTACCGGGAACTGGGAGAGTTGGGCCTACGCCTGGACGCTGATCCCCGGTTTTGTCGGCGTGGGAATCGTCCTGTCGGGCCTACTTGGTGGAGAAATCCGCCAGTCGGTGAGTGGAGGCGGCTGGCTGATTCTGATCAGCCTGGCGCTGTTCACGATCTTTGGATCGTTCTTTGGTGCGCTGGGCATTGTGGGCGACTACTGGCCGGTACTGCTGATCGTGCTGGGCTTGCTGATCCTGATCCGACCCTTGTTTCGGTCCCGTTAGCACAAACGTCAAACGTCAAACGTGAAAAGTAAGATGTGCCGGTCATGTATCACGCAACACGTAACACGCATCACGCATTATCCAGGAGGAAAACGATATGAGCAAGAGCACTCTGTTCTGGGGAGGTATCCTCATCCTGGCCGGCATCCTGCTGCTGCTCAACAGCCTGGGGATCCTCGACGTAAACATATGGAGCCTGATCTGGCCCCTGTTCCTGATCGCGTTCGGCGTATGGGTGCTGTGGGGAGTTATCGTCGGACCACGCTCCATCGAAGCCGAGGAGGCAACGATCCCGCTCGAAGGCGCCGCGAGAGCCCGCGTTCGCATCCACCACGGCGCTGGGCGTCTGCACGTGGACGCTGGCGCCGGAGCGGGCGAACTGGCGGCCGGAACGTTCGTCGGCGGCTTGGACCGCCGGGTGAGACGAGATGGGGACATGCTGGACGTCGAAATGCGCGTGCCCAGCGGGGGCTTTCCGCGCTTCGCCACGCCGTGGATGTGGGGGCCGGGGCACACGCTCGACTGGTCGTTCGGCCTGAACGGTGAGATCCCACTCTCGCTCGACCTCGAGACCGGGGCCAGCGACATGCGGCTGGACCTGGCCGACCTGCGTGTGACTGACCTGCGGCTGCAAACCGGAGCCAGCGCGACCGACCTGACGCTGCCAGCCAATGCTGGGCACACGCGGGTCAATATTGGCTCTGGTGCGGCCTCGGTGACCATCCGGGTGCCCTCCGGCGTGGCGGCCCGCATCCGGGCCAAGGGCGGCCTGGCGGCAATCACGGTGGACCAGGGCCGTTTCCCGCGCGTGGGCGACACCTATCTGTCCCCGGACTACGACACAGCACCAAACAAGGTTGACGTCAACATCGAGACTGGCGTTGGCTCGGTTGGCATACGCTAGAGTGGGAAAGCAGACACAAATCTAAACAAGGAGAGAAACATGAGCGAAGAGCAAGTTCGGACGGAGGAATATCAAGTTAGCGGCGAGGGCCTGCTCGCCAAATGCAAAGAGCTGGTACACGAGGGCCACATTCGCCGCATCATCATAAAGAACGAGGAAGGCCAAACTTTCGTTGAGATTCCGCTCACGCTGGGCGTGGTTGGCGCTGTGCTCGCGCCGACGTTGGCAGCGATTGGCGCGATTGCGGCCCTGGTAACGAATTGCACAATCGTCGTCGAGAGGATAGAGGAGGGATAGAGAAATGAAACAACGTTCAATGTGGTTAACCCTGATCGCATTGATAACAGCCGGCCTCGCATGTGCCATTCCTTTCATTCCTTCCGGCCTCAGAACCATCAAAGGCTCTGGCAACGTAGTTACCGAAGACAGAGACGTAAGTGGTTTTGATAGCGTCGCCTTGACGGGGTTCGGCAGGGTGATCATCACCCAGGGTGACGAGGAATCGCTGACGGTCGAAACCGACGACAACCTGATGCAGTACATCGAGACCGAAGTCAGGGGTGGGACGCTCGAACTGGGCTTTACCGACGACGATTTGCTCCTCAATCCCAGCGAGGCGATCATCTTCCGCTTGAGTTTGATAGACCTGACCGCACTCGACTCGTCAGGCGCAGGCAAATTCGAGATTGATGAGTTGGAGACGGATCGCATGGAGATTACCCTGAGCGGGGCAGGCGACATCACGATTGACTCGCTGAGCGCCACCGATCTGGTCGTCACGGTCAGCGGGGCAGGCAACGTCGAGCTGGCCAGGCAGGTTGAGACGCAGGAGATCGTCCTGAACGGATTGGGCAACTACGTCGCCCCCGACCTGGAAAGCCAGACGGCGACGGTGCGCATCAGCGGCGCCGGCGGCACCGATATCTGGGTGCACGATACGCTGGACGTGACGATCAGCGGGGCAGGCAGCGTGGAGTACTTCGGCAGCCCCGACGTGACCCAAAACATCAGCGGCGTCGGCAAGTTGACAAGCCGGGGCGACAAGTAAAACGGTCAGGCAGAGGAAGGCCAGATGGTGTAGGAAAAAGGAGCGATCGCGTTTCAGTCCGTACATACCTATCACATCTCACACTGGAGGAGGTAGAACCATGCTTACAAACCGTATCATTGGAGCATTCAGTTTCCGTCGCGAAGTTTACGCCGAGGTCGAGAAGGACACCACATTCACCACGACAGCCTGGCTTCTGGTGATCGTGTTCGGATTCCTCAACCAACTGGGGTCACATGTAGGGTGATGAAAACAGGTTCAGGATGCCCCTACAATTGGTTCCATTTTTGTTC
>CAYPOY010000329.1:0-5942 GCA_964412395.1 uncultured Anaerolineales bacterium | reverse complement strand
GGCCACCGGCAATCCAACGTATCCCAGGCCCAGCACAACCACGTTCGCCGTCTTGCTTTCAATCGCTGCCAAAAGGTCGTCTTTCACGTCGTCTTTTCTCCCTCAGACTTCCGAAGTCTCTGAGACTTCGGGAGTCTTGACCCAGGTCTCAAAAGTAATGGCCCGTCCCTCACGGCCGGATTGAACCAGCGCCTGTGCCAGTTGCAGGGCTGCCAGGCCATCCCTGCCATCAACCGGCACCGGTCTGTCATCAACCACTGCCCGCACGAACTCTTCCAATTCCGCCTTCAGCGGCTCGTACTTGCGCACGGGGTAGCGGATCATACGTCCCTCGCTCACGCCGCGCAGCAGGCTGATGGCGTCCCAACGCTCTCCATTCGCCTCTGCGTTCTCGTAGAAGTAGAGATCCTGCGTGAGATGATTTACCAGGAACATCCCCCGCTCACCCGTCACCGTTAACTCGCGCACCTTGGTCGGCGTCAGCCAGTTGATGTCCAATATACCGATTGTGCCGTCTGCCAGGCGCACGGTGCCAACCAGGATGTCCTCGTAGACTGAATGGATCTCTTGCTCTGTCTCGGCGTAGACCCGCACGGCCTCCTGGCCTGTGAGGTAGCGTATCAGGTCCAGGTCGTGCGTTGCCAGGTCAATCACCACACCCACATCCCGCACACGCGCGGGAAACGGGCCCAACCGCCGGCAGCGCACCTGGAAGATGCGACCCAACTCGCCCGCCTCCAGTCGCTCCTTAAGCGCCTGCACGGCCGGGTCGAAGCGCACGATGTGACCTACCATAAGTCTGCGCCCTAGCACATCGGCTCGCTCAATCAGTTCCCGCGCCTGATCCTCGGTCGCAGCTATCGGTTTCTCGATCAAGATGTGGCAGCCGGCCTCCAGCGCGTCCAGCCCTACCCGATGATGAAACTCGGTCGGCACAGCCACCGTGACGACATCAGGTCTGGCCTCGCTCAGCAGCTTGCGGTAGTCGGTGTAAGCTACTGTGTGATGCAATTGTGCGATCCGCTCGCAGGCCTCAGTATTCGCGTCGGCCACCCCTACCAGTTCTGCTGCCGTCATCTGGTCATAGACACGCGCGTGATGCTGCCCCATTGCGCCCACGCCGATTACCGCCGCTCTTATCATCTTCCTCCTATGTCAGTGCTGGGTAGTGGTGCAGCACACCTTATACCGTTACACATTGAACACTACACGCTCAACCTGCCAACGTGTAACGCTCTTCAACCCATCTACGCCACCTACCGTCGCTGAGCGCGCAGCCCCACCCTGAGGATTGCGGATTGGGATGGAGTCTCTGCGGGACTCGGCGTTAATCGCGGTCACTGGCGGCGACGGCTATCGCCCGGCACGTCCGTCACTTTATTCGCCATTCGCCTCGCTCCACCGTGCGCTGCTGCGCCTGCCGTCACCGGGCGCTCGGTGTTCTACCGCAAATGTGCGGAGGGGCAGGGGGGCGGAGGGGCGGAGGAGCAGGGGGGGCAAGTCATTCCCCTCCCAACGCTTGCAAGAAACGCTCCACAACTTTCGTGTCCACACCGGCAATCTCGCCCAGGGCCCGCAATGGATGGGGCAGCGGTTCCTGCCACAGCCACTCGACGCGCAGCCAAAAGCCAGGCAATGCCTCAGAGCGATATATGCCTTCGTCTCCGCTAAAGGCCGGCCTGTAATGTCCCGCCTCCAAACGGTAGAACTCGGCCCAGCGTGCCTGGGGATCAATCATTCAGTATTCGGGCACGCCGCCCCGGCTGTACTCGTAGAATTTGTCCCCACGGTCACGGGCTACACTCTCCGGCGAGACAATCTCCACCACCAGGTCCGCCGGACCGTCCAGGTAAGTCTCCTTCAAGCGGCCCAAATGCTCCTGCGCCACGAAAAGCAAATCTGGCTCCCGGCCGTGCTCTAATTTCATCTGAAAGGGCGCACTACACACTATGCCCAGTTGGTGTATTTCCACAAAAGGGCGTAACACACTTACTAAGAAATCAGCAGTGTCCTGATGTCTGTAACTTGCCGGACTGGTCATCATCACTTCCCCATCCACCCATTCAGCCAGCGTGTCCTCGTCGGCCCAGGCCAGGAACTCCTCGTAGGTCATTTTTTGGGAATGCTGGGCTGGTATCTTTCCAATCGCTTGTTGCAGGCGCAGGCGCAGATCCGGTTGTTCCTCGATCCAATCCGGCAATTCTTCCGACACCACCTGTTTTACTTCTTCTGCCAGTAAAACCGTCATTGCCCACCTCCTGTCGCGCCAGTCCAGGCCGTCAGTCCGCCCGGTAGACCGGGATTTGCAAGCATCTGATTCTATCACGCCCTCGGCACGTGGTCAAGATTCGCTAGAACACGCAGTATTTGCGGACTGTGGATCTGGGTCAAGTCTCGGCGGGACTCGGCGCGGTTGGCTTCGCGGCAGCACCCCCGCCTCCACGTGGGCCACCGGAAGACGAATTTCAGCACAAATCAGCATACAGGCAAGTGTCGAGTTCGCGTCACCCACCGTTCGGCTGAGCTCACGGCGAAGCCACCAGCGCCAGGTCGGGCTTTTGCTCCAGCAGCACCGGCTCGAAGGCCAGCATCACCCGGGCGGTCTGCTCGGCGTGGCTGCCGGAGCCTACGCCCAGGTACACGTCGGGGCGGGGGATACCCAGGTCGTCAAAGAACACCTGAGACATCGCGCCGGCGCTCGGCCTTCCCGTACAGCCTGCAAGGTCTCTGCCGCGTGGCGGGCAATCTCAGCGCGCCGGCGCTCGATCAGGCGACGGTGGATCAGATCAATCAGTGTCTCTTGATCCTCCAGCGGCAGCATTTCAACGACATCAATTGCCTTTTGAAAGGGTGTAGTAATCTTCTGACTCATGCCCGATCTACCCTCCTGTCCTACTGACAACGACCCTTCCCAACCGCGCGAACCACAAAACCTGCTTCCGCGCACCCCAGCATATCAAACACATTCCGCCCATCCACCAGCACTGGCGTGTGCATCACATCGCTAATGCACTACAAATCGAGCGCCTGCTACTCCCGATGGCACGTCACCAACACCGCGCAATCGGCCCCCTAGCGCCTCCCACAAATCATCGGTCAGGGGCACAACGAATGGCAAGTCTTCTCTTCACCCTTGCTCTCCGATCTGGCGTGCCTGGGCCAAATCCTCCAGAAAATCGGCAAAGGCCAGCAACTCGGCGCGTAGCCTGGACCACAATCCGGGCAGAGCCGACATCAACCCAGCCATCTTATCGGGCACCAGGTTCATCGTGTAAACATTACGCACAAGATGCCTAAACCGCCGGAACTCATCCAGGCCCAGAGCGCTGTCTTGGCCAATCACCGCGGCCGCACATCTACCAGATCATGCGTCATCTGTTGGAGCAGATCGCGATACCAGGTTTCGCTGGCAGGAAGAGTGCAATCCACATGTCTGGCGATCAGCTCAAACAGACGCTCTAACCCCGAATAAAAGCTGTGGAGATTCAAAGCTACGGAATCCAGATAGGCTTGCTCGCCCGGCGCCCTTTGAGCTTGTGACCAGGCCCGCAGCGCCCGCTGAACGACGCGTTCCAGGTCCGGCACTTCACCACGAATCCGCTCGACCAGTTCCTCGTAGAGGGCACTCACAGTTCCACTCCATAGCGCTGAATTGCCCGCTGCAGAGACTCTCCAACCGTCTCGATGTCGATCAAATCCACGGGCCGATCACCAATGATCTCTTCGACCAGCCGCCACGCCTGCCAATAATCATCGCCTGCCAATCCCTCAACCGCCAGGTCTACATCGGAATCCGGCATAAACCATGCAGCATGGGCCAGCGAACCGAAAAGGACCACTCGCCGGGCGCTAAAGCGGGTCTTCAGCACAACGGCCGCCTCACGAATGCGGTCCAATAACCGTTCGCGTGCGCGCCGCTCAACCGGTGTCAGATCGGATGGAACCGCCCGATGCCGGGCTGCCTCCAGGTAACTCTTCCACCCCTCAGGCGTTGATCAACTCCTGCACCTCGAAGACGTCCACCCCCATCCGCTCGCAAGCCAGCGCCACCTCGTTGGCGAAAGCGATATTCACGTCGTGGTAAGCATCCTCCACCACCTTGGTCATCTCCGCCGTCAATACGTCGGTGGGCGTGATCTCCCCCTTCACGATGTAGCGGTACAACTCCACCGCCCGGCGAGTGCTCTCCTCGTCAACGCCGCCCACCACACGGGGGAAGTCGGTGATGTACTCCAGCAACTTCCCCGGCATCACCCGCTCGTAGGAGAAGGCCAGGTAGAAGTTGTCCCCTCCCCCTCTCCCGCCTTCCCCCCCCCAGGCTTTTGGGGGGGACTGGATGGAGTCTCTGCGGGACTCGGCATTAATCGCGGTCACTGGCTGCGGCGGCTATCGCCCGGCACGTCCGTCACTTTATTCGCCATTCGCCTCGCTCCACCGTGCGCTGCTGTGCCTGCCGTCACCGGGCGCTCGGTGTTCTCCCGCAGCGTCAGGTAGGGCCTGCCCTGAGCCCCTCGGCTTCGCTCGGGGTAAACCTGCCGAAGGGCACACCCAGGATCGTCGTCTCCTCCTGGACATCATCGGATTCGGTTATCCCTTTTCCACTGCGCGTCAGATCACCGCTCTCGCTCTAACAAAGCAATACAACGTACCGCCGTATGTCCATCTCCGTACAACGTGGGACGTGTCTCCGAGGGCACAAACGAATAGCCGAATCTCGAACTATATCGCTCTCGGGCTGCGCCAGTGCCTCGCCCCACCTCGACAAGATGTCGTCAAAGTTTCTCTTATCGCGCGAAAGAATCAAAGATGAACAAGTCCAACCCATCAGCCTCGTACTTTTGCGCCAGTTTTTGTAGGCTTTGCAATAATCGCGGCGGTAGAGGCGGCTTTGTTTGCATTATGTACCTATTTCAGTAAAGCGTTTCTTTTTCTAATGCCTCTAATAATTCACGAAACGCTTGCAAAAACAATGACAGTGAATCGTATATCTCCAGAGCATAACTGGCATCATAAGTGTGAGTCATCCGATTTCTGGCCGATAACATTTCCAGCCAGATCACTTCATCTCCAATCCATCCTAAAGAAAATGCCAACTTGAGACAGCGTTTTGGAGAGTTACAACTTTCCAAACCCTGCTCCGTGCCACAAACCTTGATGCTTTTCCAGGCTAATTCAAAACAAAATTCAAAATATTGAATGCATCCGGCGCGCACAAGATCATTTTCTGCGGGAGCAGCGAGAGCTTCTGTGAGCCTTGCCAAGGCCACTGCCAAGTCTGCAACGATTTTTTTAGCCTTCATAGAGCACCTCCACCATTTCCATAGCCTCGCGGCGAAAGGCAGGCGTGACACGATTCAAATCAACCCAGTCAATGGTGTAAAGCGTATCTATTGCTTCAAAGATATCACCAATGCGATAGAACGTTGTTAGTGATATAGGACGCTCTCCAATAATGCCCACATCAAAGTCGGAACGGGGACCGGCGCAACCAGTCGCCCGTGATCCAAAAAGGATCACCTGATACCCTTCAAGATCGCTGCCCACTTTTTGCAGTTGCTGTTGTATCTCCAGTTTGATGGCTTTTTCACGGTCCATAAATTGTCAACTATCCCATCAACCTTACACACCGCCTCGCCGTCTCTCCATCCCCATACAGCGACGGGTGCGCTGTCGCATCGTCGGTGTTTTCGGCGCGATGCACCGTGGCCAACAGATAACGACCTTCAGCAAGGCCCAACCGCTCCGCCACCTCCGAGTGGTCCCAGGCGCGCTCTACGGCAAACGCCAGCGCGTCGGCCATCACATCGCTCACCAGGTGGACACCACGCCGGATTCCTTCATCCGCCAGGTTGTCCACCGCGGTCTGGCTGGGACATAGCAACAGGTCCGACAAGTGATCCGCTACTACCCGATTGATTTCCTCGGGCATAGCGCGGTTAAAG
>CAYPOY010000328.1:3465-5977 GCA_964412395.1 uncultured Anaerolineales bacterium | reverse complement strand
CCGACCGGCCGGAGACCACCCTGGAGCAGGTGGTGGACGACATGGTCTCCCAGGGAGCCCAGGTCATCTTCACGACCTCCGACGACTTTATGGAGGACACTGACCTGGCGGCAGAGAAATATCCCGACATCACCTTCATCCACATCTCCGGCGACCATGTCTTGACCGGTGAAGCCCCGCCCAATGTAGATAACTACATGGGCAAGATGCCGTACGGCAAGATGATCGCTGGCTGCGCCGCCGCACTGGCGACCGAGAGCGGGACCATCGGCTACGTGGGGCCGCTCATCAACTTCGAGACCCGCCGCCTGGCTTCCTCCGTCTACCTGGGCGCTCGCTACTGCTATGAGAACTACCGGGGGCTGGACCCGGATGACCTGCGTTTCATTGTCACCTGGATCGGTTTCTGGTTCAACATCCCCGGCGTCACCCTCGACCCCACCGAGGTCTCCAACGACCTGATCAACGAGGGGGTGGATGTGCTGCTCTCTGGCATTGACACCACCGAGGCTATCGTGGTCGCCGGACAGCGGGCGGGCCAGGGGGAGCGGGTCTTCGCCATCCCCTACGACTACGAGGGCGCCTGCGACGAGGCCCCCGAGGTCTGCCTGGGCGTGCCGTACTTCAACTGGGGCCCCGGCTACTTGCAGCGCATTGGGGGGGTGATGGATGGGACCTGGAAGCAGCAGTTTGTGTGGGCCGACCCCGACTGGAGCAACATCAACAACCGCGACACCAGCGTGGTTGGCTTTCTGAAGGGCCCCGCCCTCACCGACGAGCAGTCTGCCCATATTGATGAGTTCATCGCCGGGCTGGCGGATGGCTCCATCAACCTCTTCGTCGGGCCGCTCAACTACCAGGATGGCTCTGCCTTCCTGGCCGACGGTGAGCAGGCCACCGACGAGCAAATCTGGTACATGGAACAACTCCTGGAGGGCATGGAAGGCCCCAGCGAGTAACAGCAATTTGGTGCCAGGCACCTCCCAGGTGCCTGGCACCTCTCCCCACGAGGGTAATGATGCTCACTGAATTTCACGTCAGCGGCTACAAGAGCCTCTACGATTGCACGATTACCGACCTCCAGCCCATCAACGTCTTCCACGGCGAGAACAATGTGGGCAAGTCCAATGTCCTGGAGGCGCTGGATTTATTTTGTCGAGCCCTCAGAGGCCAACGGTCACGCCCATCAACTGACTCGTTTTCCTGGGGAAAGACCGATATGGGATTGCAAGGGCGTTTCACATATCCAGCAACCAGCATCCAGCATGAAAGTCGAACTCATTGACATCCGTAAGTACTTCGGCCCCGTCCGCGCCAACGATGGCGTCTCCCTGACGCTGGAGCCCGGCACCATCCACGGCCTCCTGGGGGAGAACGGGGCCGGCAAGACGACCCTGATGAAGTGCCTCTCCGGTTACCAGTCCCCCGACAGCGGGACCGTCAAGGTGGACGGGCAGGCGGTCTCTTTCGCCTCCCCCGACGAGGCCATCCGGCACGGAATCGGCATGCTGCACCAGGACCCCCTGGACTTCCCCCAGATGCGGGTACTCGATAACTTCCTGCTGGCCTTCGACCGCCACATGCTCCCGGACCGGCGGCACGGGCGGGCGATGCTGCGAGAATTGGGCGCCCACTTTCACTTTGATCTGGACCCGGATGCCGAGGTGACCAGCCTGACCATCGGCGAGCGGCAGCAACTGGAGATCCTGCGCTTGCTGGCCCTGGGTGCGCAGGTCATCATCCTGGACGAGCCCACCACCGGCATCTCTGCCCCCCAGAAGGCGCGACTCTTTGCGACCCTCCGCCGTCTGGCCGAGGAGGAAGGCCGCTCGGTGGTCTTCGTCTCCCACAAACTGGAGGAGGTGGATGAACTCTGCCACCAGGTGACGGTTCTACGGCGGGGCAAGGTCGCCGGTGAGGTCGAGATGCCCTGTCCGGTGGACCGGCTGGTGGAGATGATGTTCGGGCGCAGCCTCCCGCCAGCCCAGAGCGTCCCGGTGGAACCGGGGCCGGTGATCCTGCAACTGGAGGACGTGACTATCCCTTCCTACCGCCTCACCGTGGAGAACGTGAACCTCCGGTTGCGCGCGGGCGAGGTAGTGGGGCTGGCCGGGCTGGAGGGGAGTGGACAACGTCTTTTCCTGCGCGCCTGCGCGGGACTGGAACGGGTCGCCTTGGGTCGCGTTCTGTTGGACGGGCGGGACCTGACGGGCGCTCCCTATCAGCGCTTCCTAAAGGCCAGCGTTGCCTATATGCCTGCCGGTCGGTTGGAGGAGGGGCTGGTCGGCGGCCTCATCCTCACCGAGCACTTCGCCCTGGCCGAGCGCGACGGCCCCTTCTTCATTGACTGGGCGGCCGCCCGGGAGCGGGCCGCCGAGCGCATTCGTCATTTCAACGTCGTCGGCCAACCGGAGAGCCCGGTGGAGGCTCTCTCCGGCGGCAACCAGCAGCGGGTCCTGCTGGCGCTGCTCCCACCCGGGCTGCGGCTCCTGCTGATGGAACACCCGGCCCG
>CAYPOY010000328.1:0-3455 GCA_964412395.1 uncultured Anaerolineales bacterium | reverse complement strand
CGCGGGCTGGACGTGGAGTCGGCTAGCTGGATCTGGCAGCAGTTGCTGGCCCGGCGGGAGGAGGGGACGGCCATCATTTTCATCTCAGCCGACCTGGACGAACTTCTGGAGCGGTCGGACCGCGTTGTGGTCTTCTTCGGTGGCCAGATGTTGGCAGCGCTCCTGGCCTGCGACACCACGGTGGAGCAACTGGGGTATCTGATCGCGGGAAAGTGAAGTAGCGTATGCTGAGATAGAGCAGGTACTGCTGTGCAACACGCAGCACGCACCACGTGATATGCTATGAAGAATACTTCAAGGCCGACAAGTGTCTTTCTGAGTTTAGCGCCGATCCTCCTGGCGCTCCTGTTCACCACCCTGATCCTGGTCGCCGTCGGCGCGCCGCCGGGAGAGGCGTACCGCAACATCCTGTCTGGCGCTTTCGAGAGCCCGGAGAAGATCGCCGACGTCGTCGCTGCCTGTGTGCCGCTCATCCTCTGTGGTGTGGGGATGAGCATCACCTTTACTGCTGGTCAGTGGAACGTCGGCGTGGAGGGGCAGATTATTCTGGGGGCGATTTTCGCCACCTGGGTGGCTCGCAATCTCCCCTGGCCGCGGGTGCCGGTGCTGACGTTGATGCTCCTGGTCGGGGTGTTGGGCGGGGCGCTCTGGGGTGCGCTGGCGGGCCTCCTCAAGGCCTATGGCAAGGTGCACGAGATCTTTGGTGGGTTGGGCCTGAACTACGTAGCGCAGGGGTTGGCCATCTGGCTCATCTTCAACCCCTGGAAACCGGCGGACGGGGCGACGATGAGCGGCACCGATCCCTTCCCTGACCCGGCCTGGATGCCCCGCCTGGGCAACCTGCGCGTCGCGCCGCTGGCGGTGGTCCTGGCCCTGGCAGCGGTGGTGGTAGCCTGTTTTATGCTGCGGGGGACCCGCTGGGGACTGGAACTGAGGGCGCTGGGGAAGAACTTCCGCTCCGCCTTTATGCTGGGGGTGCCGTCCACGCCGCGCCTGCTGACCGCCTTCGCTGCCTGCGGGGGGCTGGCCGGGCTGGCCGGCGCCATCCGCTGCTCCGCCCGCTACGGGCGGATGATCCCGGAGATCTCCGGCGGGCAGGGCTACCTCTCTCTTCTGGTCGCGCTCCTGGCCGGCTACCGGCCCCAATGGGTGCCTCTCATTGCCCTTTTCTTCGCCGCCGTGGGCGTGGGGAGCCCCCGCCTGGAACTGAACATGCACCTGGATTCCTCCCTGGGCGGCGTGCTGGAGGCATCGGTGGTACTGGCGGTTATGCTGGTGACTGGCTGGCGGGCACTCCTGGCCCGGCGGCAGGCTCGGACAATGACCAATGAGCAATGAAGCAATGAACAATGACCTGACAGTACAAAGAGGTGGAACGATGGGAGATCAATTCTTCAGGGGCAGAGCCCCGTCTACCGCCTACCGTCTACTGTCTACCACCCAGGCGGTGGTCTAATGGAAACCGACTTTCTAATCCAGACCCTCTCTTCCATCGTCGCTGCCTCCACGCCGGTGGTGCTGGCCTCCATCGGGGAGACCATCTCGGAGAAGAGCGGCGTCATCAACCTCTCGCTCGATGGCTCCATCGCCCTCTCGGCGATGACTGGCTTCGCCGTCGCGTTCGCCACGGGCAATGTGATGCTGGGTCTGTTGGCAGGGATGGCGGTGGGAGCGCTGATTGCCCTGATCATAGCCTTCGCCAGTATCACCCTGCGCCAGGAGCAGGTGGCCGTCGGCTTCGTGCTGACGATGCTCGGCCTGGAACTGGCCGATTTTCTGGGCAACCCCTTCGTGCGCAAGCCTGGCCCCTCGGTACCCCACACGCCTATCCCATATCTCTCCAGGATCCCAATCCTCGGCCCGATTTTCTTCGACCACAACCTGGTCGTTTACCTGAGCCTGCTCTCCGTCCTGGCTACCTGGTGGTGGATCTACAAGACTCAACCAGGGCTGAAACTGCAGGGGGTAGGGGAGCGGCCGGAGTCGGCCTTCGCCCGAGGGGTGAATGTCAATCGCCTCCGCTACGTCTACACGGTGGTCGGCGGCGCGCTGGTAGGGCTGGCTGGGGCGTCTTACTCCCTGAGCATCAAACTGGGCTGGAGTCACCGGCACACCTACGGCATCGGCTGGATCGCGCTGGCCATCGTCATCTTCGGCGGCTGGAGCCCCTGGCGAGCGGTGGCGGGTTCCTACCTCTTTGGCTTGCTCAAGGCGCTGGGCAGCATCCTGCAGCGGAACCCCGCCTTTGCCAGCGTGCCGACGCAGATTTTCTCCTCCGCCCCGTTCGCGCTGATGATCTTCGCCCTGCTGTTGGTGAGCAGCGAGGGCGTGGACCGGCTGCTGGCTCTCCTGCCCACTCGCCTGGCCCGCCGGGTGGATCGGGCTATCCGCGGGCGACCGCCGGGGGGGTTGGGGCGGTCGTTTGTGCAGGAGTGATGCGTGGTGTGATAAAATAACAACCCGCAGCAATGAGCGTCCGATTTGACCTTGTGGAGGTTCTCAACTTTCGCAAGGTTGGACGCAATATCATATTTCAAGGGAGAGAACACCATGAAAGTCCTATCCTACGATCCGGAACTATGCGTCGGCTGCTACATCTGTGAGGAGGTGTGCTCCGATATCTGGTTCAAGGTCACCGACTCGGAAAAATCCAGCATCCGCATCCATGAGGAAGACGGCGGGCAGGGCAACCTCAGTGCCGTCTTCTGCAACCAGTGCGGCGAGTGCATCGAGGTCTGCCCTACCCAGGCCCTATACCGGGACCGGAAGGGCATTGTCCGCCTGCGGAAGAAACTCTGCGTGGGCTGTCTTTCCTGCGTCGGCTTCTGCCCCTACCTGGCGATGTTCTACCACCTCGACCAGACCGAGCCCTTCAAGTGCATCGTCTGCGGGGAGTGCGTCGAGGAGTGCCCTGCCGAGGCCCTGGCCATCGTGGAACAATGAAGCAATGAAGCAATGAAACAATGAACAATGAAGCAATGAAACAATGAACAATGAAGCAATGAAACAATGAACAATGAACAATGAAGCAATGAAGCAATGAAACAATGAACAATGAAGCAATGGAACAATGAACAATGAAGCAATGAAACAATGAACAATGAAGCAATGAACAGTCCTGGACGATGAGATAAAGGAGAGAAAAACCATGTCCGAAAAGCACCAAACAACCTGTCGTGTGCTGGCCGAGTACACCTACGAGGCCCCACCTGTGGCGCGTGGCTACACGGGCCAGACCCTCTACGTCAACCTGTCCGACAATACCATCAGTGCCAAACCGGTCACCGACGTGATGAAGGACAAGTTCATCGGCGGCCGGGGGTTCGGCCTGTGGCTCCTGTGGCATGGTGTCAAGGACGACACGAAGTGGAACGACCCGGAGAACGAGATCGTCATATCTTCCGGCCCCATCGGCGGCATCACCCAGTACCCCGGCTGCGGCAAATCGCTGGTGG
>CAYPOY010000327.1:0-5989 GCA_964412395.1 uncultured Anaerolineales bacterium | reverse complement strand
CCTGAGATTGTGGGAATCAATGGTGATGCGTGACCTCTGCGAAATCAGCAACAGGATTAATGAGCTTGAAACAAAGATATTCCTGAAGAAGAAGGGGGGGTAGTGAAAATGCCTATATCATGGATGAGTGAATTAAATGAAGATGTTTGCCATATTTGTGGAGGTCGTGATTGGTGGCGGAGAGATAAAGAGTGGCTATGCGGACGTTGCCATCCGAACCCGTGTTTTGGCTCTCTGGCTCTACCTCCGGCCGGAGGGGTCTTTTCTTCCACCTCCTCCCTTGATAAGGCGCAGCTCGGGGAATCCCATCGCCCGGGCTGCGCCGGCAGCGAGGATGCACAATAATGCGTTTAATGGGTATTAAACGCTAAGGAGACTGAAGTTGAGAGATAAAATCAAATTAGCGGCACAAGTGGTGTGGTTTGTAGCAGGTTGCACAGTATTGTTTTTTGTATTGGAAATCGGGGCTAACGTTATTTCCACTATGAAAGAAATCAAAGAACTCTTGGCGGACGTAACCATAACAGATGTGCGACAAATTATGAATATCACGGAAAAGCAGATTGATAAGGATTTATTTGAAGTAATGACATTCAGAGGTTATGTCACTGATGAACTTATACAATGGACCCCTGAAAATTGGGGTGCATTTCTAGATTTTTGCGATAATACAGGGTATATCGTCACTGAAGATAATTGGAAAAGATATATACATGGCGAATTAAATGAAAAACCTTAGCGTTTAACAGCCGTTATACGTGAAGGAGGCTAAATGGGTTTAGGCGATTTATCATACTTCGGTGATAGAACTATGGAAAGGGCAGGATATTGAAATAGACCTGAGTGCCGTCAGTGGGACCGCTGGGGTAATTTCCAGATTTACGCCTGACCTGAGATTGTGGGAATCAATGGTGATGCGTGACCTCTGCGAAATCAGCAACAGGATTAATGAGCTTGAAACAAAGATATTCCTGAAGAAGAAGGGGGGGTAGTGAAAATGCCTATATCATGGATGAGTGAATTAAATGAAGATGTTTGCCATATTTGTGGAGGTCGTGATTGGTGGCGGAGAGATAAAGAGTGGCTATGCGGACGTTGCCATCCGAACCCGTGTTTTGGCTCTCTGGCTCTACCTCCGGCCGGAGGGGTCTTTTCTTCCACCTCCTCCCTTGATAAGGCGCAGCTCGGGGAATCCCATCGCCCGGGCTGCGCCGGCAGCGAGGATGCACAGTAATGCGTGTAATGGGTATTAAACGCAAGGGAGGGAAAGATGAAATGGTTTCTTGAACACCACTTCCGCGATAGTATTATCGGCAGGATTTTATGCTTGTTGTTTGGTCATGTCTCAGACCAAGTTTGGATGAATGAGGCTCTGGGATTAGAGAGCGAAAATCCAGATAGACCAGGAACAAGTCAGCCAACGCCAAGATGGGATAAGTTTGGCGGTGGCGATGTGTTTCTTTGTCCTAGATGTAGGGCAATCTTTATTCCGAGACCAAGAAAGATTAGCGTATAACAGCCGTGAAGGAGGTTGAAATGACCATTGACGAAGCTATCGGAGACCTGTCTATTCAGCTAGAAGTGAAGCGCATACTCGGGAAAAGCCGAGAGGCAGACGCCATCAAGCTAGGGATTGAAGCCCTGAAGCTTCTTCTGCCTGCTCGCAAGGGCATGACGGCTTCTTCTTTCCCACTACTACCAGGGGAAACCGAAAATTAGCGTATAAGAGAGGTTATACGCAGAAAGGAGAGCCATGGAAGACATACTAATACTAGCAGTCGTGATAAAAGGGGAGAATATCATGGGTAACCTCCTACTCAAAGCCACAGGGATAGCTGTGGTGAAAGGTAAGTCACAACTGATAGAGAAGGAAACGCCAATCACATCAATCTCGGACTTTGTTGAAGCCTTTGAAGGCTTATTCCAAGAAGAGTGGCCAAGAGAGCGGCATGACGTATCAAGTAGATAATGAACCTAGTGGAGCGGTTTTTACGGATGAGCGTACTCATCGGTTATACCTTTGGCGTAGGTGGGACAAAGAGAAGCCATGTGCGGATGAAAGGCTTGATGACCCTACGGTACGTCGCTGTATTGGTTTCGCAGCGAGATGGGGGTATGGCGGGATATTCATGTGCAACGTTTTCACCCTCGTATCTACGGACCCTAAGAAGTTGAATGTTGAGACTCCGATAGCCATGGGCGCTAGCCTAGCGATGAGGGTAATAAGAGGACGTTGTAACAAAGCCGTGGCAGGATGGGGAAATCTTATTACCCAGGGGAGACAGAGTGAAGAGCGGGTGGAGCGAATAAAGAGAGAGCTTTCCCCGTTACATTGTCTGGGTCTGACAAAGCTGGGGCATCCCAAGCATCCTCTCTACCTGCCCTATTCTGTAGAGTCAACTACATTCATTAAACGTGAAGGAGGTTGAAAGTGGGAAATCACGAAGTCGGACGAGCTATGGGACGCATGGCTGAGATGGCACTCAAGATGAGGACCAATCAAACCGCTTTGGCAATCTTGGATGAAATCTGCGAACCATATCGCGGTGCTGATGTAGAATTTGAGGCCGTAGACCCCAATAATCCAAGGCAGACTCATCCCGAATACTGCCGGTATACCGACCCCAAAGGGCCGTTAGGAATTCTCATCCGTGAGGCTTTCGACCCGAAAGTAGATTGGATTGTCTTACAGCGCGAAGCTGAGGGCTCCGGTGACCAGGACAAGATAGATGAGTTCTATGAAAATTGGGGGGATGGCCCAGGGAAACAGTTCGATGCTCGTTATGAGTTTTGCTGAGCTAGAAAGGAGATGATATGAAAAAGGTCATAGGAATTGACCTCACCGGGGCCGAGAAAAGGGCATCCGGGATAGCCGCTCTCTGGGAGAACGGTCGGGTGCAGACCACCCGGCTGAAAACCGACGAGGAGATAGTTACTGCGGTGCAGGTTGCCAACCCGGATCAGAGCGTCCTTCTCTCACTGATGGAAGGCGGTGTAGTGGCCAGGCTGAAAAAGCGGATGAGGGAAATGGAGCGGATGAAGACCTGGGTATTTGGAGCGGCGAACCGTGACGACGGGATCTGGAAAGAACTGAGGAGCCGTTTCTTCACCATCTACCTGAAGGAGTACTCTCAGGCTGACTATATTCAGATTACCCGGGCGGTACTGATTAGCCGAGAGAAGGTAGAAAACTGACGCCGACCTGCCCGAAGTGTGGGGCGACCATGGAGAGCCTGCACTACTCCGACAAGGATGATGAATGGGTCTGCCCCAACAAATGCGGCAGCACCCTAGATGAAGTGCTCAAGCAGGCGGAGAAAAAGGCCAGAGACCTGCTCGATGATAACGAACAATACGTGTAATTGGCGTTATACGCGAAGGAGGTAATTTTATGAGTGAAATCCCATCCAAAATGACAAAGGAGGACCTGGACAAGCAGGTGTCCATTCCTGATTATTACAAAAGAGCCATAGAGCACGCCATATACGAAATGGCCCTGCCCGATGACCCGGCTGATGATATCTGGCCTGATTATTTTAGAGCTGAAGTGGTAATGATAGAGAGTGATTGTGAGCCTCTTGATGAAGAAAAGGTTGATAAGAATCTTTATACTACTGAAGCTGGATGGTTCCAAGCCGGCTGGAAGGCCAGAGAAAAAGCTGGCGTATAATATTGGTTATACGCAAAGGAGGTATTTGACTATGGAGAAATATGGATATTACCCCGGATTTGAGCAGGTCGCTGATGCCCTCGATGGATGCGCCTATGATGGTGGGGTATTTTGTGATAATTGTTCTTTGTTCAAGGAATGCCTGCGTTGGTTCGACAAAGTAGTATGCCAGCCCCATGCAAATGCAAGGATTAACCAACGTATGGCAGACTACATGAGGAAGATAGGGGAGTTTAGAGAAAACAAAAAACAGCTCGTAGAGGTAGTAAAAGAGGAAAGCCCGGCTGGGTTGACGGTAAAAGAAGTGGCTGACTTGTTTAATGTAAGCACATCTCAAATATATCGGGCTATTGCAGCCGAGGAATTACAAAGTTCTAGGAATGGTGATAAAGGTAGGATTACAGTCCAATTGAACAATATGGAAGGTATCTATGCCGCATCCGTTCTCTGATAAAATACCCGGGTTACTCCAGACTCACTACGAACACCTGGCCGGGTCGGGGATAGCCGATGAGGTAATCGCCGAGCGTGGCTATGTTTCTGTATTAGGTAAAAAGGCACTTATTGATGCTGGATTCTCAAAATCGCAGCAACGCACCCCGGGGATCCTCATCCCCCTCCACGGTGTTGACGGCTCGGTTGTTAGTCATCAGTACCGCCCGGATCATCCGCGGACCGACACCAACGAACGTATAGTCAAATATGAAAATCCCACCGGGAGCACAACCCATCTCGATGTGCCTCCACGTTGTCGTGAATTGCTCGGCGACCCCAAAATCCCAATCTGGTTTACCGAGGGGGTAAAGAAGGTTGATTCGTTGGCCAGTGTGGGCGCCTGCGCAGTAGGGCTTACCGGCGTCTGGGGGTTCAAGGGAAAGAATATCCTGGGCGGCAATACAATTTTGGCTGACTTCGACCTTATCACTCTTAAGGGCAGGGACGCCTTTCTCGTCTTCGACTCTGACCTATCTACCAACCCCAAAGTTCGCCATGCGCTGGACCGGCTTGCCGAGCACCTTACCAGGAAGGGTGCCAAAAACCACCTGATATTCCTGCCGGCCGGCCTGGGTGGGGAGAAGGTCGGCGTCGACGATTATCTGGCTCAGGGGCATACACTGGAGGAATTAATCTCGCTTCAAAGCAGCGAAAAGGCACCGCCGCCACCGCCAAGGATTAAAAAAACAGCTACACAGTACGACATTATTGACGGCATAATTTGCTGGCTGAAACCAACCCAGGATGGTGTATCCGAGGTGCCTTTATGCAATTTTAACGCCCGGGTAAGCGAAGACATTCTCCGTGATAATGGCCTGGAGATGAACCGCTTTTTTAAAATCGACGGGCAATTGCCGGGGAGCCGCCCGCTGCCAGTGATTGAAACCGCCGCGGCAGGATTTAATAACCTCAACTGGGTCACGTCAGAATGGGGTATGAAGGCGATAATCGCCGCCGGGCAAGCGGCTAAAGACCGCCTGCGGGAGGCTATCCAGTTGCAATCAGGGAATGCCCAGCAGAGAACTCTTTATACCCACACCGGGTGGCGGGAGATAAACGGTGAGATGTATTTCCTGAGTGGCTCCGGTGCCATGGGGAGGGATGATATAGAAGTAGAATTGGAGCCTTCTTTACAGCGATACCAGTTGTTGGATCCATCGGGTGACCCCCTCGAGGCCATAAAAAAGAGCTTCGAATTCTACCTGGTAGCAACTCCCGAGGTGAGCCTACCGTTGTGGTCCGCGATGTACCTGGCCCCTCTCACCGAGTTCATTGATACTGCCTTTACCCTGTGGCTTGTCGGTGCATCCGGGTCTTTCAAATCGACCCTCACTGCCCTGGCCCTCTGCCACTTCGGAACTTTCGATGCCCGGCACATGCCGGCTGCTTGGCGTGATAGCCAGAATACTCTTGAGCGGCTGCTTTTTACCTGTAAGGACCTGCCCCTGGTAATAGATGACTGGGCCCCGGGGCAGGACTCTTCAAGGGGTAGAGAGCTCGAGGTCAAGGCAGAGTATATCGTCAGGGCGCAAGGGAACCGCCAGGGCCGGCAGAGGATGAGGTCTGACACAACCATCCGCGCCGGCTACACGCCGCGGGGGTTATTAATCACATCCGGCGAGCAGCTCCCCAGCGGCCACAGCCATACCGCCAGAATTTTCTCGGTGGATATCGAAAGAACAGATATAGACCTTCCTCTCCTGTGTGCTGCTCAAGAAGAGCAATACCTTTACTGTGTCTCCATGAGCCACTATATAGCCTGGCTCAAGTCTCATTGGCAATATTTGAAGGAAACCCTGCCGCGGCGCTGGAGGGGATATCGGG
>CAYPOY010000326.1:0-5999 GCA_964412395.1 uncultured Anaerolineales bacterium | reverse complement strand
GAGATGCACTATTCATCGTGGACGAGGTGCAGACCGGCTTTGGACGCACGGGGCGCATGTTCGCCCGCGAGCACCATGACCTGCGGCCCGACCTGATGTGCGTGGCCAAATCTATCGCCGGTGGCCTGCCGATGGGGGCCGTGCTCATCGGCCCCCGGGTGGGAGACTTGCCTAAGAAGGTCCACGGGTCCACCTTTGGCGGCAATCCGCTGGCCTGCGCAGCGGCCCTGGCGACGATCCGTTATATTGAAGCAGAGCATCTGCCCCAACAGGCGGCCGAACTCGGAGCGCGGCTGATGGATGGCCTGAAGGCAATTCCGTCGCCCCTGGTAAGAGAGGTGCGCGGGTTGGGCCTGATGGTCGGCGTGGAACTGAAGGGCAAGGTCGCGCCCTACCTGGCCGGGCTGGCTGACCGGGGGGTACTGGCGCTCGCGGCCGGGGCCACGGTGATGCGCTTTCTGCCTCCCCTGGTGATCAGCGCAGAGGACGTGGATGCGGTGGTGGAGCGGGTGGCGGACGTGTTGGAGATTAGAGATTAGAAATTAGAGATTAGAGATTGGAGGGTGGAGATGGATGATGTTGTTTTCCTGGAGGAGTTGCTGGCGATTCCCAGCTCGTCCGGCAAAGAGGACGGGGTGGCTGAGTACCTGGTCGGGCAGATGGCGACCCTGGGCTTCCGGGCACACCGCGACAAAGTGGGCAACGTCGTGGGCATGCTGGGGGACCCAGAAGCCAGGCGAGAGATCGTGCTGTTGGGACACATAGACACCGTCCCCGGCCTCATCCCCGTGCGCCGGCGTGGAAACCGGCTGTATGGCCGGGGAGCGGTGGACGCCAAGGGGCCGCTGGCAGCGTTCGTGTTGGCCGCGGCGAGGGTGGCACCCCTGTTGAACGGCACCCGCTTGGTGGTGATCGGGGCAGTGGAGGAGGAAATTCACGGGCGTGGGGCACATTACCTGGCGCGCATAATGCAGCCGCCGGACTGTGTGATCATTGGTGAGCCCAGCGATTGGGAGGGGATCACGCTGGGTTACAAAGGCAGGCTCTGCGTAGACTACCGGCTGGTGCAACCGGGCGGACACAGCGCGGGCGAACGACCTGGCCCGGCAGAGAAGGCGGTGACCTTCTGGAACCAACTGATGACCTACTCGGAGGAACTCAATCACGGCCGGTCAGGCCACTTTAACACGCTGGACCCCGCCTTGAGGGAATGCCGTACCTTCAGCGACGGGCTGGACGATGGTGTAGATATGAATATCGTGCTGCGGCTGCCGCCGGGAGCCGATGCATCGGATCTCAAGCGGAAGATGCAGGCCTGGTGCAACGGGGCCAACCTGTCCTTCCCCGGCAGCGACCCGCCCTTCCGGGCGGAGAAGAACACGCCACCGGTGCGGGCCCTGCTGCGGGCCATCCGCGCCGAGGGCGGGAGACCCCGCTTCAAATTGAAGACGGGCACCTCGGATATGAACACCGTCGGCCCGGCGTGGGGCTGCCCCATCGTGGCCTACGGGCCGGGCGATTCGTCGCTGGATCACACCCCCGATGAGCACATTGAGATCGAGGAGTTCCGCCGGGGAATCAACGTGCTGGCCCGTGCATTGGAGACGCTGGCCGACTAGGGCAAGCGCAAAACCTCCCGAAGGTCCGAAACCTTCGGGAGGTTAGCGGTTTTCGCCGGGGGATAAACGCGAAGCCCCCCGTTATTCAAATCTACGTTCAAATCTATGTTGATTGTTCTCGCCCCGCCTATCAGCGCCCGCGCGACACGGGCGCTTTTTGATTCCCTCGCCGTCATTTTCATCAATTCTCCGTTCTTTTTTAATAAGTTTGTGACCTCAGCAATATATACTATTGGAGTGCTTCTAGGCCCATCTCTCAGGAGGCGATCATGCTCATCGCAAAAGCACCTGTGCGGACCAGCTTTGGTGGCGACAGCCCCGGCCTGCCCGAAACCTGTACCCGCTGCAGCGGTACTGTGATCCGCACATCCATCAAGCGGAAGGCAGTGTCTGACCTGGCATCCAGGGCCAGGCGTTTCCTGTTGCGCGCCCTGAGAAAAGGTGTAAGGACAGCCCTTCCGACCATTCTTGTCTCCCTGTTCATCAACGTCTTTGTGGCCCAGGCGATGACGGTACGGGGGCCAAGTATGAAGCCCAACCTGAACTACAACCAGCGGGTGATGGTGGAAAAGATCACCTACTGCTTCATCCACGGCCCACGCCGTGGAGATGTGGTGATCATTGATATGCCCGGGGAAAAGGAGTTGCTGGTCAAGCGAGTGGTAGCCCTGCCCGGAGAAACGGTAGCGGTGCAGGACGGCCAGGTCTTTATCAACGGCCAGCCACTCGAGGAGCCGTGGGCGACCCGTCATGGCGGGAAGGACTACCCCCCGACGCGCGTGCCATCGCAGCACGTCTTTGTCCTGGGCGACAACCGGGAAGAGTCCCGAGATTCCCGCTTCTTCGGTCCTGTGCCGGTAGACCAAATCGGCGGGCGGGTCAGGTTCATCGTCTGGCCATTCGACCGGATCGGGCAGATCCGCTAAAAAGTCTCATCCACGCAGCAGGAACCGTCCCGAACGAAGACCGGCTCGTGCACCCACTCATACTCGCCGTCGGGCAGCCCCGCCAGTGGGGTAGCATTGCTCACCAATACCGCTCGCTCCAGCCCCTTGACGCGCAGCCGAATCGCCATCGCCGCCAGATGAACGTGCGCACCGTCGGCGACCCGTTCGGCCACGGCCTCGTCAAAGTACATCCCCCCGATGCCAAGTTGATGGTAAACTCCTTGAGATCTGCCATTCCGACGGCTGGCCGGATTGTCATCCGGCCAGAGCGGCTGAGTGGTTACTACAAATGAGTCAAAATTCTGGACGCAGATTAACGCGGATCCTCGCTGATTCACTGATTCTTATTTTATCCGCGGAAACCTGCGTGTATCTATGTCCCATTACTTGTCGGTTTGAGGCGAAGCTTCGCTGGGTAGTTACCGCGGGGCTTACGTTTTTGAGTTTATGCAAAGTATGCTATAATAAACTAAATAGTTCTCGGTACAAAACGCTCAGAGCCACCGTCCCGGGGGCGGCCCATGCAAGAAACGACCGCTTTTTGACACGGTTTTTGTGCCTAAACCGCCCCCGGGACGGGGGCTGGGAGCACTGGAAAACAGTTTTGTACCGGAAACTAAATAGTGGATGTACCGAAAGGAACTTGTGATGCAGACACAGGTTGAGGAATTCCTCCGCTTTGTGACGGTAGAGAAAGGTTACTCGGACCACACTGCCGCAGCATACCACAACGATCTCACTCAGTTCCTGATCTATCTGGCAGGCGATACAATTTCCTCCTGGCAAGACGTGGGTCGGGCACATGTCCTGAACTACATCCTATACCTGAAGGAGCGTGGGTATGTCTCTTCGACAGTCGCCCGCAAGATTGCAGCCGTCAAGTCATTCTTTCACTTCCTGGTTGCCGATGGAGTACTGCAGGAAGACCCCTCCGCTGCGGTGGATTCACCTCCGGTGGACAAGCACCTCCCGCATCCTCTGAGTCCAGAGGAGATAGCTCGCCTGCTGGCAGAACCGGCCAAGTCCAACACACCTAAAGCATCGCGAGATCGGGCCTTGCTCGAGTTGATGTATGCAACCGGTATGCGGGCCAGTGAGGTCATCGGGCTTGAGGTGGACGCAGTAGATCTGAAGGCGGGAACGGTGCGCTGCCTGGGCAAAGGGAACAAAGAGCGCATCCTGCCACTGCATGAGCGAGTCCGAGCTGCACTCAGGGCTTACCTCGAGGACAGCCGCGCCATGTTGCTACAGGGGCGAGACGCAACAGCGCTGTTTATCAACCACCGGGGACAACCTTTGACCCGACAAGGGCTCTGGCTGCTGATCAAGGAATATGCCGCAGCCGCTGGTATTGAGCGCAAGGTCACCCCCCACACACTTCGTCACTCTTTTGCCACCCACATGCTCGACGGCGGGGCTGGATTGCGTGAGGTCCAGCAGTTGCTGGGCCATGCCAACATCTCCAGCACGCAGGTCTATACCAAAGTTTCCACCCGGCGTAAGCGAGAGGCTTACGACAAGGCTCATCCGCGAGCGTAATCCAGGCAATGATTAGAGCTGTAGAGAGGAAATGTTCATGCCCGAATTCTTCTCACGTGTGCACTTCGAGGCTGCTGCGGCGGCAATACAGGGGCGGACCCAGCTTCAACCCAGAATCGGCCTGATTCTTGGCTCCGGCCTCAACCCACTAGCTGACGCTGTCGAGGACAGCGTTGCAATCCCCTACGGCGAAATCCCTCATTTCCCTGTCGCAACTGTGGAGGGGCACGTCGGCCGGCTGATCGTTGGATGGTTGGAAGGGCAGGCCATGGTGGTGATGCAGGGACGGGCCCACTATTACGAGGGCTATTCGACGGCCAAGATCACCTTCCCCGTGCGCGTGATGCAAGCCATGGGGGTCGAAATTCTGATCGTCACCAATGCGGCTGGTGGTCTCAACCCGGGGTTCCAGGCAGGAGATGTGATGCTCATCACCGATCACATCAACCTGATCGGGATGGGCGGACTGAACCCACTGCGCGGCCCCAACCTCGATTATCTCGGGCCGCGCTTTCCAGACATGTCGGAGCCTTATGACGTTCGCCTGCAGGCGCTTGCGAGGCAGGTGGCCAGCGGGGAAAACGTGCCCCTACGGGAGGGGGTGTACGTCTGCCTGGCCGGTCCCAGTTTCGAGACCCCGGCCGATTTGCGATTTCTGCGCCTGATTGGGGCAGATGCTGTGGGTATGTCCACTGTACCCGAGGTCATCGTCGCCCGACATGGCGGCACGCGGGTGTTGGGGCTCGCTGGGATCAGCAACACTATACCTGCAGAGGGCACACCACCAACGGAGACGACTCACGAGGACGTACTGGAGACCGGCCAGATGCTGGTACCACGGCTGGCAGCCATCATTCGCGGGGTGTTGAAGGCACTATGACAATTCTCCTCCAATGGCTGGTAGAACACGCCTGGGTGTTCTACGCTGCGTGTGCCATCGGCATGGTCACATATGTGGTGCGTGCGTTAACTGCCCAACGGGAACGGAGCCTGGCGCTGTTCACGCTTGAGCGGGAGACTGCTACTGCACGAATTATACAGTCCTGGGCGATGGTCCTTGTCTTCATCGCCATTGGGGCAGTCATTTTTGTCAGCACCACTTTTGTCCTGCCCAGCCACAGTCCAGGAACCCCACTTCCAACGTCTACGCCATCAGCCGGCGTGAAGCCTCCCACTCCCGGCATGACACCCACTCCCAGTCCCACGCTCGGCTCTCTGGTAGCGACTTTCACCTCCACGGTCACGAGCACGCTGGTTCCCTCCCCTCCTCCGCCGGAGCCAACCGAGACACCCACTCCGGCACCGACCGATACGCCAGCGGCTGCTACCTCGGGTGAGATACACGTCCGTTTTGGCGACTTTGCAGAACTGGTCGGCTACAGCCTGCCGGCTACCGAGGTCACCACAGCACAGCCTCTGCCGCTTACCCTCTACTGGCGGGCACTGGAGGGAGCCAGCCCAATAGACTATCTGGTATTCACCCATCTCTTCTTGTCGGAAGATGGACGCCTCATCGCACAACACGATGGTGCTCCGGCAGGCGGCACCCGCCCTATGACCACCTGGCCCCTCGGTGAGACCATCGTGGACCTGCACGAGATGGTCTTCTACGACGCTGCTTACAGCGGGCCAGCGAAGATCGCGGTTGGCCTGTACGATCCGGCGACCGGGCGAGCTTCGACTGAAACAGGTGATGAGTATGTTGTCCTGCCCATCACGGTCATCATCGTTCCCCAATAGCTGACCCCAGTACGGGTACTCTGTAGGCGATCCAAACAAAAAAGCCCGCTTGATAGCGGGCTTTTTGCCTCCAATTGATCCTACCACCACGGCAGGAAAAAAGTCTGTGTCGTGCCTGTCAAGCCGCCATACGTCACCGTCACGTCAACCACCA
>CAYPOY010000325.1:0-6022 GCA_964412395.1 uncultured Anaerolineales bacterium | reverse complement strand
TCTTCCTGAGCCAGCGGCCGACCGAGCCGCCGTGTCAACGCTTGGCAAGCTCTACCTCATTGGCGGAATCGATCCCGGATTTAAGCGGCAGATCGCGGTTCTTGAGATCGACCCCCAATCGTGGGAGTCAAAAGCCCTGCGATTTCGCGGTGCTTGGTTTCAGTAGGTCGTACCCGGATCATTGGCTTTAAAGAATCACGCAGGAAACCTCCTGGAGCATGTCTCTCAGAGCCAGCCCTGATACTTGATACTCCTATCACAACTTGACACCGATCTTTTCTTAGTGCTATATTGCTGTAGAGCGTGTCTAATGCTGCGTTTAAGGAGGTGAGATTGGCGACTATATTCAGAGAGAAAAAGCGATGTTGCTGAAGCAGGAGCCAGGAAGAGAAAAAAGTCAAGAAACAAGGCCTGCCCCCGGGGACTAGCGAAACTCAACTGCCCGTTCATCTTCCTGACCCGCGACATCGAAACCAACACTATCTTGTTCGTGGGGCAGGTTCTCGATCCGAGTGCGGGGTGAGATGGAGGTGGGCATCGCTACAGAAGCTAATCAGAGGAGGTGAAAAGCGAAAAGCAAATACTGAGCTCACAGATTGTCGATGCGGCTGAATGATAAGGAGATGAGTATAGCATGTACATTCAGGATGGTACTAGGGATCTTGCTCTGGCCTCGCCCAGAAAGAGGAAAGTCACAAATCAAGATCTGAAATTAAGAACTTACATTTAGGGGGTGGACGATATGCGAAAAGGCGCGCTTCTGTCTCTGCTGTTTCTGGTGGTTGCTTTCGCTTTAGCAACATCTGCATCGCAGAACGCCATAATCCTTGGAACCACGAATCGAATTACTGAACTTTCCTTTGCAAACTCTAGAGATCCTTTCACTTGGCACATCTTGCGGCACACGACGCAAGCACTTGTGGGCCTTGCGCCAGGCACAAACGAGCTGATTCCTGCAATTGCTGAGGCATGGGACATCTCCGACGACGGGCTTACGTATAGTTTTCATATCCGGCCTGGGATTACCTTCTGGGATGGGGTGGTTTGTGATGCAAATGCTGTGAAATGGTCACTGGAACGTACTATAAGGTTGAATGGCCCCAATGGTATGGTTCGGTTGATCAAGGACCTAATAGACAATATAGAGGTCATCGATGACCTCACGCTTCAAATCATGTTGAAGAAACCCGACGCTACCTTCCTTGTCCGGATGACAGACTACACTGCCTCAGCCCTAATCTACTCCCCAGAGAGTACCCCTATGGACAACTTTGCGAACGGCCAATACGCAGGAACTGGCCCCTACAAACTCGTGGAGCACGTACCAGATCAATATGTTACGCTTGAGGCTTACGACGAGTACTTCGGCTCGCTGCCGGCAACACGAAAGATCGTCTGGAAGTTGTATAGCGAAAGCGCAACGGTCAGTGCCGCGCTACAGGCTGGGGATATTGACGTAGCCTTTCGCGGGTTGACCCAAAACGACATTGGAGCACTCCGTGAGAATCCAAATCTCCAGGTTGTTGTCGGTCCGAGTACTCACATCCGTTACCTCTTGTTCAACGTCAGCAGACCACCGGTAGATAAACGTCTTGTGCGACAAGCCATTAGTTACGCCGTAGATCGGGATGCCATCATTGCTCTTTCTAATGACCTGAACCAGCCCATTTACTCCATGGTACCCGAAGGTTGTCCCCCCATTGGAGCTTCTATCAATGTTTTCCCAGAGTACGATCTTGAGCAGGCTCGAGCGCTTCTGCGGCAAGCAGGGTACTCCGAAGACAATCCCCTGGAAATCAACCTGTGGTACCCTTCCTGTTCCTACTACGTGACTAGCGAGGGGGACGTGGCCACTGTCTTAGAACACTCCATCGAGGAGACTGGGATGGTGCGGATTACCCTTCAAGCGCTGACATGGGAGGTCTACCAGGAGCGTAGGGCCCAGGGTGCTTTGGATATGTTCTTGCACGGCTGGTACCCGGAGTATCTCGATGCTTCCGAATTCCTAGCACCGTTCACCACAAAATGGCCAGAGCCGTTCGGTACTTTCTTCAACCACCACCCGAACTACGAAAGGTACGAGAAGATGATGCAGGAAGCTTTGTCCACCGTTGATGAACAGAAAAGAGCTGGCCTCTATCAAGAAATTCAAAGGCTTTCCGCCGAAGATGTTCCTTGGATTCCACTTTGGGCCGACCTTCAAGAAGCTTGGGCTGCAGCTAGTAAGTACATCGAGGGTTTGGTTTTCGATCTCTCAATGGAACCATATCTTGGCGCTATCGAAAAGCAAGAACGCTACTACCATATAGCCGAGTGGGCAGGTTTCCCCGATGAATCTTTTGTACGGTTCATCAGAGAAGTGGGTACAGATGGTTATCTAGACATCGAAGCACTTCATGATATGTTTGACAAAGTAACGGATCTTGATCATCTTTTAGGTACTGACGAGTTCATTGTCCGAGATTTTGAAAACGCCTTTGGCCTTGAGCCCGATGGTTTTCTCAGCATACAAGACCTAGAAATGGCTATATCTCGGACGGACTGTACACTAGGTATGCCTCCAACTAGAATGGCAGACTGTCTGGGAATTCCTCTTGACGTGCTTCAAGCTTATGATTTCTCTAGAACCAATTCACTGCAGTTCGACAATGTTCTTACAGTTGAATTGGATACTTCTTTAGAGACTATCCTTTACGATGATGCATATACGCTACTGTCCGATCGGTCAAACCTCGAAAGGCAGGCCTTGGAAAAGCTCTGGGACTCTCTTGACTTCAACGGAGATGGGATTCTGGACGTGAACGTGCCATTGTTTGTTGACGTACGGCTGACCCCTGACGAAAGCTCTCTCCCCGAGGATGAGAGCCTATATGTTGACTTGAGTGGGGATGGGTCTAGCGACACATTCATCCTGTCTTTTCTTGACTCAAGGAGTGATCCATACGATTCCCTTTTGGCGCTCTACAAGAGTGACTGCCATCCTGTTCTAGTGTTTGAGGGAGTTCTCGACAAGCAAGAGGAGGAGCTTGCACAGTATCGCCAGCTCATTCAACCCCCGATGGGCTTTGGCTTAGGAGTTGGCCTGCTAAACACACAACTCGCTCTTCTGGATTCGACAAAGAGTACGGACGAAAGGGACAAGAAAATAGACATAGCGCTACGAGCGTACCACGATCGGCTCCGTGAGATCGAGCAGCAAAGAGCGCAGTGGGATGTCTTAAGGCGCGATATACTACTAAAGGATATCCAACGATGGAGCGGGTTGCTTAAATCCAGACAGGACGTTCTGCGACTAGCTAAAGGGCTGTACGATTTCGGAAACTTGACTCTCACCGTAGTTACCGTGGCGTCTGGCCTACAAGCAGTGAACGCAGCTGCCAAGGCGCTCTTTAAAGACATGACGATCAAACTTGTCGTAAAGGAGGGCAGCAAGTACGCCTTCGGGTACACTATTAAGGTAGCAACAAAGGTGGGGGCAAAGTCGGCATTTGTTAAGTACTCAGTGCCGATGTTCGGGAGATATCTGATGGGAATCCTTAAGGACACGGCACGAAAGGAAGCGGCCAAACTGGCTTTCAAAGCCCAGCTAACCAAGCGCGTAATGGGACTGGTCTTGGGGGGGATCGCTAAGGCGGTGGTTGGGGTAACGAATGCAGCTGATAAGCTAGCCGTAGAAAACAACCTTGATAAAGATACAGCATGGTCCATGAAACAACTTGCTATAAGCAAGGTCCAGTGGCGCGCCTATGGAAAGCTGATTGACCTTGCGCATCAAGCACAGAAGCAACAAGTGGAACTGGCTTCGATGTGTCGTAAGCTCAGGTCAACTCCAACATGTACAGGTACCTGGTATACTTTCGCATGGACAAGAGATGCCTGGGGATCGGTAAGCTTGGAGCAAACCGGAAGTAAGGTTACGGGGCTGTTTGGTTGGATTCCGAGCGATCGAGGATTTCAGATCGACTCGTGGTTCACGGGACATGGCCCAGCAAGGGATCTAAAGGTGGGTCAGGTAGAGGGTACGATTGATGCCAAAGGGAATGTATCTCTAAGATGGTGGAAAGGTGTTACTAGAGACAAGAAATACACAGATGCTGCAATAACAGAGCGCGGCATCTTGAAGTTAATACTCCAAGAAAATGGAACCTTAAAAGGCTATTGGTTACTTGACGGCCAGCAAGACAGCGCGGCTAATCGGAAGAATAACACACTGCTATTCCGTCCCCGATTCAATTAAACAGGAGACTCGGAAGGTTAAAGTAGTTACATAGAATGCTCAGACTTTCGGGTTGAACAATGGTACAGAGAAGGGGTAGGATGAAAAGGTGTTTTGCGCCGTAAACTTCGCTTCTCGAGCCGCGAAAACCAACAGATCAAGGTTTGCTCCCTTAGTCCATCTCACTGGGAAGACCAGCCACTTGAGAAGAGGTGAGGAGAGTCAAACCCAGGGAAGTAGTACCACGATTTGAGGAGCAACTTCTACAGTTTTGAGGAGGCACAAATGCGCAAAGGGAAGAGTAGCATGCTGTTGACTGTTAGCTTGATCGTTATAGGTGTTCTTTTCGCTGGCCTAGCAATGACCGGATATGTCGCACAGGGCAGCTCGGATGAGAAAGTTGGCCTTGTAGTAATTCTCGACGCTTCAGGTAGTATGGAAGGGGAAAAGATTGAAGGAGCGAAAAACCATCTCCTGAGTCTGCTTCCTCGGATTATTAGTTCCAAGCTAGATACCGCACTTAGGGTGTTTGGTTGGAACATCCCAAATTGCGTGTCGGAGCTCGTAGTTGGATTTGGACCCAGCAACGATCTAGCCCACAACCGCGAAATTGAGGATATGATCTCCCTCATCTACGCTGATAACAGCACCCCAATAACAGATGCACTTGAGAAAGCAGGCGAGGACGTTACTGGATATAGTACAAGGAGAATCTTGCTTATTACGGACGGCGCGGACAACTGTGGAGGCGATGCGACGCTGGTGGCTAGCCAACTTGTCGGATGTGAGATCAAGGTTTATGGCGTTGGATACGGTATTACGGAAGAGGGAAGAGCGTTACTGAGCGCCATAACCACTACCACTGGCGGTGAGTATTACGAGGCAACTACACAAGAGGGACTTAGAAGCGCGGTAGCCCAAGCTGTGACCGAGGCGCTATCAGAGCTGCAGGGATGGGTCGAGGTTCACAATGACTCTTCTTACCCTGTCTGGGTGTTTGTCCATACCGAGTTTCAGGACACACTTCAACCAGGCGATGTGCTTAGATTCACCTCGTTCCCAGGCGAGGTCTGGATAAGCGCTACTCCTTATACGAATCCCAGGGTGGGCCAATGCGAGCGGAAAGTGTTTGTCACAGAAGGCACAACTATTGAAGCACATATTGCGTTTGACGGTTAATGTGGTTATACAGGAATTGCTGATATATGACTTAGCGCTTGCGCCTGGGGGCAGATCTTCGAAAGCGCCGTCAAAAGTCGGAGGTGTGTAGTTGGTGAAAGTCCGATACAGGGAAGGGCTAGAGAGTATGAGGGTCTACCATTGAATTTTGTACGGAGACGGGAGCGCCCTCGTTGATGAGTAGACGGCTGCTCAGTCTTTGACTGAGCAGTTTGGGAGCTGCTTCGCAGTTCCTTCAAGAGGAGAAAAGGGTCAAGGAGAAAAGCAAGGAGAAGAGGGCCAGGCCTTTATTTTCGATGCTCTTCGTGACAGTCTTGCGATGTCATGGCAAGACCATTGCGATTGGAATACGAAGGAGCCCTTTACCACGTCACCAGCCGTGGAAATGCGCGAGAAGACATCTTCCTCGACGACAAGGACCGGGCTCGATTCCTAGAGATTCTGAGTGATGTCGTCGCTAGGTACGGCTGGATCTGTCATGGGTACTGCCTGATGAGCAACCATTACCACCTACTCATCGAAACGCCTGAAGCCAACTTGTCTCGTGGGATGCAGCTCCTCAACGGCGTCTACACAGAGAAGAGGGTCAGATGCTGTATCGCCTGTCAAGTGGTATGACTGGGGTCA
>CAYPOY010000324.1:0-6092 GCA_964412395.1 uncultured Anaerolineales bacterium | reverse complement strand
TTTCCGTCGGGTCACCCCGCCTGGGTGTTACCCAGCACTGTGCCCTGTGGAGCCCGGACTTTCCTCGCCCTGTGCCCCTCCTCTTTCCCCCCCAGTGGGGGGGACGAAGGGGAGGGCGCGACCGCCTGGCCGACCTGAGCGCCAATCTTATGATAACACACTACCAATGGCTGTCAAGGAAGTCAATTGAGCTAACCATACCGCTTCGGTCTCATTTTACGTGAGTGAGCACGGAGGTTTGACTTTCACGCGAACTTAAACTATACTATGCCAGGTGCACTTGAAATCTGCGAAATGGGTGGAGTCTGCTATGACATTCAAGTGTAAAACGTAGTCACGCTCACACTTACGCGTTACATTTCATGCGTGGTGGGCCCCTCAATGATGGAGGAAGATGAACGACAGCAACTTGATTTGGTTGGTGTTAAGATGAATAAGCTTGACGAGATCTTGCAACAGTATGGGAAGGACAGAAAGCTCTCCCCGGGCGAGGTGTTGTTCCGCCAGGGCTCGGTGAGCGATGGTGTGTACTACCTCAAGAGGGGGCGACTGGGAGTCTACCGGGAGGAGCAAGACGACTCTTATCTTCTTGCGGTTATCGCGCCAGGAGAGATGGTGGGTGAGCTCGGGGCCACTACTGGACGGCCCCGCGCAACTACGGTGAGCGCCGGGGAGGAATCCCATGTCATCCACATCTCCGAGGCCAACTTCCGCCGAGCCCTGAAGGAGGCACCGGCCCTGGCGGCGGAGGTTATCTGCACGGTTGGTGACCGGCTCACCGATGCGGACGTCGTGCGGGTCACGCTCGGCCGGTCGTACCGGGAGGCCGTGTACCGGGTTCAGGCACTAAGCTCTCAGAAAGCGCAGCTAGAGGAGCTTCTGCGCCTGCGAGAGGAGTTGGCCGACATGATCGTTCACGATCTCCGCAGTCCCCTGGGAGTGATCTCTACTGGTCTGGACTTGCTGAGGCGCACGCCAGTCGCTGAGGCTGAGCCGGAATACGTGACCACGGTGATGGAGACGATGGAGCGGTCGGTACGGCGGATGCGGCGTCTGGTGGACACCTTGCTGGACATCGCCCACCTGGCGGAGGGAGAGATGGCGCTCCAGCTCCTGCCGCTGGACTTGACCCTCCTGATCGAAGAGGTGATGGCGGAAGAGCGTCCCCTGTCCAAGACCGACGATGTGACGCTGGAGAGCCGGCTGCCGGCGGGCCTGCCCATGGTTCTGGGCGACCACGATGTCCTTCAGCGGGTGTTGTTCAACCTCTTGGACAACGCGCTCAAATTCACACCCAGCGGGGGGCGGGTGTGGGTGGAAGCTCATCCCGAGGCGGAGGAGGTGCGGGTAGAGGTGGCAGATACCGGCTCCGGTATTCCTTTAGAGGAGCGGGCGCGCATCTTCGAGAAGTTTACTCAGGTGCAGGGACAGATGGGAACCAGGAGAGGGTCAGGGCTTGGGTTGGCCTTCTGCCGGATGGCTGTAGAGGCCCACGGCGGGCGCATCTGGGTCGAAGACGGTCCGGAGGGGAGCGGAAGCCGCTTCATCTTCGCCATCCCTAAGGCTCAAAGGGATACCGGGCACTGAGCCGTTTAGCTGAACACGCAGGGGCGCGGTCATCGCGCCCCTGTTTTCTTGGCTGTTTTCCCCCTGCACCTCTTCGCCCGACGCGAGCAGGGCGACATACCGAATCCTCATTCCGCTGCCTCGTACAGTTCCAGCAGCACGCCGTGGGCAGATTTGGGATGGACGAAGACGTAACGGGTGCCATGAACGTTGACGCGAGGCCCCTCGCTCAACAGCCGCGCCCCGGCCGCCCGTAACTGCTCCATTGCCGCCTCGATGTCCTCCACCGCCAGGCAGACATGGTGAAGTCCCTCGCCGCGCTTCTCCAAAAAGCGGGCTACGCCGCTTTCTTTGTCCAGAGGCCTGAGTAACTCGATCTCTCCCTCGCCAGCGGGCAGGAAGGCGATCTCGACCCCCTCCTCGGGTACCTCGTGGCGCTCGGTTACCTCCAGCCCCAGGATGTCGCGGTAAAAAGCCAGTGCCGCGTCCAGGTCGTGGACGGCGATGGCGATGTGGTGGATGGATGGGGGCATAGTTTTCCTCCGGTTCAGCGGTTCGTGAGCTGTTGACGCCGTACTAGCACGTAACGCCCACGAGTGGTGGTCGAGGTGGCCGTGTATAAGTAGGTGGCCGGGCCGACGATGACGATATCAGCGTGGCCGATGCCCCAATTGTTGGCCAGGTCCATAATCACCGGGTTGCCGGGGTACTTCTCCCACGGCCCGTCAATGGCCGGCCCCACGCTGCGGGCAAACCCTAGCCCGAACTGGTCGTCCACGACGGTGGGGTCGCTGGGGCCGCGCACTCCTTCGTAGGCCATGTAGCAGTGGTCACCCACCTGCACCACGTCGGCCGAGGAGATGGTGCGGAACTCGAAGTAGGGGTTGGCCGCCGCTCCCAGGGCATCTACCGGCCCGTAGCCGAGTTCCGCTCCAAAGAGCGGGTTGGACGCGCACTTGCGCAAGCCCCCCGCCCCGGCGTACTTGTCGCCCACGTAGCAGCCCATGTGTCCTGGCGCTCGCCCCAGGCCGACGAAGACGTAGAGCAAGTCGCCCTCGATGTAGATACCCGGCGGCGCGCCCACCAGGCACTCGAACTCCAGCTCCGAGTAGATGTGGGGGTGCTTGCCGATGGATTCTGCCTCGGTGCACGAGCCCTGTTCGGCATGCCATGCCCCGGTGCCGGGCACGCGAGCCTCGGCCGACCATTGGAGGCCATCGGCGGAGGTACGTAGGGAGGTGCCCGCTCCCCACTCGTAGACGATGTAGACGCTGTCAGTATCGAAGAAGACGCGCGGGTATTGCTGTTGTTGGACGTGGTCCAGCCCGGAGTCGCACGGACAGGCAGTGCAGGGGAAGAGGCAGCGGGGACTTTCGAGGGCAAAGTGGAGCCCCCCGTCGTGGCTCTTCCACAACGTGACGCAGCCGGGGAAGGGGACGGGATCGCCACACTTATCTATCACGCCCGCCGACCGGTGGCTGGCGTGCAGATAGGACCAGAACTCACCTCCGCCCCGGTAGACGGTGTCCGATTCGCCCACGGGCAGGCCCACGTCAAACGATTCCAGCACCCACTCGGCAGCCCCGGCCCAGAAGTCGTCCAGGGTAGCGAATGCCCGCCCGGATGGGGGAACAGGGACGAAGGGAGGCGGAGCAGGTGCCGGCGGGGCGGTCGGTGGCGCGGGCGTGGCAGTAGGCGGGGCGAGTGTGGAGGTAGGAGCAGGTGTGGCAGTAGGCGGGACAGGCGTAGCGGTGGGGGTAGAGGTCGCCGTAGCGGCAGGTGTTGGGGTGGATGTAGGGGTAAGGGTAGGTGTGGCCGTAGGGACTGGGGAGGGCGTGTGCGTCGGGGTGTCCGTCGGCGGTGTAGTGGACGTAGGGGAGAGAGTAGCGGTGGGGATAGGCGCACAGCCCGTGCCTACAAGCAGGCCAAGGAGCAGGGCGACTATTGCGAGAGAGGCCTGTTCGCTATTCGCCATTCACTATTCGCCATTCACTATTCGCCATTCGCCATTCGCAAGCTGATCCTCTCCGAAAGCCAGCGCCAGTGCCCGGTCGGTGACGGCGGCGTAGGCCAGGGTGAGCGCGCCGACGAACGCCTCGGGGCGACGGGAGAAGGGGGGTGGACCGAGCCGCTTCAGGAGCGCGGTCTCCACCGGTGGCGGCGAGACGGTCACGCGGAAGCCCCCCAGGCTCTCCTGCGGTTCCCAGAAGTGGGGCAGGTCCGCCTCCAGCGGCTCCGCCTGGGCCTCCGGCTCCTCCTCTGGCGCAGCCTCCTCGGCGACCGGGGCGCTGGCGGCACGGCGGGCCCGCAACGCCTCCATCACCTGCTCGCGGGTGCGGCCCCGCAGTATGAACAGGAGGAACGGGTCACGGTCGAATTCCTCTCCCAGCAGGTAGTAGACGGCGGCGATGTGCTTGCAAGGGACCGCCCAGTCAGGGCAGGAGCAACTCATCGCGACGTCGTGGCTGGCGGGGAAGAGGGAGACACCGGCAGCCTGGAATGCCTGCTCGATCTCCGGTGGCATCTCGCCCGCCAGAAGTTGGGCGGCGAAGAGTGCCTGCTGAGCCATGGCGTCAATTGCTTGCTCCCACTGATCGTCGCTCAGCGGCGCGATCTCGATGCGCACGGTGTAGGGTTTGCGGCGGGAGCCCTGCACGCGGGCATTGACCCGCCCCGGGCGCACGTCAATGTTCAGCACCTGGCCCTTGCGGGCGTAGGTGCGACCGCGCTGCAAGCGGTTACTCCAGCCGAAGGATTGCAGTACCTCGATCCAGCGCCGCGCCCACCAATTCTTCCCGAACTGCCCGCGCTGTGTGTGCGCCTTGATGCCATCCTCGACCGGGATTGGTTTGGATTTGGGGAAGTAGCCCCAGTAGTTGCTGTATCTCCTGCGGCTCATTCGGTGCTCTCCCGCTCTGTGCTCCGGCCTATCATCGCGCACCGGTTGCCCAGAGCATCCCACGCCAGGACAAAATCGCCCACCGGAACCGCGATCGGCGCATGCTCGAACGCCGGATCGTTGACGTATGCAACTTCCGTCGCCGTGTCAATCCCAACCACGACGACAGCATGCGGTACATCCTCCTCCCAGTAAGGCAACTCACCTGTCCGTACAGAGACAATGACCACAACTGGCAGCATGCCAGCAAGCACCCGCCGGTAAGCTCCTCAGTCCGGTGAGGGACTGCCAACCATGGCCTGGACATTGGCAATGATCTCCTGCGGTGTTTGTTCGTGCACCAGCAATGTACCGTTTCGAGCATCCACGTCTACGAAAGCGGCCACCCCACGGCGGCCATAACTGACTACCACCGGCACCCGCCACACGGGGTACTCACCCGCGATGTAGCGAGGTTCCCCCCCCATCAGAAGGTTGCCGACTTCTTGCACCAGCCATGCGCTGACCTTGCGCCGTGCCGTGTGTTCATCTATAGCGTGTCTGCGCTGCTGGGCCAGGAAATCAGCAAACAGTAACACCATCCGGCTCTCTTCAGGTGTTAGTTTCTCCAGTACTGCTGACAGTTGTTGCGTATCTACACTCATCCTGCCCTCCAATCTGGGTTAGTCTCCCACTGCCTCCCGACTCAGTGTGACCAGTTCCCGCAATTGGTCGGTGTTCAGTTCCGTCAGCCAGGCCTCCCCTGTGCCGATGACGCTCTCCGCCAGTGCCTTCTTGCTCTCGATCAATTCGTCAATCCGCTCCTCCAACGTGCCGCCGCAGACGAACTTGTGCACCCACACGTCCCGCGTCTGCCCGATGCGGAAGGCCCGGTCGGTGGCCTGGTTCTCCACCGCCGGGTTCCACCAGCGGTCAAAGTGGAAGACGTGGTTGGCGCGGGTCAGGTTGAGCCCCAGGCCACCAGCCTTGAGCGAGAGGACGAAGATCGCCGGGCCGTGCCGCTCCTCCTGGAAGCGGGCGATCATCCGGTCGCGCTGCTTGGCTGGTGTGCCTCCGTAGAGGAACAGTACCTCCCCACCGAGCAGTCCATGCAGATGTGTCTGGAGGAGCGCACCCATCTCGGCGAACTGGGTGAAGACTAGCGCCCGCTCCCCCACCGACAGCACCTCCTCCAGCATCTCCCCCAGGCGAGCTAGTTTGCCGGAGCGGTCTGGCAGAGCGGAGCCGTCGCCCAGGAACTGCGCCGGATGGTTGCAGATTTGCTTCAGCCGCAGGAGCATCGAGAGGACCAACCCCCGCCGCTGGATGCCCTCCGCCTCCTCCACCTGGAGCATCGCATCCTCGACCACCGCCTGGTAGAGCGTCGCCTGTTCCGGCGTCAGCGTGCAGTAGACCTTGTTTTCCAGTTTCTCCGGCAGGTCCTGGATGATGGTTGGATCGGTCTTGACGCGCCGCAGGATGAAAGGCTGGATCAATTTCCGCAGCCGCGCCGCTGCCTCTGGGTCCTGGTATCGCTCGATGGGCCAAGCGAAGCGGGTGCGGAACGATTTCTGCGAGCCCAGGTAGCCGGGATTGAGGAATTGCATGATGGACCACAGTTCCGAGAGGCGGTTTTCGACCGGGGTGC
>CAYPOY010000323.1:0-6099 GCA_964412395.1 uncultured Anaerolineales bacterium | reverse complement strand
CTCGACCAGGGGCACGTCGGAGACGATGACGCCAGCGGCGTGGGTGCTGGCATGGCGCACGTTCCCCTCCACACCCCGCGCGGTGTCAATCAGTCGCCGGATGTGCTCCTGCGTCTCGTAAGCCTCCCGCAGTTCGGGCACTTCCTGCAACGCCCGATCCAGTTTGACTTTGGGGCCGGCCGGCACCAGGCGGGCGATGCGGTCCACCTCTGGCAAAGGGTAGTCGAGCGCCCGTCCCACGTCCCGGATGGCCGCCTTGGCGCCCATCGTGCCGAAGGTGATGATCTGGGCCACCTGCTCATGCCCGTACTTCTCGATGGTGTAGCGGATCAGTTGGTCCCGCTGGTCGTCGGGATAGTCCAGGTCAATGTCGGGCATAGTCACGCGGCCCAGGTTGAGGAAGCGCTCGAAAATCAGGCCGTGCTGCAGCGGTTCCAGATTGGTGATGCCGAGGCTATAGGCGACGATGGAACTGGCCCCCGACCCTCGCACGTTCCACCAGATGTTTTGCTCCTGGGAGAAACGGCACAGGTCCCAGACGATGAGGAAGTAGGTGTCGAAGCCCATGCGGTGGATGATGTCCAGTTCGTACTCGAGGCGCTCGCGAATCTGGGGGGTGATGACTGCGTACCGTCGCTGTAATCCATCCTCGCACAGGTGACGCAGGTAGGACTGCGCGTCGTGTCCTCCCTGCACCTCGAAGGGAGGCAGGTGGTAATGGCCAAACTTTAATTCCAGTTCGCACATCTCCGTGATGCGCAGCGTGTTGGTCAATGCCTCAGGCACTTCGGAGAAGAGCACCGCCATCTCCTCGGCGCTTTTGAGATAGAAACTGTCGCCCTCCATGCGCATACGGTTCGGTTCGTTGGCGGTCTTGCCGGTCTGGATGCACAACAGCACGTCGTGGATGTGAGCCTCTTCACGGCGGGCATAGTGCACATCGTTGGTGGCGACCAGCGGCAGGTCAAACTCGCGGGCGAGCGCGATCAGTTGGCGGTTGACCTGTGTCAGCTCAGGGATGTCGTGTTCCTGGAGTTCCAGGTAGTACCGGCCCGGAAAGACGTCGCGGTACCAGGCGATGGTGCGGCGTGCCTGGTCAAGTTGGCCGGCCCGGATCAGGCGGGGGACCTCGGAGGTGCCGCAGCCAGAGAGGACAATAAGCCCGCTGGCGTGCTCGGCCAGCACCTCTTTGTCAATGCGCGGCTTGTAGTAGAAGCCCTCCAGTTGGGCGATGGTCGCCAGGCGCATCAGGTTGTGGTAGCCGGTGTCGTTCTGGGCCAGGAGCACCAGGTGGTAGGACTTGCGGTCGCGCTGCGCGTCTCGGTCCTGGCGACCTCGGCGAGCCAGGTATGTCTCCATGCCGATGATTGGCTTGATGCCGGTCGCCCGGCACGCCTTGTAGAACTGGATCGCGCCGTACATCGCACCGTGGTCGGTGAGAGCCAGGGCTGGCATGTCCAGTTCGACGGCACGCTCGGCCAGTTTCCGGCAACTGCTGAGGCCATCGAGGAGCGAGTATTCGCTGTGCACGTGGAGATGGACAAACTCGGCCATCGGGCCAAATTATACCACATTGGTTGGTAGATTGGTAATTCGTAGTCGCATAACTCCGCGCCGTGGCCGAGGCTTCGCCGTGAGCGCGGCTCGACTGAGCTCGCCGAAGTCTCAGCCGAACGGTTGCTGCCCTGGACGCCGCCGCCCTGTGCCTCGTCCGCTGAGACCAAGCATCAACTCTGCTGCTTGAACGCGGGCCTGGGAAAGATGATCTTCACCGGCTGCCGGTAGATGGAGTGGCTAAGCAGCAGTTCTCCTTTCGAGAGACGGGTGAGGTTGCCCCGCACGTCTGTGTTCAGGAAACGGTACGCTGGTGCAGCCAACTCAGCGGACCCGCTGCGGCCGACGACCAGCGTAGCGGCGTTTCCGGTCACTCGCCCGTGGACGGCGCTCATAAACTGCTGCGCCGAGATGAGGATGACGCCCAGCGACCGCCCGCGCTCGGCGATGTCCAGGACTTGCTCCAGGATGGACGAACTGCGCTCCCGGGCAGGGGCGTACTTATTCAACTCGTCCACGAAGATGATAACCTTCCTGGGCAACTCGTACTCCTCGGTGCCCTCTTCGGCGTAGAGCGCGTACACCGTGCGCAGAATGTCGCCAAAGACCAATGTTTGCTCCTCGTCGGTGAGTTTAGCAATGTCCACGGTGATAGAAAACCGTTCTTGATGACCTGCTCGGCCAGGTAGATCGGGTAAAGATGGACGTGCCAGCGCCGGTCGCGCCCGTGGGGCGTGACGTGCCGTTCGGCGACCAGCGCCCGTGATAGACGATCAACCAGCGGGCTAGGCACCGGCTCTGTACCCAGGTTGGCCAGTTCCACCTTGATAACCCCCATAAGTGGATACTCGACCTGTCCTTGTTCCCGCAGTCTAACGTACCAGAAGGCGACCGAGCCATTTCGGGAGCTGAAAGCTGCTGTACGGTGGGCATTCTCCAGGCCCATCAGTAGACGGGTGACAGGCAGGGCCTGGCGCCTGGGACCTCGTCCCAGCCGAAACTGGGGTTGCTTGCTGAAGGACTTGGCAACCGCAACAGTACGAGGAATCTGAGGGAGTCCTTTGAGACGTAACGAGCCATCTACGATTAGCCATTCGTCATCGCCTCGCTCGTCTCCTAGCTCTTGGGCCAGCTTGTTCTCCAGGCTCCTCATCCTGGCGTTGGCCACACCACCTGCCCGCGCCCTCGAATCTGCCGAGTCCGGCAAAGGGCTTAATCGTTCACCCTCCTCGCGAATGTCCACCAACTCGATGTTGGATTGCTTCGTCGCTGTGTCGAGACGCTCCCAAACCGCGTCAGAAACCTGGGGCTTGGCGAGCAAAAGCAACATTTGGTGCTTTGAGCGTGCGCAGTGGACCTTGCCCTCGCCATCACGTTCAACGATGGCAGCACCGATCTGGGCAATGAGTACAGGCGTAGTACGCTCGTTCTCGACAGCCGTGCCGATAAAATGGGAACGAATTGACCCATCGAGAAAGTAGCGGAATACCAATTCTTGAGAACGGGGCAGAGGAGGCGCAGGACAATACAACTGGCGGTTGGGGGCCTCAAGCAACGTGTCAATCCGCGTGTCGCCTCGCATCAGGTATGTGTCTTCCACTTCCTCCTGGTCGGGGCGCAGCAAATCCTCCACCGCCTGCCCCGTCGCGGGCAGAATATCCACGTTTTGGGCCAGCACCTCAAGCGCGGGGGTGAGGCCGGATAGTGGGTTTGCCATTGCAGGCTCCTTAAATCATCCCCAACTCGCTGTTGACACGATGTCTGCTTGCTGCTAAAATGTAGGTGCAGGTCCGAACCCGTCTACGGTGGCGGATGTAGGTCCTGCTAATGCCCCGCTAAGCGGGGACTGTTTCTTTGTGGTCGGTGAGTTCCAACAGCACTTGAGCCTCGCCTTTGTCATCGACAGACAAGCAAACGCCAAATTCCCTGTCTTCGTGCTTCCTGTCCAGTTCTCTCCAATTACATGCCAAATATCGTACAGCGATCTTCGTTTGGATCTCTCCGTATCCAAAGGCAACAAGCACAACTTCCCCTCCGACAATCATTTTTTCCAAGACCGCTAGCTTGTCAGAGGGGTCTAGTTCTTCTCCGGCTCGTTCTCCTCTACATACCATGAATTTCTTCTTAGCGTCGTCGAATGTTATCCAAGGATTGCTTGTCTTCAGATAGAACCTGGTGATCTGGTTGCGGACTGGTCCACCCATCAGAATAAGACTGCCCAAAGGCGGTGCAGCTCAATAGTAGCCTCGAATTCTTCGGCGGTGATAACGCTTTTTGTGCTTGTTTCTTTATCTTCGTGCGCGGATACGTATACTTGGATCTGTGCATGTTGATCGACGCCAAAAAACCGTTTTGCCTGAGCAAGTACCTTGCATTGCCCCGACCGCCAGCATACTACTGATGCAAGCACAACTACAAACCACATTATCAAGTCCGCGATCAGGTTGAGCACTATGCTTCCGCAAACAGTCTCCAACAACCACTCCTTCATCATTCGGTTGCCCCCTAGCTCATGCACAGCCTTCGCTACCCCAACTCCTCCAACGACCGCTGAATCTCCTCCAACTCCTGCTTGCTCAGCCCCCACAACTCCGCCGCCAGCCGATCAACCTCCGCCTCGATCTCCCGCACCCTGGATCGCGAAAGCCGCGCAAGTTCGCGAAACTCACGAAACCCTTTCGCGTCCTTCGTCGTCTTCCTGGGGCGTGTGCACGAGGCGGCGTATACCCAAAGGCTTCTCTCCAAAATTGACCAGCAGACACAGCCGATAACCACCCTGATGCAGGTAAAGCAGACATTGCTCAATGTCTTCGGGCAAGATGGCGCTCTTGGCCTTAACCTCCAACAGCAACTCGTCGCTGTCGTTCCAGACGACAAAGTCCACTCGTCGTTTGGTTACCACAACTCCGTCGTAGGTGATGGGAATTTCGGTAGTGTCCCTGGACAATTGAGATAATTGCTGGCATACTATCAGCGGACAATCATCTCACTCGGAGGTGAGTATGAAGCTGATAGCATGCCTAACCATATTGTCGTTGATACTCGCATTTTCGTCAACTGGCCTTGCCAACCCAAGGGCGAGCGCAGTACCAGAAGGCCACATCGTACCTGAACAACTTCAGAGAGACCATTCACCGATCCCACCCTGGTGGAGATGGGATATGTGGGTGGAAAGGGTTTTCCCGCCTCGCCGACGGCGGCGACGTTGTTGCGATTGCTGCGGTATTCGCTGAGGTGACCGGGGCGCTTGTACTCGACCACCAGCCGGTTGTAGACGGTGTCGGCCCGGCCAGTCGCCAGCGTGTATTCGTGGTGGGTGCGGAGCGGCACGCCTGTTTCGTCGGCAAACTGAGCGAGGGCTTCTTCTACCGGGCGGCGGAAGTCGGCTTCCAGAGGGGAGCCCTCCGCTGCCGTCTGGATTACCCGTGCGATCTCCGGTGCACGCCGTTGGACAAGCTCGTCGGTTGTGGGCATAGGTTTACCTCTGTTGCCTCAGCCGTGAATAGTGGCCCACCCCCAATTATACCCCACCGGCACCCCTCACCGGCACCCCTCGCACAAACGAACGCCGCCCGCCGCCCCGCTTCCCCCACCATGACCGGTGCCGGCAGGCGATGTTTACATGCGCGGGGCCGCGGGCTTGTCTTGCGACGAACGGTGGTCGTCACGCCCATGGCGGGCCATCATCTCGCCTGCGCATGGGTTTGCGACGTTGCTTTCCAGTTCAACGGCGGGAGAGCGCCCCTGGCCTTGCATCCACGGCGCCTCTACGCCAGTTGATCAGCCAACTCCGGGATGCCCTGTTGGACGTTGCGCAGTTATTCCCGCAAGCTTGTCCTGAGCGCAGTCGAAGGGCCCTTGAAGTCGTCAAACCCGAACAGGCGGCAGAAGAAACGGTTCAAGATGAGCCACTGCTGCAGCAGGGGCAGTTGGTTGACCTTTCTGTATCTGGCGCTCATTTATCTCTTGCCCCAAGAGCCTGCTCAACCTGTTGCTTCAGGCGCGGCAGATCGAATTTGGCTGTATCCCACACAGTGGAGAAGTCAACTTCAAAGTAGGCGTGAATCAGCTTGTTCCTCATTCCGACCATTTCGCCCCAGGGGAGTTCTGGAGTATCTTTTCAATAATATGGGGCAAGACCTCCGAGGTTTATAGATTTGTGCCCTCCAGAAAGTGATTGGTGGCACGATGCTCGCTTTCCGAACCAAATACGCTGCCCAAACCTCGGAGGTCTAAATGGTTGCCCCCAAATATTGAGATGATACGTTCTGGATGAGCGTTCCGAAAGGCGTCGGAGACGCTTCTTGCAGCCTCGCCGATTATTGTTATCTGGCGGATAACCCCGTCTTGTAAGAGGCCGTTCTGCAAGAAGCAGTCATAAGAAACATCACTCAGATACTGCTCAATACGGCGTGCGGTTCAACTTCTCACTCAGTTCTTCCTCCAACGCCACCCATTTGAGGAGGCCAAGGGGAGGTCGTTCGGAACGTGGTTTCAACTTTACCAGGATGTCAATGTCGCTTTCCGGCGTCAATTCGCTCCTCA
>CAYPOY010000322.1:0-6113 GCA_964412395.1 uncultured Anaerolineales bacterium | reverse complement strand
CACAGTCTCTTGCAGTGGGTCATTGAAGGGGGTATTAAGTTGATGGATCGTTCGACGCGCTGGGGCACGAATGGCTGTTGGCCCACATCCCGTTACCCAAGAGTCTGCTGCGAGGTTGGCTGAAAGCAGGGTACGTAGAGCAAGGCCGTTGGCACGCGACGGAAAGCGGGACGCCGCAGGGCGGAATCATTTCACCTATACTGGCGAATATGGCGCTCGACGGACTGGAAGCGGAACTACAACGACAGTTCGGCCAGACGCAGAGGCAGCGCAGCCAGAACAAGGTGCATCTGGTTCGCTTCGCGGACGACTTTATCGTCACCGGTACGACGGCAGAGCTGCTGGGGGACAAAGTACAACCGGTGGTGGAGGGATTTCTGGCCTCACGCGAGGCCAGACTCTCGACTACCAAGACCCACATCACACACATCAATGAAGGCTTTGACTTCCTGGGACAAAACTTGCGCAAGTACAGCCAGAAACTGCTCATCCGGCCATCGGACGGCAGCGTGAAAGCCCTACTTGGAAAGATACGTTCAATCCTGAAAGCCAATCCACAGGCCAACGCCGGGCCGTTGGTCATCCAACTCAACGCGGTCATCCGAGGGTGGGCTAACTACCACCGCCACGTGGTCAGCAAGGCGACCTTCAACAAGGTGGATTGGCATATCCACTGGATGATACGCCGGTGGGCACGGAAGAAGCACCGGTATAAGAGCGAAAGTTGGATCAAACAGAAGTATTTCAAGACGGTCGGCACACGAAACTGGGTGTTCAGCGGAGAGGTTCGGAACGGCGATGGCACGATGAGACAGGTGCATCTGTACTCGGCAGCCCGAACCCCCATCAAGAGACATCGGAAAATCAAAGGCGCAGCCAACCCGTATGACCCGGAGTGGGAGCACTACTTCGAGGAACGACTGAGGTGGAAAACCAAAGAGAGCCTCAGAGGGAAAAGGCAAACGCTCCAACTGTGGGTGGAACAGCACGGGAAATGTTCCGTTTGTGGTCAGGTGCTCACCGAGGAAGAAGAGTGGGATACGCACCACATCCGGCCACGAGTTGAAGGGGGAGAGGACAGGTTAGACAACCTGGTACTGCTACACCTGAATTGCCACCGCCAAGTCCACAGCCGAGGTTAGGACGTATCAAAGCCGCGTCCTGTGAAAGGGACGTTAGTAGCGGCTTGAGCCGTGTGCGGTGAAAGTCGCATGCACAGTTCCTAGTACACGACGGCGGAAATCCTTCGGGGGTTAGACATTGTAGCGATTCGCCGAACTACCCCCAGATGTGGGCAAAAGTGGCGTTTTTGTCCGTTTTCCTCCACATATTGGGGTAGTGCCAACGGGCGGAAACTACCGAAGGATTTACGCCCAGATGTACTAGGGGGCTGGGGGGCAGCAATGCCCCCTGGCTACCCGACAAGCCGACCGCTGCTACGCAGCGGAGGGTCAGCGTCGCAAGCCAGCCAAGGTCAGGGTGGGCAAGGGTGTCTTGCCAGCCCCGCAGCGGCGGCTTATGCTCTCATTGGGACACGAGGATGTGCGCACGACGCAGCGGTACACGCACGTGAGCAACCGGGACATTGGGAGAATTCGCAGCCCATTAGACAACCTGACGCTGAAGAAAGATGGAGGTGTGTATGAAGTGATCGAGGTAGAGGTGCCATTTTAGTTGATCGTGAAGAGTGCGTGATATGCGAAGTACTTCGCATACCACGCGCCAGATGAGTAGTATGCGAAGTATTTCGCAGATTTAGTAGTTAGTCAAAATGCCTGCGGCTAGACGCCTGGTCACTTCGTCTAACCACCGATCTGCGCAGAGGGGCTAAAGCCCAAATTCGCCTGCGGCGAACTTCGCGTATCTTGGGCCGTTAGTCAAAATGCCTGCGGCTAGACGCCTGGTCACTTCGTCTAACCACCGGTCTGCGCAGAGGGGCTGACGCCCAAATTCGCCTGGCGGCGAACTTCGCAGACCTTGGGCCGTTAGTCAAAATGCCTGCGGCTAGACGCCTGGTCACTTCGTCTAACCACCGGTCTGCGCAGAGGGGCTGACGCCCAAATTTGCCTGGTGGCGAACTTCGCAGACCTTGGGCCGTTGGGCGGGCTCTCCAAACAGGCCAGTATGTATCAACACCCAAAGTTGTATGATTGGGATGCTCAACCGTCAATCCGCGATCAGCCAATTGACATAATTTCGACCTTCACGGCCCGAATAAGGCAACATACGATTCATAGATAGTGCCTTAACCAGTATGATTGACTCGCGTGTAGCAAGGACTATAGTGTATCAATGAGGGGTGTAGCTCTGACAGCATAGCTCCTCACAGATATGCACTAGATTGTGCCAATACACCGAGATGAATATTTCGAAAGCATCCTGTATTGGCGTCTAGTGTGGGCCGCAAACCCAAATACTAGAGAGGAGAATCGAACATGGAAACTGAGAAGATCCGGCAGGCAGGTGCTACTTTACCAACTATTGACTTCAGCCATCTGAAAGGCGAGGAAGTGGAACGAGTTGCATCAGCGTTAGCCAAGAGCCTTACAGCTTCGCCAGTAGAGGCCGTGTTGGCTCAAGCTGACCTGATAGTCAGATTGCCCTTTGACGATGTCTTGAAAATCAAGGAGATAGCAGGCGCAGTCGCCAAGTGCGGCGGCTGGGGTTGTGGCTAACCCTAGGCGCTTCACAAGCTAGCGGGTTTGCGGCCCACACTAGATGCCAATATGGACTATCTGTCTTAGCATGTTGTATTATACAGCTTGTGCATGAGAAAGAGGTGCGCCATGTATCATGTCTTGGGTAGCAATCTCCTCTTCGATACTATAAATCTCGACCTTCGTATTGTGCCAGCCAAGGCCGCAGAGCTGTTTGCCAACTTCGAAGAGTCCATGGACAAAACTCACCCATCCGGTCTAGTTCACGAACCAACGGCAAAGGGCTCCTTTGATCCGCCGGCTGTTAAACTGGTAGGCACAGAGAAAGAGGCCCGCAGAATCGAGCATCTTGTCCTAAATGTCACACGCCAATGCAACCTCCACTGCACGTATTGTTATTCATCCCAAACAAGCAATTTGCCTGATTCTAACGGATTCTGTGGTTGGCTCAAGAAGCCCCACTTCAGGGCAAAAACAAGGCGTTTCTAGGGCGGAGTGCCACAAAAACCGGCCCAAAACAGGTGGCATCCCCCACTGATGTGCTAAAACCACAGAAAACGGTAGAACCAGCAATTTGCAGGCTACGTTGTCTGGTCCGGCTGGATTGAGGGCAGTCCGAGCCATAAAATCACTACCTTGTTCCAATATCAAGCTGATTAAGTTTCTAGGGGGCGAGCCTCTTCTTGCTTTTCCTTCAATACGACACATAGTTGAAGGTACAGTCCAGTTGTTCGAAAATGATGACCATGACAGTCCGAAGTTTGTGATAGTGACCAACGGCACGATATTGCGGGATGAGATTGCGGAGTTTCTGCGGCAACATCAATTCACGGTGTTCGTGAGTCTTGATGGCAATGCCACTGTGCATGATTTACTAAGGCCTGATAAGAGAAACCGCCCAACATACTCCCGAGCTCTGGGTACCATCAAACACTTGCTTGGTTGTGGCATTGATGTGCGGGTTGAATGTGTGTACACAAACCTCCATCTGGCAAATGGAATCAAGCCTCTAGATATCGCAATAGGCCTTAGCGAACTTGGCATCCGATATCTAGTGATTCATCCCGTTGTTGGTCAATGGCATCAGCTACGCACCGATGCTAACAATGAGCAAATCATCGAGTGTTTTCAACAACTAGTGCGGTACAGTGTACTCAGTCTGATCAGTGATTCACCTCTTGTTGTCAACGGCATTCAGTTTGTAATCGAGTCATTGCTCGAAGGCAAGCAAAGGCCCTATTTCTGCGAAGCTGGCACCAATCTGGTTTCCATCGATGCAGATGGTCGAATATATCCGTGCTACCTGCTTCAGTCAACAGGCACAGAGATGGGTGATGTCTCCGAGTTGGACTATGAGAGACTCTTCAGAGTTCGGCAGCAATTCCTTGAACTGAAGAAATGGAATTCTACAAAGTGCGCAAAGTGCTGGGCGGTCAATATATGTAAGCCCTGCCTGGGCGTATGCTTTCTCGAGGGCCACGACCTGCCTGACATGCCGGACTGGTTCTGCGATTTTCAGAGAGCAATGATTGAGGAGGCTATCACAGCTTTCGTGGAATTGCAGTTGTCTTATGGCCCCGTGACAGACAGATCCCAAATTGACCGTGGCTGACACTCGACAGGCCTCGGTGTAGTTGAACCTTTGGTTGCGGCTCTAATCGGGAGACACGGTTATGGCATCCACAACTTCGTTGCGCAGTTCTGTTAGAGAGTTTCTTACAAGTGTGTACAGTGCGCTGAATGTGCCAAAGGATCAGTTGCTTGGTATTCTGATATTCGACTCACTTCCAGAATGCATTCTTGGTTTTGACATTGAAGCGCCCTGTCCTAGGTTTTCGAATCTCTGCTGGGATGGTACACCTATCGAATATGCAATTAGTCTCGAAGAGGGTCACCTACGCTTCGGTTACATCATTGATTGCTCTGTGCTTGGGTTCACTACTCGAAACAATTACGATTTGCAGGTCGGTGTGACTCAAAAGATGCTTCAACTCATTGGGGCTGATCACTGTATCCAGATTGAAAGGTGTCTTCGGTCGATTCTATTTCCGCCGAACGAAAGGCTCCAAGTAAGACACGGCAGCTTGATGTATCACTATGTATACTTAACTAATCCTCCGCTCTTGAAAGTCATCTACCCTCTGGGGGAAACCGTTTCAGCACTCAGCAACCAGTTGGCACGAATTGTTCTTACTCTCAGTCTTAATCAGCCTGCCCAACGACTTCAAGAAGCATTTGACATCATCAAGTATCAAGCCCGCCCGTTTGCAGTTGCAGTAGAGTATCTGCACGAATCGATTAGGCGGGTCAAGGTTTATGCGAGGGGTGATGCGATGCCTGTCAGCGTTCTCTTTGAGCTCGTGACGAGACTAGGGCTTCAAGATCACTTCTGGGCCATTGATGAAATGTCCGATGCAGTTATTGGAGCTAGTACATTACCTGCCAACGCCTACGATCTGTCATTTGACCTTTACTCACCCAGCCAAACAGATTTGCCAATCAAGGTTGATTATGCATTGCACAGATTCACCGACAATGATGAACATGCCCGGCACATTGTATTGCTACTAGCAGATAGTCTCGGATTAGATGCTAGCTGCTATCGCACCATCGACGGTCTTCTCGCTAACACCTCGTCGAGTTGCGCGGCTGTCGATCGTCACACGTTCATTGGCATTGGCCTGAAACTCAAAACGCGTCCCCGGCTAGGCGTGTACATAAAACCAGGCCGAAGGTTGATGCATTTCATCTAAGTGGCCCGCCCAACCAATCGCTGCAGCCGACCGCACTATCGAGATTTTTTGTGAGGGTGTTTTCGCTTTTGTGGCGTTTCACGTACAGTTTGGTCACACTGCGCAAGCCGTGCGGCGGCTGAGCTCCCATCCGTTAGTGCGCCAAGCGAACTTGGCGTTTCTTGCAGGGTGAAAGTCCCTGCTGGGTAAGGGCTAACCACCCACCCATACCGAGTGTTGCAGTTGTTAGGAAGGTTGTTCAGGAGGTAAAGCAGAACAAAACCGAACGAAGCAATTGAGGCGTACACAGGGAACCACATAGCCCGTAGGGGATACCGCAATCCCCGAAGTCTTGATACAGCCTCGTTAAAGAGTTAGGGGGCGAAAGCCTCAAATGCAGACGGCGATGGTGTTAACGGGCCAGAAGCCAATACAAAGAGCGCCGAGAAACGGGTGAGTGCTCGGAGGGTCTGCCGGGGTCCACAAAGAGCGTGGGATGTGTGGAGAGAAAAGCCAGGGACTTGGGAGACCCTGGTGGCTCCTGGACATGGGGAGTGAGCGGGGCGTCTGGGCAGGAGAAACGGATGGTGTGCCACGAAAGGGGAAACCCGGAAACGGAAGTAGGCCGGACTCTAAATACAGGCGAACGAACGCGCATGAACGATGGGACAGGTAGGCAATTCCGACCGAAAAGGCGAAGGGATGCCGAAGGTTGCCAGGGAGT
>CAYPOY010000321.1:0-6165 GCA_964412395.1 uncultured Anaerolineales bacterium | reverse complement strand
TCTCACCTCCCTTCTACTGATCTATTCATCTCTCACTCACTTTCCGCCGTCAATCGTACGCCCGGCGTGTCTCCTCGTCTGTTAAGACGTGCTGGATGCGCTCCCGCCATCTGCCTGACTGCCAGGTACCCAGTTCCTGGTGGATCAGGTAGTAGTTCTGTGGGATGGGGTGAGTGCCGATAACCACCTCCAGCCCGTATTTGGCCGGGATGAACTCGCAGAAAGCTTGCAGGTGCGGGCAAGGCGGGTAACCAACCACCAGGCCCGTAGCCAGATGAATGACCTCTGCGCCATTCTTCTTCATCTCCGCTGGAGCGTACTCCACATTGCCGCCAGGACAGCCTCCGCAGGTAGTGTAGCCTACCAACTCGACTTCCTCGCCCTCGTACAGGGCGAAAGCACCCTCCCGATTTCGCAGAGCCCGCAGGCACTTCCCGCCCGCACAGGTATGGTAGCGGTTGCAGATAATGATACCAATTCTCTTCACTTGGCTATCCCTCCTTTAGTTTTTGCACTGGAAACTACTCAGGCTGATGGGCGAAGGTCTCCCCACCGAGCCCTGAGCACGATGCTCCCGACCGGCACACCCACGTCGCGGGCGACGACCGAACACTTGGTTTGTAGCAGGTCTTCATCTCTAAAAGATCGGCACGGTGTTCATTGATTCATTGTTCATTCTTCATTCTCTCATCATCGTCAGCAACCGTTTGCCCTGTATCTGCGGGAAGGTCGCTCCCTGACCCACGGTCCGTAACACGGCCGGCACGTCCACAACCTGCGTCCCGGCGACGGCGTCTATGCGATGATCGAACAGCACCGGTGAAAGCGGGGTACTGCCACCGAGGAGGATGACGAAGGCGCCTGGCCGACACATGACGATCAATTCATCGAAAGTGTGGTTAATCAACGATGTGCCAGTGAGAGCCACTACGTCCGCCTGGGGCAACACCTCAGCCGCCCGCTCGGCAGGCAGGTCGCCAGGGCGTGGGTGCAGCTCCACCACCCAGCACTCGGCCGCCGCCCGCCGCACTCGCTCGGTGAAGGGAAAGTGGCCCACAATGGCGACCCGTCGCCCCGTCCCCCGCTCCAAAATGACCTCCTCGGCGTTGACCTCGGTGCTAGTCCCCTCGTCCACCTCCAGCAGTGCGTTGAACGCCGCCATGCCGATGCTGGCCTCCAGGGTGCTGGGAGAGCGAAGCCATCCAGCCAATTCCCGCCCACTGCACTCCAGCAGACGCCCAGCGCGAGGCACCGGCGGGCCGCCGGGGTGAGTGGCTGGGCGCAGCGTCGAGGCCAGCCCACAGCGGGGCGGGTCGGCATCCAGCACCACCGCCGTCCAGAAGGCCCCCACCAACACCTGGCGGACCGGTGCATCGGCCTGTAGGCTTCTCAGCAGCGCATCAATGGTATTCACCCTCGCCCTCCTCCATGTGCCGGCTGTAGGCACCCAGGAGATGGTCAATCATCCCCCTGGTATCCTTCATATCCTTTGTCCGCAAACCCAGCACCTCGTCCCCTGTGGCGGTGAGGCGGTAGACCCGGCGGGGCGGCCCCTGGGTCTGCTCTTCGTCCCAGGTGGAGGTGACCCACCCACGCCCCTCCATATCCCGCAACGCCCGGTAGACGACGCTGGGATTCAGCCCACCCAGGCCGAACTGCCTCAACCGCTCCAGGAGGGTATAGCCGTGAGCCGGGCCGTGATGCAGGAGCAACAGCAGCGTCGGTTCCAGGAACCGCACTGCCCGGCGGGAACAACCCCGCCATCGCCACCCTCCACTTCGTCCTCGCATCCTTCTTCTCTCCCGCAGAACCGCCAAGCAAACCCTTCCTCAAACAGCCTCAGTATACCACACTATTCTCATTTTGTCAATAGATAAATTACACATAGATGCCGTTCATCCCGCTCACAGGACTGCCAAATAGGCCCCGTCTCAGGCGGGCTGAGTGTACCACACTATGTGCAAATTGTCAATAGAAGAATTGCACAGAGATTATGGTTCACCACCATAGATTCCAGCACGTCTCTTTGACTTCCACGCAAGATTGCGTTATACTGAACCTGCACCGGACGGAACAAAAACTGTACCTTCCTCCTTGATTCTGGGTAACCGTTCAGCCTTCCCCCTGCCAGGGGGAGGGTTGGGTGGGGGTGAAAGTCTCTGGACTCAAAAGATGAAAAAACATCAGACCAAAGCGCAGCTCACAAACGAAGTGGAGGCATCAGAAACCGAGCGCAAGCGGGCGGAGGAGGAGATCCGGCAACGTACCGCCCAGTTGGAGGCCTTGCGAGAGGTAGGGCTGAAACTCACGGCTGAGCTGGACCTGGACACTCTTTTATACTCCATCGTCTCACAGGCCGTCGAACTGCTGGAGGGCACATCGGGCGGCCTCGATCTCTACCGACCGGAGCGGGACTTGCTGGAGTGGACTGCGGCCGTCGGCCCCAACGTAGCGCCCGTCGGGACCGTCATCCACCGAGGCGAGGGCATCTCCGGCAAGGTCTGGGAGACCGGCGAGCCGCTCAGCGTGGACGACTACCAGCACTGGGAGGGACGGGCAGCCTCCTGGGAGGGAATCCCAGTCGCAGCCATTATGGGCACGCCTGTCCGCTGGGGCGGGGAGTTCCTGGGGACGCTGATCGTCCAGACCGATTCCCCACGTACCTTCTCCCCAGCCGACGCTGAACTCTTGAGCCTCTTCGCCACCCAGGCCGCCATCGCCATCCGCAACGCGCGGCTGTACGAGAAAGCCCAGACCGAACGGGGGCACCTTTCCACCCTCTACAAGGTGAGCCGCCTGCTGGCCGGTGCTCCCACCCTGGAGGAAGTCGCACAGGCCACTTTCCAGGCAGCGCCCTACATCGGTGCCCAACACGGCACCCTGATCCTGCTGGACGTGAGAGATCAGCCTGTACTCTACTCCACCGTCCCGGATTGGACACAGTTCACGCCGGAGCAGATCCGAGCGCTTGCCCAACGGATCATCACCTCCGGCCTTGAGGCCTGGGTGCTGGAACACAGACAATCAACTATGAGCCTGGACACCAAAGAAGACCCTCGTTGGCTAATCCTGCCGGGGCACGAGGAGGAGGACCCCATCCGCTCAGCGATCTGCGTGCCGCTGTTGGACCGGCACGACGAGACGCTGGGTGTGCTCCTCTACGCACACACCCGGCCACACGCCTTCAGCCCGGAGGAGCAGCGGCTGGCGGAGGAGATCGCCGCCCGCGTGACAGTGGCCCTGGAGAACGCACGGCTGTACGAGGATGCCAGGCGGTGCACCCTGGAGCAGAAGACGCTGCGGGAGGCAGCGCTGGCGCTGACGACTGCCCTGGACCGGAACGAGGTGGTCGAGCGCATCCTGGCCCAGTTGCAGCAGGTAGTGCCCTACGATAGTGCCTCGGTCCAGTTGCTCAGGGAGGACCGGCTGGAGATCGTTGGCGGGCGGGGCTTCCCCAACCTGCCCGACCTGCTGGGCATCTCCTTCCCCGTGGGCAGCGACAACCCTAACAGCGAGGTGGTCCACACCCGGGCCCCCTTCATCGTGGAGGATGCCCCGGCCGTGTACGAGGGATTCCGAAAAGACCCACACATGCAGACGCTTATCCGCTCCTGGCTGGGGGTGCCGATGCTGGTCGGCGAGCGGATGGTGGGGATGATCGCCCTGGACAAGCGTGAACCGGCGTTCTACACCCAGGAGCATGCCCGGCTGGCCGAGGCCTTTGCCGCCCAGGCTGCCATCGCCATGGAGAACAGCCGTCTCTTCTATGCGGAGCGGGAGCAGCGGGAACTGGCCAAGGCCCTGGAGAAGGCAGCCGCCTCCGTCAGCAGCACGTTGGAAAGCAACGAGGTGCTGGACCGCATCCTGGGGCAGGTCAGCCGGGTGGTCCCTAGCGACGCTGCCAACATCATGCTCGTTGAGGGGGACGATGCGCGCGTCGCCCGTTGGCGCGGATACGAGCGCTTCGGCGCGGAGGAGTTCGTCTCCACGGTCGCCTTCCGCATCTCCGACGTACCCAACCTGCAGCAAATGATGGAGAGCAAGGAGCCGATGGTCATTCTCGATACCGCCACCTACCCCAGCTGGGTCCACATACCGGTGCAGGAGTGGCTGCGTTCGTACGCAGGCGCGCCCATCGTCGCGCGAGGTGAGGTAATCGGCTTTCTCAACGTGGATAGTGCCACCCCGTGCTTCTTCAACCCCCATCGCGCCCAGACCCTCCAGGCCTTCACCAGCCACGTCGCCACTGCCATCGAGAACGCGCGGATTTACGCCGAAGAGCAACGTCGCGCCGAGGAGGCCAGTACGCTGCTGGAGATTGCCAATGCCATCAACTCGACGCTGGAACTGGACGATATTCTCAAGAAATTGACCCTGCACGCTGCCCGCGCGTGTGACGCGAACCGCTGCACGATTGTCCTACTGGACGAGCGTGGCGAGACCCTGCTCCCAATTACGTCCCAATTCGCCTCCGGCCGGGCGGACCCAAAGATGTGGCGGCTCTTCAAGCACGCCAGCTACCCACGCCCGGTGGAGGACGTGCCAGGGGCTATGCAAGTTATGCGGGAGCGCCATCCACTGTTCATCCACGACGCCCAGGCTTCCTCCCTACCGCGGAGCTGGGTCGAGCCGTTCGGGGTAGGGAGCGTGCTCATCGTGCCCCTGGTCAGCCGGGAGCAGGCCATTGGCATAATGGCGCTGGACCGTCCCGAGATCAACCGCGCTTTCACCTCCGAGCAGGTCAACCTGGCGATGGCCATCGGCGGCCAGGCGGCCGTCGCCATCGAGAACGCCCGGTTGTATCGGGAGGTGCTGAATCACGCTGAGCAGTTGGAGCAGCGCGTGCAGGAGCGCACCGCCCAACTCCAGGCCCAGTACGCCCGCCTGGACGCGGTCCTCCGCAGCGCATCCGACGGCATCATCGTCACCGACATACGGGGTCAGATCCTCCAGACCAACCCCGTCGCCCAGACCTGGCTCACCCAGACCCTCTCCCCCGAAGACACCGCACGGCTGATGGAGGCAGTGCAGGACCTGGCGCTTCGGGCCGAGGAGCGGCCGGAGACAGTCCTGGAACTAACCGGGCTGGACCTGGAACTGAAGGCAGCGCCTATCTCCCCCCTCCAGCCACCACCTCCCACTTGCGGGGGGGGAGAGAGGTGGGAGCAAGCAGCCGCCGTGGTGGCCGTCAACGACGTCAGCCACCTCAAGGCGCTGGACCGGATGAAGACCCGCTTTGTCTCCAACGTCTCCCACGAACTGCGCACGCCAGTCACGACGATCAAGTTGTACGCGGTGCTCCTGCAGCAGACGCCGCCGGAGGCGAAGAAGTGGGGGGAGTACCTGGACGCGCTGGCGCGGGAGGCGGACCACCAGGCGCGACTGGTGGAGGACATCCTGCAGATCTCCCGCATTGATACCGGGCGGCTGGAGATGCAGCCCCGCCCCACCCCCCTCGACGAGTTGACCGGTGCGGCCACCGTCAGCCACCAGGTGCTGGCCCAAGACCGGGGGCTGACGTTGGAGCCCCGCCCCTCCCCCCCCGCTGCGGGGGGGGCAGGGGGGGGTGGGCCGGTGGCAATGGTAGACCCGGAGCGGATGATGCAGGTGCTGAACAACCTGGTAGGGAACGCGATCCGTTACACACCAGAGGGTGGCAAGGTGGTGGTCTCCACCGGGAGGGAAGAAGCAGAGGGGCGCGTCTGGGCCACGGTGACGGTGTCAGACACGGGGATAGGGATACCGGAGGAGGAGTTGCCGCACGTCTTCGAGCGGTTCTTCCGGGGGGAGAAGCCACGGCTGATGCAGATATCCGGGACCGGCCTGGGGCTGGCAATTGTGAAAGAAATTGTGGAATTGCACGGGGGGCGGGTGACGGTAGAGAGTCCTTCGACAGGCTCAGGGCAGGCTCCTTCGACCATGCTTGTCCTGAGCGAAGCCGAAGGGCTCAGGACAGGCGAGGAAGGTGTGGGCACCACCTTCACCGTCTGGCTGCCCCTCGCCGACTGACATGCCTCGTTCGCCAAAGGTCTCCGACCGAGGCGTGTGAGGCGTGCGAGGCATGTTCGCCGAAGGTCTCCGACCGAGGCGTGCGAGGGTGCGAGGCGTGTGAGGCATGTTCGCCGAAGGTCTCCGACCGAGGCGTGCGAGGGTGCGAGGCATGTT
>CAYPOY010000320.1:0-6174 GCA_964412395.1 uncultured Anaerolineales bacterium | reverse complement strand
GCAGCGGACATCATGGCCCGGCAGTTGTCGGTCACAGGGCAGACGGTTCTCCCTGCCAAAGCAGCCGAAGTTGCCGCAAAGTTCGAGATCACGCCAGAGGTCTTGCTGCGTTCCATGGGCCGCTTGGAATACACGACTGCTGTTGATCCGAGCATGGTGCAAGAAGTGATAGATTACATGGCGGAGATGGGCTACATAAAAAGCAGCTTCGAGGCCGAAGACATCCTGGATCTGAGTTTCGTAAAATGAACCAACCTGAGAGAGTCGGGCCGGGGTGGGGGATACTGCCGGTGGCCGTATTTCTGGCCCTATGGGAAGTGGTAGCCCGATTGGATCTCATCCCAGGGCATTTCTTCTTTCCCCCTTTCTCCGTGGTAATGCAGGAGTCCTACCACCTGATTGCCAATGGAGTGTTGATAGACAATTTCCTGAGCAGTTTGGTTCGGGTACTGGTCGGCTTTTGCACCGGCTCCGTCGCCGGCCTGGCTATCGGCACCCTGATGGGATGGAAGGGATTTCTGAACCGGGCACTCAGCCCCATAGTCAGCCTCCTCTATCCCGTCCCCGCGTTGGGCTGGCTGCCACTGCTGATGCTCTGGATCGGCGTAAATGAGGCGCTGCCGATAGCCATAATTTTCATCTGTTCCTTTTTCCCTGTATGCTACAACACTGCCACTGGCATCAGAAGTGTGGACAGAGGCTTTGTTCAGGCAGCCAGGACACTGGGGGCCTCTGACCTTAGAGTTCTGACCACGATTGTCCTACCTCTGGCTGTGCCCACTATATTCACCGGGCTCAGGCTGGAAGCGGGCATGGCCTGGAGGGTGATCATAGCCGCGGAGATGGTAGCCATTCCTACCGGAATTGGGGCTCTGCTCATGAGGGCCGAGAGCCTCATCCGGGTAGACATCATCATCGTCTGCCTGATGATCCTGTCACTGATGTGTTTCTCCTTCGAGGGGTTTTTCAACTACGTAGAAGGCAGACTCACCCACCGGTGGAGTTAGCATGCCAGCGATCGAACTCAGGGGCATACACAATTACGCCTGCCGAGGGGTAAACCTCCAGGTTCTTCCGGGCGAGTTACTGGTGCTCCTGGGGCCGAACGGGGCAGGAAAAACCACTTTGCTCAACGTCATTGCCGGTTTGATCGAGTACGAGGGTGCGGTGCTCTTCGATGGCGTCTCCGTGGATGGTCTGCCACCACAGAGGAGAGGAGTGGGCTATCTGTTCCAGAACCTGGTGCTGTTTCCCCACCTCGACGTAGCCTCGAACGTGGCCTACGGCCTGAGGGCACGGGGGTGGCCCCGGGAGAAAGCGGAAGCCCGGGTGGAGGAATTGCTCGCGTTGATGAGGATTGAGCACCTGGTCTCCCGCTATCCCCGACACCTTAGCGGCGGAGAGATGCAACGAGTAGCCCTCGCCAGAGCCCTGGCTCCTTCTCCCGGAATCCTGCTTCTGGATGAGCCTCTGAACAGCCTGGACTTACAGACCTCCAGGTACCTGAGGGTTGAGTTGAAGCAGCTTCAGCGAAGGCTGGGAATCACCACGCTATATGTGACCCACGAACTGGCGGAGGCTGAGGAGATGGCCGATAGAGTGGCTGTCATTCAGGAGGGCCGCATAGAGCAGGTGGGGAAACCGGAGGAGGTCTTCTTTTGGCCGGCAAACGAAAAGGTGGTTGCCTTTATCGGAACGCCCAACATCCTGCAATGTGACAGCACCCGCAGCCTGGGTCACGGGCTGGTGGAGGCGACCTGCGGTGGATTGCCCGTAGTCGTCCCCCACGAAGGGAATGCGATCCGGAGGATCGCGCTATTTCCCCGGGACGTATATGTCTCCCCGATGAAGCCACCCGGTCCGAAAGTCAACCGATTCAAGGGCGCTATCTCCGGCATACGAGTCTCCCTGGAATCGGTCAGGCTAACAGTCAAGGTTGGGGGCAATCAGATCGTGGCAGAACTGCCGCATCATATTTTTGAAGGCACGGGCCTGGAGGTGGGCCAGGAGGTCTTCCTCATATTTAAGTTAAAGAGGATAAGAGTCTGCGAAGATGCCGGCCAGTAAGCATCGCTACGTGACAAGACTATGTGGAGGTGAGGAACCTATGTTTAAAGTTCTTCGGGAAGACCTGGCTCGAATTGCCCAGCAAAACAACCTGGGGCCGAAAGCGATTGTCATCCGCGCCTTCCCCCTCTCCCCTGAGGAGGCTATTGGGAACCCGGAGGAAAGGGACTACCCCCTGGTCAAGGGAAAGGAAAGGCTGATGCAGGCGGAGTTCCAGGGGGCCAAAGGGCAGGCCTTCACCGATATGTACGGGGACTTCAGCGGGACTCTCACCGAGGTGCTGGAGATGGACCTGAAGAACAATTTCCGCCGGGCAGTGTTCGTTTCTGCCCTCAATGCGGTGATGAGATACCTGGGGCTCGTCTCGGGCACCGTCCACTGCAAGAATGAGGAACCACCAAAGTGTGCCCAGGAATTGGTCAAATACTTGAGGGAGAAACACGGCGGTCGTAGGATAGCCCTGGTGGGGTTCCAGCCGCGAATGGCAGAGGCGCTCTCTCAGCAATTCGATCTGCGGGTCACCGATCTTGACGGCGAAAACATTGGCCAGGAAAAGTACGGGGTGAGGATATGGGGGCCGGAGAAGACCACGGAGCATCTCGAATGGTGTGACCTGGCCCTGGTGACCGGAACCACTGCGGCAAATGGGACCCTGGCTAGATTCCTTCACGGACCAAAGCCGGCCATTTTCTATGGGGTTACCGTATCGGGGGCAGCAAGGTTACTTCACCTGGAACGCTTCTGCCCCGTGAGCCACTGAGGACGTCTGTGATCTGTCAACTGGCTGCCATTGCTGGCGAGCGGGGTTACCAACAGCGCTGGCCACGGAGGAGATCGAGCAGTAAGTGCCGGCGGGGACGACGGTAGGGTCTGACGATTGCACCCCGCGAAATCTTGGAGGCCCAACATTATTAGTGAATGAATACGGGGACTTGACAACTTGAAATCTTGTGATACAATGAAATAATCACAGCCCAGGCAGCAGAGCAACGACAGGCAAAAGTCACATTGGTCTCGCTAGCCCACACATCGAGCCAGTGAAATGATCGTGTTGCACGGATCAGCCAGCACTTGTGAGATGCCGCCACCACAACGGCACTTTTGCTACGATAACCCCATACAGATAACCCCATACAGATAACCCCATACAGATAACCCCATACATATCATCACCACACAAGCTAAAGCCAGAATGGCCGGTGGGTTATACTCGCCCCTCCGGTGACAGAAATCGGGAACCTCAGCCAAGACGTCGATTAGGAGACGGCATGGGATTGTTATATTCTGCCTCGCTTCAAGATCATTGTCTACGATGTGAGGAGCAATTCTCACGCCTGCCGTTCCTGCATAAGGAGGCGCTCTGCTTATGACCCGTGACCAGCTAGCTGGTAACACCGGTGTTTCAGGAGGGAAACGCCGAGAGCCCAGTAGCCGACGACGGATAAAGGCAGGGCAGCTTCCTTTTTGTATTTATCGAGGGACGGGGACAAAGTGGATTTTCGACTGAACACTGAATAAGGAGGGAAACTTTGGTAGAGGGAGCTCCAGTATTGATTCGTGCGGCCCAAACTGCAAAGGGCCTGACCAAGTCCCCGGACCCAGGTTTGCGTAAGCCTGTAGCTATTATCGGTGGATTTTTGGGAGCAGGCAAGACTACGCTGCTCAACTATATCCTGACCGAGCAGCAGGGTACGAGGATGGAAGTTATCATCAGAGAATACGGGGTCGTTGGGGTGGACCACAAGCTGATCGTGGACGAGGATGTGAACGTCCAGTTGATGGCGGGCGGCTGCATCTTTGCCGACCCCCAACTCAAACTCTTCTGGGCTATGGAAAACCTGTACTCCCGATGTGACAAACTGGGGGGCGGGAATTTTTCGTGGCAGGATGTTGACTTTGACTATTTGCTGATGGAGACCAGTGGGCTCGATATGCCGGAATATCTGGTCAGGCTGTTCTTCCTGGAGCGATTGCGCGATCACTATCGCCTGGATAGCTACATCGTCCTGGTGGATGCAGAGTATGGTGAACTGAACCTGGACGAGTACAAGTTAGCGCGCCAGCAGGTTGCCTTTGCCGATATTTTTCTGATCAACAAAATTGACCTGGCAGACGAGGAAAAAGTGAGCAGGCTGGAACAGCGGCTGCACAGGATCAATACGCTGGCCAGGATCTACCGGACCGAGTACGCGCGCGTTGATCTCAGTAAGGTTCTGAACGTTGGCCTGTTCGACGCCGCTTTCAAGCCAAAGAGTTTCCCCAACCCTGATGGGGTTCGGGAAGCAGGACACGACGGGGAGGAGAAGGTGGACGATATCCAGAGCGTGGTGCTATCCGAGAAGCGTCTGCTGGACAAGGAAAAGATCAACGTGTGGATCAAAAATCTGTTCGTGAGCCGAGGCAACAAGATCCTGCGCAGCAAGGGATTCCTCAACTTTGCAGGTAGCGATCATCGCTTCGTATTCCAGGGCGTGCGGAAGACCTTTCACTCGAAAGCTGACCGGCTCTGGAAGCCAGATGAGGAGCGAGAGAGCGTTATCGTGCTTATCGGGGAGGGACTGGATGACGTGGAGGAGCTTCAAAAATCATTCAGTGCCTGCGTGGCATAGACCCGTTCCTCAGTATTGTCGGGGGTGCACGTAGAATTAGTTGTCAGATGAGCATAAATTGTTGATATTAATGGATAGTGGTGTCTCCGACTCATCTCGATCCCTCATGGACGAATGAGCGATAAGGTGTGGGGAGCAATTCCCATGCCCGCCGTATTTGCAAAGGAGGCAAATCCTCAGCCGCTATGACGGCTGAGGGGTTGCCTCTTTTTCAATCTAGAGCGGTACGTGGCACCGCTGCACCATAATTAGGAAAACACAACAACTATATCGAAAGGAGAAAACAGAACTATGGCTGATGGTAGGGACATTATTGAAGAAGTGTATGGGATCGTAAAGGAAGTCTCTGGTGAGTTCGGCGATTTGAAGGGACCCTTTTCGGACGAGGAATTCTCCGAATTCGAAGGGTACATCGCCTCAGCCATGAAGTGGGTCAAACTGTGTCGAAGGAAGATTTGGCTAAGGGGGAAGCAGGGAACCGATATGGCGCGGGAGTGTCTTGACGCCGCCAACCAGTTGAAGGTGGCCCTCGATGATCCCCCTGCCGCCAAGGAGGCCGCTGCAGACCTCGCACAACGGTTGGAGGCGCTTGCACGGTTGGTTGCCACAAAGGCGCAAGTCCTTACCTAGTTCTCGGTACAAAACGCTCAGAGCCCCCGTCTCGGGGGCGGCCCATGCAGGAAACGACCGCTTTTTGACACGGTTTTTGTGCCTAAACCGCCCCCGGGACGGGGGCTGGGAGCACTGGAAAACAGTTTTGTACCGCAAACTACCTGGTCAGGGTGTTCTTAGCTGAGGGGCTAACTGCCTCTCCCAGATATATCGAGAAGGAGGTGATGCAAGGCGTAATGAAGACGCAGTGGTGCCGGGAAGACGACATCCCGACATAGCCCACCTGGTTTCACACCTGGTAGTGTGCAGGTGGAGTGATAACCGAGGAAGTTTCGAATCTATAAGGAGTGAAAACAAAATGGCGTCCGAAGTGTTTTTCATGAATGACCGAGCAGCGGCCTTGCAGGAGAGCATCAAGTTTAAGGCCGTCAAGGTGTTTCGTGATGCGGGGCTGGGCGAGCTTTTCGTGCCCGGCGACTGGGTAGGCATCAAGATACACATGGGTGAGCATGGCTGTTCCCTGAGCCTGCGTCCCCAGTATGTGAGATCTATCGTCGAGGAGATCAAGAGACTTGGTGGCAAGCCCGTCGTGGTTGACTGCACCACCATCTGCTTCAACGAGTACAGCTCCCGGGCCACCAAGGAGGACATGCTGAAGACGGCTGCCCGCCACGGCATGACCGAGGAGACGCTCACGTGCCCGATCTGGATCTGCGACGGCGACTACGGGTTCGATGACGTCAAGGTTGATGTCCCGCACGGCACCTACCTGAAGCATACCTATATGGGCAAAAAATTGCTGGACCTGGATGCGATGATCGTGCTGACCCACTTCAACTCGACTTTATCCATTTGAGAGTCTTTGAGGAACTCGAAAGCCAAAGGT
>CAYPOY010000319.1:0-6194 GCA_964412395.1 uncultured Anaerolineales bacterium | reverse complement strand
CCAGGCTGTTGATGGCGGTGATGCCGTCGGCACCAGCCTCCACCACCGCTTGTGCGATTTCCACCACATCGGTCACGTTGGGCGAGAGTTTCACCAGCACCGGGACGTCCGTGTTCTGCTTCACCCGGCGCGTGACCTGGGCCGCGACGAAGGAGTCGGCAGCGAACATCTGTCGGTAGTGGTCGTCTACGTTGGGGCAGGATATGTTGACCTCGATAAGATCGGGTTCGGCTTCGGAGATGAAGCGGGCGATGGTGCCGAAGTCGTAGATGGTCTCGGCGAAGATGCTGGCGGTGATCGGCACCCCCAGCGGGGCCAGTCCCTCCTTCGCGGCCTGAATCTCCTCCACCATCACCTCGACGCCGGGGTTGGAGAGGCCCACAGCGTTGATCAGCCCCGGTCCCCAGTCCAGAATCGTCGGGTTGGGGTAGCCAGGACGGGGCCTGAGGCTGCATGATTTGGCGGTGATTCCACCCGCGCCAGCGTGGGCCACGCGCACCATAACCTCGTGGTTCAGCCCCAGGATGCCCGAGGCCAGGACCGTTGGGTTAGGCAGGCGGACCCCACACAGGTCGACGGTCAGGTCAGGATCATTCATAGGGACGAATCCCGAATCACGAGCGGCGCAGGTAGGCCAGAACTTTGGCGTGCTGGGCGGGGGTGATGCTGGCAGACCCTCGCAGCATATCCAGGATCTCGGTGAGCCGGAGGACAGCGTGCAACCAGTAGCCGCGCCGGGCCAGGTCCTCCGCACCGCTCTGCTCACGGTCTATCAGCACCAGCACGTCGCGCACGGTGAGCCCTGCCTCCTCCAACAGCGCGATGGCCTCCAGTTTGCTGTCCCCCCGGGTGATCAGATCGTCCACCAGGAGCACTGTCTCCCCTGGCTCGAAGGCTCCCTCGATGGCGCGGCGGGTGCCGTGTGCCTTGATCTCGCGGCGGGGGTAGATGAGGGGCTGATCCAGTTCCAGCGCCAATGCCACCCCGATGGGTAAGCCCGCGTAGGGGATGGCGGCGATGCGGTCGAATGCAAGCCGGCGGGCCACCTGGGCCATAGCGCAGGCCACCTCCCGCAGCAGCGGTGGGTGACTGACCAGCAGCCGGAGGTCAACGTAAATGGGGGAGGTGAGGCCGGATTTGAGAGTGAAGGTGCCGAACTGGATACAGCCGGCGTTGAAGAGACAGGTAGCGAGAGGATCTTCAGACATCATGTATTCTCCGTAGGCAGGGGGCAAGACGCAAGACACAAGAGGCAGGGGACAAGACGCAAGAGGCAGGGGGCAAGACGCAAGAGCAGGCGTTCATTGATGGGCTCGCAATTCATTGATGCGGTCGCACAGGGCCAGGGCGGCGGCGCGGGCGGCCCTGGCAAAATCTGGCCCCTGTGATGCGTAGATGACCCCACGCGAGGAGTTGATGACCGGACCAAGCCCATCAGCGGTGGGGCCGTGGGCCACAGCCGCCTCCAGGCTCCCTCCCTGTGCGCCGACGCCCGGAATCAGAAACGGCAGACTGGGGGCGATTTCCCGCAAGCGCGCCAGTTCCTCGGGATAAGTTGCCCCCACGACCAGGCCGCAAGTGCCCGGGTGTTCCGCATCCCACCGCACCGCCAGCCGGGCCACCTCCTCGTAAAGAGCACCGCCGGCTCTTTTAGGCCGGTGCACCAGAGGCGGTGCTGGGCTGATTACCGACTCAGCACCGGCTCTTTCAGGCCGGTGCACCAGCAGGTCCTGGAGGTCCGGGGCGGAGGAATTGGAGGTGCGAGCCAGGAGGAAGGCCCCCCGGTCGGCCCGTTCCAGGAAAGGCCGCAGACTGTCCAGCCCAAGGTATGGATTGGCTGTGACAGCGTCCGCGCCCAGCGTTTCGAAGGCAGCGCTGGCGTAGGCGGCGGCGGTGTGCCCCACATCGCCGAACTTGGCGTCGAGGATGACGGGCAGGTGATTGGGGATGGAGGAGATGAGGTCCTGGAGTGCGCGCAGACCCACTGGCCCCTCGGCCAGCCAGAAACCCAGGTTGGGCTTGTAGGCGCAGACCAAGTCGGCGGTAGCCTCGACGATGGCGCGGCCAAAGACAAGTAGCGGGCTCTCGATGCCTTTGACAGCGTCAGGCAGTCTGTCCATCACGGGGTCAAGTCCCACGCAGAGCCAGCTCCGGTTGCGGTCTTGCGCCTTCTGTAGTTTCTCAGCGAATGTGGTCATAATCAATCCTGCTGAAGTGAGACACACCCATAAAAAAAGACCTTTGGACGGGTGTCCAAAGGTCAGGGAAAATGCTGTGAGCGGGGAGGGGTGCAACCTCCCCGTGTGTGCCGTTGCTGCGGGTTGGCTGTGAGCCGTTCTCCAGACATCGGGCAGGAGTATACCGCAAACGGGAGAAAGTGTCAAGACGCAGCCGGCCAAAGGCGGTTGCAGCGCAGGCGGGATTGTGATAGAATGTGGGTAGACTGGGTCGTCCGAGTGGAGGAAGCGATATGACAGTGCAAATGAACGTCCAGCAACTTTATACCGAGTTGAGCGAGATCAAGGCGCTGCTGTATGGGTTGAAAGAAACCGTGGGGCTATCCCGTGTGCAAACAGAGCACCCCCATATTGTACGGGTCGAGGGCGTGTGTGGTGGGCGACCCATTGTGGCTGGAACGCGAATCAGCGTCCGTACCCTCGTCGAGCGCACACGTCTAGGTGATTCTCCTGAGCAGATTGTGGCTGATTACCCGCCTCTGACGTTGGCCCAGGTATACGACGCGCTGAGCTACTATCACGAGCACAAGGCCGAGATTGAGAGTGAGATTACGGCCAACGAGGAAGCGCTGGCATGGGTGACGAAGCAAAGCGCCGGGTAAGACTTTACCTCGATCACGACGTCAGTTATCGGCTGGCCGAACAGTTGCGTGCCCAAGGGTACGATGCTGTCGGTGCATGGGAAGTGGGCAATGCTGGTTTGGACGATCCAGCCCAACTTGAGTACGCCGCCAGCCAGGGTCGTGTTCTGGTGACCTGCAATGCGCGAGACTTTGTGCCGCACTATCTGGTATGGTGGAACGCTGGCCGCCATCACAGTGGCATCGTCACTTCCCAGCAGTTGGAGTTTGGTGAGATGCTCCGACGGCTGGTCTGCTTTGTCGAGGCTGTCACTGCGGCGGAAATGCGGGACATGATCCGCAATCTAGCAGAGTTCAAATAGAGGTGTTGACCTGCCTAAGCGGGTGGCTCACGAGACAGTTGCCACTGTTCTGTTCTTAATCCCTGTTCTCCTCCTGGCCGCCGCTTTGCGTCTTTGTAGCCTCGATTGGGACGGCGGCATCGGCGCGCATCCGGATGAGCGACACGTCGTAGGCATGGCGGAAAGCCTGCGCTGGCCTGATCGCTTGAACCCCTTTGACATAGCTCCGGGCTTCGCTTACGGTCACCTGCCGCTATACCTGCTGGCGCAGGCAGCGGGCCTGGCCCACGGCGTGGATCCACTCCTGGTGGGGCGGGCGCTGGTCGTGCTGTTCGACCTGGGTACGGTGGCGCTGACCTGCGCGTTGGGACGGCGGGTCTACGGAGAGAGCGTTGGCCTGCTGGCGGCGGCCTTTGTCGCGTTGATGGTGCTGCACGTGCAGCAAGCCCACTTCTACACCGCCGACGCGCCGTTGGTCTTCTTCAGCCTGGGATCGCTGTTCTTCGCCGTGCGCCTGGTCGAGAGCGAGCGCTCCCTTGATGCCTGGCTGGCAGGCGCGTGGGTCGGGCTGGCCGTGGGCACCAAGTTCAGCGCTCTGCTGCTGGTGTTGCCGCTGGGTACGGCGTGTGCGGTCATCCCGGGAGAGGGGAATGACCGCTGGAAGCGCGGCCTGGAGATCGGCGGCGCGGCGCTGGCGGCCTTCGCGCTCACCAACCCTTTCGCGCTCCTGGCGCTCCCCACCTTCTGGCGCAACGCGGTGGGGCAGGCAGCCATCGCACGAGGTGTGCTGGACGTGCCCTATACCCGCCAGTTCCACGCCACCTGGCCCTATCTCTACCCACTGGCGCAGCAATTGCGCTGGGGAATGGGCTGGCCGCTGGGACTGGTCGCCTTCGGCGGGCTGGCCTGGGCGGTGTGGCGAGCGGTGCGGGAGCCGCCACGCCGGGCGGAGTGGGTGCTGCTGACGTGGACGGTGCCCTACTTCGCCTTCGCCGGCACGCTCTACGCCAAATTTCCCCGCTACCTTTTGCCCCTGACGCCGCTGTTGGCCCTCTACGCCGCGCGGATGCTCGTCGCGCTGCACCGCCGCACCCGCCGCCTGGCCTCGTTCCTCATCTATTCCTCCCTCATCTACTCCTTGCTCCACTGTCTGGCCTTCGTCAATCTTTACCGCTTCCCGCACCCCTGGCTGACCGCCTCCAAATGGTTCTACGACCACGTACCACGGGGGACGGTTGTGGCCGTCGAGCAATGGGATCACCCGCTGCCGCTGGACGCGACGGGCTACGATATGCGGGAATTGCCCATCTTCGATGATGACACACCGGAGAAGTGGACGGAGATGGAGGAGGTACTGGCGGAGGCCGACTACCTGGTCGTCGCCAGCCGGCGCGGGTACGCGACGCTGGCGCGATGGCCGGAGCGTTATCCGCTCACGGCTCGCTATTATCGGCTGCTCTTCAAGGGCCGGCTGGGCTTCGAGCCAGTAGCCTGCTTCGGGCGCTATCCGCGCCTGGGACCGCTGACGTTGGTGGACGATCCAGCAGCCGGTTTGGGCTTCTCACTGCCCAGGCTCTGCCAGCCCGATACACCCTTCGTGCTGCATCTGGGCCGTCTGGATGAGAGTTTCGTCGTCTACGATCATCCGCAGGTGGTTGTCCTGCGGCGAGAGTCGTATGACGCCCTCCGTTAAGAAAACCGCAGCCGCCGTGTCTACCAGCCACAGCAAGCGATTGCCGGCCGGCCTGACAATCTGCGGATCATTCAGGCTTATCTGGGACACAGTTCACCCAAGGCGACGGCAATCTACACTCACCTGACGCACAAAGCGGAAGATCTAGCTGTGGAAGCCATCAATCAGGTGATGGGAGACCTGGCATGGTAGAGATAGCCGAGATATTCCGCCAGCATGGGGCGCAGTATCGTGAAAAGTTTGGCGACAACATGCTGCCCAGCCACCGGCAGATGATGCGGGCGATCGAGCAGTGCCGCACCGCAGCACTTGGACACGTCTATACCTGCGAGGAGTGTGGCGAAACCGAATACCTCTATCACTCTTGCCGCAACCGCCATTGTCCCAAGTGCCAAAATGGAAAGGCCCAACAGTGGTTGGAAAAGCAACGGGACATGCTTCTGTCCGTCCGTTACTTCCTGCTCACGTTCACCCTGCCCAGCGAACTCAGGGATGTGACCCGGAGCCACCAGAGGCTCGCTTACGACTTGCTCTTTCATACCTCGGCGGCAGCGATCCAGCACTTGGCCGGTGACCCGCGTTTTGTGGGCGGGCAAATGGGAATGGTGGGAGTGCTGCACACGTGGGTGGTGCATTGCCAGCCGGTGGGTAGCGGTTTGACCGCGTTGAAGTATCTGGCTCCTTACATCTTTCGAGCCGAGGAGTTCATCCGCCGCTTTCTCCAGCACGTCCTGCCCAAGGGCTTTGTCAAAGTTCGCTACTATGGCTTCCTTAGCTCTGGTCTCCGGCAGCGGCTTGCTGCCCTCCGCCAACAGATAGATTGCCCTCCTGCCGAGCAACCGCCATCTTCTGAAGTTGCCGACACAGACGCCCAGACCGTCGACTCCCAGACAGACGTCCCACTGTCCAATCAGGTTGTGCGTTGTCCCTCCTGTGGCCGGGTCATGCAGCGACGGCCCATCCTCCGTCCTCAGGGGCGCTGCCCTCCTTGAGTAGTTGAGCAGTGCCGGTGAGAGTATAACGGTTCTTCCTTCCAGGGGCACGACGGTTGGTTTGCGGCGTCCTTAGTTCCGCCTGCCTGATGGCCAGAACATTCTTACCATCAGGCCGCTCAACCGACTGATCTTCGATCTCCCCAGCTATCGTTCTGGGGTGAGGACCTTGATAACTTGCCAGACCCCGCTTTTGTGGGGCGAACTCGTCTCCGTCAGCCCCATTCCCCGATCAGGTGTCTTGCCTTAAATTCCAAATGCGAGTACAATCTATAACACCGGCTTAGTTCAACTCTGGATTATGTGGCGGCTTCGCGCCACATGAATCCGTGCGACCCGTTCGCTCGAAA
>CAYPOY010000318.1:0-6214 GCA_964412395.1 uncultured Anaerolineales bacterium | reverse complement strand
TACCTTTGGCTTTCGAGTTCCTCAAAGACTCTCAAATGGATAAAGTCGAGTATAATGAGAGGAGCGTAATGTTTGCCACATTCGAGGAAGCGCGGCGTTACGTGGAAGAGAACGACGTGCAAATGGTTGACCTCAAGTTCGCTGACCTTTGGGGACGTTGGCATCACCTCACGATCCCCCAGAGCCAGTTCACCCCGGCGCTTATGCAGGCCGGTGTCGGCTTCGACGGCTCGGCCGTCGGCCTGAAGTCGGTCAAGGCCGGCGATATGGTGCTGGTGCCCGATCTCTCTACCGGCTTTGCCGACCCTTTCTGGGATACGCCCACCCTCAGTTTCATCTGCGCCACGCTGGAGGCCGACACGAGGGTGGGCTTCCCCAACGACCCGCGCAACATCGCCCGTCGCGCCGAGAAGTATCTGGTCGAGAGCGGCATTGCTGACCGGAGCCAGTGGGGGCCGGAGTTCGAGTTCTACGTCTTCGACAGCGTGGCCTACGAAAATGAGATGAACCGTGCTGGCTACAGCGTCGAGTCGGGCGAGGCCGCCTGGCGGAGCGGCGCCGGGGGACACGGTCACTACATCCCACTCCACGGCGGCTATCACGCCATCCCGCCCAAGGACACGCTTTACAACCTGCGTGCCGAGATGAGCCTGCACCTCCAGGCGATGGGGGTGCCGGTTAAGTACCACCATCACGAGGTGGGTGGGCCGGGGCAGTGCGAGATCGAGACGCCGCTGATGGGCCTTCTGGATGCTGGTGACACGACGATGATCGTCAAATACGTCACCAAAATGGTCGCCCACCGGCACGACCAGACGGTCACCTTTATGCCCAAGCCGATCTATGGCGAAGCCGGGTCGGGGATGCATTTCCATCAGCATCTGTTCAAGGGCGATCAGAACGTTTTCTATGATCCTGCAGGCTATGGTCTGCTGAGCCCAACAGCCTTGTACTACCTCGGAGGGCTACTGCTCCACGGGCCGGCACTGCTCGCCTTCACCAACCCCAGCACTAATTCCTACCGGCGACTCGTTCCCGGCTTCGAGGCCCCGGCCAATGCCTTCTTCTCCATCGGCAATCGGAGCGCTGCCGTGCGTATCCCGCGCTACGCCACCCAACCCGGTCAGGTGCGCTTCGAGTTCCGCCCGCCGGATGCCACCTGCAATGTCTACCTGGCACTGGCGGCGCAACTCCTGGCCGGCCTGGATGGCGTCCACCGCCGGATTGACCCCACCGAGGCTGGCTTCGGCCCGATAGACGCCGACGTCTTTTCCTGGACGGATGAACAGCGGGCGGCTATCCGGCCATTGCCCGCCTCGCTCAAGGAATCTCTGGACGCGCTGGCGGAAGATCACGGTTTTCTGCTGGCAGGGGATGTCTTCAGCGAAGACTTGATCGCGCGCTGGATCGCCTTCAAGATGGACGAGGAGTACTACCAGGTACGTAACCGCCCGCATCCATACGAGATGGAACTATACTTCGACGTGTGAGCGTTGACACCTTTCGGTTCTCAGGCTATAATCGGGTTGTATATGTATATGGATGAACAAATGAACAATGAGCCAATGAACAAATGGCAAACCCCGATCGCTGAGAAGAGCTAACTGCTATGGTGATGCGACCTTTCTTCCTTGCCATTGAGGGTGCCATTGGGGTGGGGAAGACAACGCTGGCTCGTCTGTTGCAGCCCCGCTTCAGAACGAGATTGCTGTTGGAGGCCTTTGAGGAGAATCCCTTCCTCTCCGGCTTTTATGCCGATCGCGCTCGCTATGCCTTCCAGACCCAGATGGTTTTCCTGCTGAGCCGCTACCGGCAGCAGCAGATGGTACCGGCGCTTCTTGCTCGCGGCTCCCTCATCGCAGACTACACTTTCGCCAAGGACAGCCTCTTTGCTCATCTGAATCTTGTGGGCGACGAATTAGATGTGTATGAGCAGCTATATGATGTCTTGGCCGACCGCATCTCTGTGCCTGATCTCGTCATCTACCTCCGTGCCGGTACAGATGTGCTGATGTCGCGCATTGCAAGCCGCGATCGCGTCTATGAACGGGAAATGGACCGCGCTTACATCGAAAGCCTTCAATGGGCCTACGAACAGTACTTTTCTACCCATACCCCAATCCCGTTGCTGACCGTTGACACCGATAACCTGGACTACGTCCGGGATGCAGGCGCCCTGGCTTTCGTCGAAGGGCAGGTGCGGGCGGCCCTCGGGCTCGGTGCCTTTCAGCAGTCTCTACCCCAGATGGAACCCGTTGGTCCATTGAGGACGCCGGAAACGCTGGTAGGGACGACTCACGTGGCATCAGGATGGGAAGCGGTGGGGGAGTTTCTGGCGGCGAACGAGGCCGTGGGGCGAGTGGGAGCCGCCCTGGTTGACGGCGCGATGGGGTGGTCAGGGGGCTCGAGGGCGGAACTGAGGACGGCGCTGCAGGATGCAATGGGGCGGCTACAACAGATGGCCCACGCTGTCGGAGTTGATCTGCAAGAGGCATAATAGGTGCGCATCGAACAGATTGAGATGATGAGGTGAAACGTTTCGTCGCCATCGCGGGCAACATCGGAGTGGGCAAGTCCACTCTGACAGCGCTCTTGAGCGAGCGGTTGAACTGGGAGCCCTTTTTCGAGGCGGTCAACGACAATCCCTATCTGGCTGACTTCTATGGGGATATGCAGCGTTGGAGCTTTCACTCGCAGATCTACTTCCTTTCACGCCGCCTGCGTCACCATTGGCAGTTGCTTCAGCGCGCCGGCTCGGTGGTTCAGGATCGCACGGTTTACGAGGACGCTGAAGTCTTCGCCCGCAATCTCCATAGGCAGGGATTGATGGACGAGCGGGATTACCGTAGTTATTGCGGACTATACGAGGTCGTGACCACTGTGCTTCCCCCACCTGACCTGATTGTCTATTTACGAGCGTCGGTTCCCACGCTCCAGGAACGAATCCGTCGCCGAGGACGTCCGTATGAACAGGACATTGAGACGGCCTATCTGGAGCAACTCGACGGACTGTACGGGGAATGGATCGCCGGATTTTCGCTCTGTCCGGTGTTGAGCGTGCCCTCCGACGATCTGGACTTTGTGCTGAATTCCAATCATCTGGATTTGATCACAGACAAGATTCTTGAGAAACTGCAGGGGCGGGAGGAGGTCGTATTCAAAGTTGATGACAGGTACCGAGTTCCAGGTCCCCAACCAGCGGTTGGATGAGCGTCAGATTGAGGCAATGCAGAAACGACTGCGTGAATTGACATTTCTTCACGAAACCAGCCAGGTGCTTACCGCTACTCTCGACCTGGATAGTGTGCTGCAGTCTCTCATGACCCAGGTACGAGATTACTTCCAGGTGGAAGCGGCATCGGTCGCTCTGCTGGATGAGGAGACGGGAGAACTGGTCTTCCGCGTTGCTGTTGGTCAGGCAGCCGAGGAAATGATTGGGCTGCGTGTGGCTCCCAATCAGGGGGTTGCAGGTTGGGTGGTTCAAACTGGTAAATCGGCGCTGGTGCCCGTGGCCCGCTCTGATGAGCGCTTTTACCCCGGCGTAGATGAAAGGACGGGCTTCCGCACACGCGCGGTGCTCGGCGTCCCGGTCAAGATCGAAGAGCAACCCATCGGTGCGATCGAGGCGCTTAACCCGGCCATGGGTACTTTCGACAGAGATGCGCAGCGGCTACTGCTTGCTGTGGCCGATCTGGCCGCCGCCGCCATCCGCAACGCCGAACTTTATGAGCGCGTGAGGCAGGCCGAGCGTCGCTACGAGAGCCTCTTCAACGAAAGTGCTGATCCCATCGTTGTGCTGGATCTGGAGGGGAGGATTCTGGACCTCAACCAGCAGGTGATCGAAATGCTAGAGCGTCCTCGGGAGCGGTTGAGCGGTGCTGACTTCTGTGACGTGCTCGGGATGGAACGAGGGGTGTGCCAGGCGGCCATACAGCAGGTTCGGGAAGGTCAACGACTCAGCATGGAGGTGAAGATTCCATCCGGCGAGGAAACCCGCACCCTGGAAATGCACATGGCCAGGATTGACTACGGCGGACGGGAGGCCGTCCAGTGGGTCGGGCACGACGTCTCGGAACGGGTGGCGTTGGGGCAGATGCGCGAGGATCTGACGCATATGGTCGTTCACGATTTGCGCAATCCATTGGGCAGCATGATGAGTAGTCTGCAATTGATCTATACTGCCTTCGTCGAACGCGACCAGACATTGCCGATGATGAAGTTGCTGGGCATCGCTATGCGCAGTGGGCAGAAACTGTATCGGCGGATTGATTCGCTGCTGGATCTGGGCCGGCTGGAAGCGGGCGAAACAGAGTTGAGGAAGACCCCCGTGAGCCCTGAGTTGTTGGTTCAGGAAGCGATAGAGCAGATCCAGCCGTTGACGCTGAATAGAGGGCAGAACCTGGTGGCGCGGGTTGCCCCTGGTTTGCCGAATGTGCCGGCCGATGGCGACCTGATCTTGCGTGTGTTGACGAATCTGCTGGACAACGCGGTGAAGTTTACCCCGAGGGAGGGGCACATCACGCTCAGCGTAGAGCGAAGACGAAAGGAAGATGGGGGGGAGGAAATTTTGTTTGCCGTGGCGGATACCGGTCCTGGTATCCCAGCCGAATCTCGTCAGCGCATTTTTGACCGTTTCGCGCGTCTGAAGAGTGCCAAAGGCTTTGGGGGAGTTGGCCTGGGCCTGGCCTTCTGCAAATTGGCCGTGGAAGCTCACGGAGGCCGCATCTGGGTGGAAAGTGAGATGGGCCACGGCGCGACCTTCTATTTCACCCTGCCCCTGGAGGCTGAATGACCACACGGTTGTACTACGCGGACTCATACTGCACTCGCTTCTCTGCTTGCGTGATCGAGCGATTGGACTGGGAGGGCCGCCCGGCCGTCGTGCTCGACCGCACTGCCTTCTACCCCACCTCCGGTGGCCAGCCAGCCGACCGGGGAACGCTGGACGGGGTAGCGGTGCTTGACGTCGTCGTGCGAGAGAAAGACGGCGCCATTGTCCACGTTCTCTCTGCTCCCTTCCCCGAAGCGGGGGGGGATCGGGGGAAGGGGACCTTGCCAGAGGCCGAGGTCGAAGGGGTACTCGACTGGCCCCGCCGCTTCGACCACATGCAGCAGCACACCGGTCAGCATATCCTCTCCGCCGCCTTCGAGCAGTTGCTCGATGCCGACACCGTGGGGTTCCACCTGGGGACGGAGATGAGCACGGTGGACATTAATGTGGCCCATCTGGAACCGACGGCAGTGGTGCCGGTCGAGGAATTGGCCAACCGGGTGGTCTGGGAGAATCGCTTGGTCAACGTGCGCTTCGTCGGCCTGGACGAACTGGCTGCGCTGCCCTTGAGGCGTCCGCCGGTTGTGGAAGGGCCGGTGCGCATCGTGGAGGTCACCGACTTTGACATGAACCCCTGCGGCGGGACGCACGTCGCCCGCACCGGCGAGATTGGGCTGATCAAGATTGTGCGTCTCGACTATCGCGGAAACGAGACGCGTGTGGAGTTCCTGTGTGGCGGACGTGCTCTGCGCGATTACCGGGCCAAGAACGGGATGGCCAATCGGCTGGCAGGCTTACTGACGGTTGGCCACTGGGAACTGGATCAGGCTGTGGAGCGGCTGCAGGCCGAGGCCAAGCAATTGCGGCAGGACCTGCGTCGGGCGCGTAAGCGTTTGCTGAAGGTGGAGGCGAGTGAGCTGGCAGAAACCACCGTCGTCCGCGAGCCGTACCGTGTGGTGTGGAAGGTCTGGGAGCGGCGTGAAGCGGGTGAACTGCGCGCCCTGGCTCAGGAGTTGGCACAGCGGCCAGGGGTGCTTGCCTTGCTGGCCAGCGTCGGCGAGCGAACGCATCTGTGTTTTGCTCGCGCTGAGACTTCGGCGAGCTCAGTCGAGCCGGGGGTAGACCTGGACGTGGCGGCACTGCTCCGGGAGGCCTGCACGCAGTTGGATGGCAAAGGGGGAGGGCGGCCTCACCTGGCCCAGGGCAGCGCCCCGGCGACCGACGTGGCTCACGTCAGAGCGGTACTTGCCAGCCTGTTGTTCGCCGAAGGTCTCTGACCGAGGCGTAAAGGGGGGAGCCCCCTCGTTCGCCGAAGGTCTCTGACCGAGGCGTAAAGGGGGGGACCCCTCGTTCGCCGAAGGTCTCTGACCGAGGCGTAAAGGGGGGGACCCCTCGTTCGCCGAAGGTCTCTGACCGAGGCGTAAAGGGGGGGACCCCTCGTTC
>CAYPOY010000317.1:0-6270 GCA_964412395.1 uncultured Anaerolineales bacterium | reverse complement strand
CTTCTACGAGTTGCGAGATACGGCGGCGGCAAGGCGGCTTTTCCCCCACCTGCGCCGGTTCGGCCCACCAGGGTGGGCGGCGCTCTACTCGCTGGCCGGGTTCAGCCTGGCCCTGTCGCTGGTCGAGAAGGCCAACCGCCGCGCCACCTCGCTGCTACTTTCCTATTCTCAGCAGTTCCGCGAGCACCTGGATAGCCTGGCCGGAGGGGATAAGGCGCGCCTGTCCGACTTTATCTACGAGATATTGCGGGCCGTCGGTCTGTGATGAAGGAGGTGAGGTGTATGCACGATGGTGATTATATCGAGTGCACTTGAAATGTGCGCGTGCGTGAAACGTGAGACGTGAAACGTGAAACGTGAAGCGTGAAACGTGAGGCGTGAAACGTGAAGCGTGAAGCGTGAAACGTGAAGCGTGAAACGTGAGACGTGAAGCGTGAAACGTGAGACGTGAAGCGTGAGACGTGAAGCGTGAAACGTGATCACACCCCTCAACATTACGCATTACGTTCCGGTTTTGTATCTTTTCAATAAATTGGGGTAGGGGCAGGTCTTGTACCTGCCCAAGAGGCTTGTACCTGCCCAAGAGGCTTGTACCTGCCCAAGAGGGCGGCCACAAGGGTTCGCCCCTACATATTGAGATGATACCCGGTTTTCACGTGCGCTTGATATAGTCTGGTGTGAACGGTTTCTCGCTTCAGCAACTGACAGACAAGAGGAGGTAAAACGATGGCTGGATTGATCGAGAAAAGCCTGCTGGCGGGCCTGGGCATGTTGACGCTGACCCGCGACAAGGTGGCTCAGTTCGTGGACAAACTGGTCGAGGAGGGAGAGGTCAGGCCGGAGGAAGCCCCCAACATCATTGACAAACTGGTGGACCGGGGCAAGGCGGAGCGTGAGGAACTGCGCAAACTGGTGCGCCAGGAACTCGACAAAGCCCGCGCCAGTGTGCCCGTGATTTCCCGTAAGGACATCGAAGAACTGAACCAGAAGATTGACGAACTGACCGCCAAAGTCGAGGAACTGGCGGGCAAGAAGCCAGCAAAAAAGCAGACGAGTTGACCGCACGCCGTAGCCGGTAGGGCCGGGGCTGGAGGCCCCCACCACCTCCCCCCTATGGGGGGGGACTGAGGGGGGGATGCCCCCACGGGACCCCCAGCCCTCCCCCAGGAGGGAGAATCCCAGTGCCGCCTCTTCAGGGGGCGCGGCACGCGAAAACCCGACGTAGGACAAGATGCCATCTTGTCCCACAACATTCCAGAACAGGAGAAATCCGATGACCGAACAGACACAACCATCCCAACATCCGCTGTGGGGTCGCATCCTGGCCGGCCTCATCCTCATTTTGAGCCTCGTCTACATCGGCAACCCGACCAGCGGGGTGATGGAATTACTCCCCGACAACCTCCCGTTGGTCGGGAATCTGGACGAGGGGCTGGTCGCGTACCTGGCCCTGATGACCCTGCGCTATCTGGGAGTGAGGATACCAGGTATCGGAGAACGCCAAAAGTAGCCCGTGAAGACCCTTGAGCGCTGGAAGCGCCGGGCCGGGCAACTGAAAACCGAGGTCTACGCTCTCTACCTGGCCTGCAAGGACCCCCGGGTGCCCTGGTACGCCAAAGCACTGGCTGCCGCCGTGGTTGGCCAGACCCTCAGCCCGATAGATTTGATCCCGGACTTTATCCCTGTCCTGGGGTATCTGGACGACCTGCTCCTGGTCCCATTGGGCATCGCCCTGACGCTAAAGATGATCCCCGAAGACGTTATGGACGAGTGCCGGGAAAAGGCACAGGAGGCCCTGGGATAGCCCCAGGAGGAAGACTATGACTTCACCAGCGAAAGCCAGCCTGAAAATCCGTCTGGCGCGGCAGCTCATCCGCCACCTGAGCCCGCAGGAGGTGCTCGACCTGGCCGGGGAGACAGCACGGGAATGGATGGACCGTCTGCCTATGGAGGAGCGGGCCGCTTTCCTGGGCCGTCTGGTGGAAGAGAACCTGAGCGCAGCATTGGAGGGGCTGGAACGGGAGGAGCGGGCCACACTGATGAACGGCATCCTGCCCACCATAGCCCGCCATTTCCCGCTGGCCGACGTGGATATCCTGGGGGCTTTCGCCGATTTCGAAGGTCCCCAGACGCTGGATTGGGAGGCATCATAGCCTATGCGTATTGCCATCACTACCGACTCTTTCCGTAATGGGCTGGGAGGCGTGGCTACGGCTGTGGCCGCGCTGGCCCGCGCGTTGCGGGCAGCGGGCCACACAGTGCGCATCTTCACCGCTGCCGACCCCTCCCACGCCGCAATGGGGCTGGACATAGCCGGGTTCCCGGCGCTGCACTACGAACGGCTGCCCGGCGGCCGGGTCGTCGTCGCGCCGGTCGGCCTGGCACGAGAGTTAGCAACCTTCCGGCCCGACGTGATCCACAACCACTCAATGGCTGCGATGGGCACCCAGGCTCTGGCGGCGGCCTGCTGGCTGGACATTCCTATCCTGGGCACATGCCACGTCTATCTGGCCGGCTTCTTGGGCTACGCGCCGCTGCCGCTGGACCGGGTGCCCGGGACGGGCCACATCGCCTGGCGTTACGCCGTCACTTTCTTCAACCGCTTCCCCCTCGTCACCACGCCCTCGCAGGTGATGGCGCGGGAGTTAGCCGCCCACGGCCTGCGCGTGCCCGTGGTGGCCGTCTCCAACGGCGTGGACACTCGTCTGTTCCGCCCCGGCCCACAGATGAGCGGCAAAGATAGCGTGACTATCCTGCACGTGGGGCGGCTGAGTTATGAGAAGAACGTGAATCTGCTGCTGCGCGCCTTCGCCCGGGCTGCAAAGCGGCAACCCGCGGCGCGGCTGACCATCGTCGGTGATGGTCCCGACCGGGCTGCCCTGGCCCACCTGACCGGCGAACTGGGGCTGAACGAGCGCGTCCACTTCACCGGCTTCGTGCCCCATGAGCAATTGCCGGCGCTCTACCAGGCCGCCGACCTGTTCGCCACCGTCTCGACCATCGAGACGCAGGGCTTGGTGGTGCTGGAGGCGGCGGCCTGCGGCCTGCCAGTAGTCGCCGTGGACGCGCTGGCACTGCCGGAAGCGGTGCACCACGGCGTCAATGGCTTCCTGGCGCCGGCCGGGGACGAGGCAGCACTGGCGCAGCATCTGGCGCGCCTGGTCGCCGACGACAGCCTGCGGCGGCGCATGGGGGCGGCCTCGCGCCGCCTGGCCGAAAGACACAGCCTGGAGCGGGTCGCAGCACAGTACGAGCGGCTCTACCGGCAGGTTACTGCCGCGCCTCCGCCGTCCTTCCCACCGGCGTGGATGCGGCGCGGCGGCTGGCTGTGGGGAATGCTGGCGACCGGCTTGCACTCCGTGCGCGGGCCGGGGGGACGTATTGTCTGATGACGATCGAGGAGGACGGGCATGCAGCATATACTGACTATCGTGCATAAGGAGTTCATCCACATCGTTCGGGATCCAAAGGCGCTGTCACTGGTGCTGGTGATGCCGGTCACCTTGCTGCTTCTACTGGGCTACGCCGTGGCCGTGGAGATCGAGAACATTCCCACGGCCGTCTATGACCAGGATAAAAGCAGCGAGAGCCGGGATTTCTGGAGCAGTTCTGGAATACCCGCTACTTCGCCTACCATCGCTCCGCCTCGAGCGCAGAGGAGATCACCCAGTTCATTGACGGAGGGGAGGTACGGGTGGGCTTGATCATACCTCCCAATTTCGCCGCCAGTGTCAGGGCGGGAAGGCCTACCACTGTGCAGGCGATCATTGATGGCTCCGATCCTACTGTCGCTCAGACGGCCCTCTTCGTGGCCGAAACTGTGGGGCAGGCGGCTTCCGTGGAGGTTATGACAACTCAGCTCGGTGGCCTGATAGCAGGACGCGAGTTGCGTCCACCCATTGAGATGCGGCCCTGGCTGCTGTACAACCCCGACATGAAAAAGATCAATTTCATGATCCCCGACCTGATCGGCGCTATCCTGCAGGTACAGACACTCCTGCTGACCGCCTTCGCCATCGTCCGTGAGCGTGAACAGGGCACATTGGAGCAACTCATCGTCAGCCCCATCAGGTCCTGGGAACTGATGGCGGGCAAGATCATCCCCTTCATCCTGGTAGCCTTCCTCAACGTGCTGATCACGCTGCTGATTGGTTCCTTCTGGTTCAAAGTGCAGGTCAGTGGCAGCGTGATGCTCCTGATGGCACTATCCTTGGTCTTCTTGTTCTGCTCACTGGGCCTGAGCGTCCTGATCTCTACTGTCTCGCGCACCCAGTTGCAGGCCCTGCATCTCTCCAGTTTTATCATGCTGCCAGCCTTTATCCTTTCCGGGTTCATCGTCCCACGCGAGAACATGCCCCTGGTAGCGTACTACGCAGGCTACTTTATCCCTCTGACCTACTTCCTGGTCATCCTGCGGGGCATCGTGCTCAAGGGTGTGGGACTTGCCTACCTGTGGAAACAACTCGTGCCCCTGGCTCTATTCAGCCTGGGTGTCTTCGGCCTGAGCGTGGTCACCTTCCACAAGCGGCTAGAGTAGAGTTGTATACTTCACATAGACTGTGGGAGGAGACAGAAGTATGTGGCGATTTCTGAAGAACCTGTGGAAAAAGCCGCCCCGCAAAGTCGGGCTGGCCCTCAGCGGCGGTGGCGCACGGGGCCTGGCCCACATCGGTGTGCTCAAAATCCTGGAGCAAGAGGGGGTGCCGATTGACTGCCTGGCCGGCACCAGCATGGGTGGTGTCATCGCTGCGGGCTATGCGGCGGGCCTGGGAGTCAATCTTATGGAGCAAGAGGCACTGCGCATGGCCAGCCTGCGCCGCCTGCTGCCCCTGGCCGACCTGTCGCTGCTCCGGCGCGGCCTCTTCGAGGGTCAGAAGGTGCACGAGTATCTTACTGGGCATCTGGGCGACCGCACCTTCGACGACCTGCGGCTCCCGCTGGCGCTGGTCGCTGTGGACCTGAACACTGGCCGGGCGGTGTACCTGAACCAGGGACGAGTGGTGGACGCCGTGCGAGCCACTATCGCCCTGCCGGGCATCTTCACGCCGGTGGAGCGGGATGGGCAACTGCTTGTGGACGGCGGACTCCTCGACAACCTCCCCGCCGACGCGGCACGCCGCATGGGAGCCGACGTTGTCATTGCCGTGGACGTTGCCACGGACGAGAGGGCTGTCTCTTCCCTGGTCGAGGCGTTGCACCATCGCCGCTACGTCCCCAATGGGCTGGTGGACACTGTCGAGGTACTGTACCGCTCGCTGGGGGTGATGATGGTGGAGATCGGTCGCCGCCGGCTGGCCGAGGCACATCCCGAGGTCATCATCCGGCCCGCCATCCCGCCGGAGGTGACGACGCTCACCGGCTTCCCCCACGCCGCCGAGATCATCGCAGTCGGGGAGCAAGCCGCGCTTAAGGCGCTGCCGCACATCCATCAAACGATACAGGAGATAATTTAAGGTATCCGTTCAGCAGGCAGATCAGAAACCCGGTTTTTAATGCTCCACAGGCCAGGTGGCGTTGGCTACAAGCGCTTTTCGGGGACCAACCGGGGCCCCTTCGCCAGAAAAACCGGGTTTCTTGGCCTCTGGCTGAATGCTTACTCTGCGCGTAGCACTGCGGCCGCCCTCCACCACGGGCGCTGCTTCGCTGGCAGGCAATGAGGACACCTACCTCGACGAGTGGGGGATGCGGCGACAGCGCACCGAACTGTACTGGGAGATCGTGAGGTCAAGCGTATCATTGCCACTCTGGGCCAGGGGGGTGGCTACATCCTTGCCCCCAGCCACAACATTCAGGCGGATGTCCCGCCGGAGAACGTCCTGGCCATGTATGAGGCGATCTAAATGGGATACCTTGCCGCCGCCTCGCCGGTGGATGAATCCACCGGCTGATGCAGATGAAAGCCCAGTACCCAGTATCAACCGGAAGGCGGTAGTACCCTCCCCCGGAAGTCCTCCAGTCTGCCGTACCCGTGCCGCTCCATGTACTCCCACAGTTCCCCGCACACCTCGCGGAAGACCTCCATCCCCCGGTAGTAGGCGGCCGAGCCGATGCCCACGGCAGTGGCTCCCACCAGGATCATCTCCACTACGTCCCGCCCCGTCGTGACCCCGCCCACCGCTACCACCGGCACATCCACCGCACGGCAGATGTCGCGCACACAGCGCACGGCTATGGGGCGCATGGCCGGGCCGCTCACGCCGCCGGTGCCGTGGGCCAGCACCGGGCGGCAGGTCTCCACGTCCAGGATCAGCCCCGGCCCCAGGCTGTTGA
>CAYPOY010000316.1:0-6270 GCA_964412395.1 uncultured Anaerolineales bacterium | reverse complement strand
GCTCCTTCGACGAACCGGAGCAGATGGCCGAGGAGCGACGGCTGATGTACGTCGGTCTGACGCGGGCGGAGGACCGGCTCTTTTTGACCTATGCCTTTACGCGTACCCGCTACGGCGACAGCGAACTTTCGGTCCCCAGCCGTTTCCTGGACGACATCCCCCCCGAATTAGTCAGCGGCTCGTGGAGACGAGAGCAGAGGGCAGGAGGCAGGAGGCAAGAGGCAAGAGGGACGAGAGGCGAGGGGCGTAATTCGCAATTCGCAATTCCCAATTCGCAGTTCTGTGCCGGGCAGCGGGTGCGGCACGCGACCTTCGGCGAGGGATTGGTGGTCGAGAGCCGCTCCGATGGGAGCGACGAGATCGTCACGGTGATCTTCGAGGAAGTCGGGCTGAAGCGGCTGATGGCGAGCCTGGCCCGCCTGGAACGGCTGGAGGATTAGGAATTGCAGACCGGAGATCGGAGATTGGGAAATTGGACGGCCCGCGCCTCATCCGGCGGGAGGAACTGGCGGCTTCGCGGCGGCTGAATTCGCTGTGTTTTCGCGGTATTGTGGAGGAGGTTGACGAGGAAGCGTTGATGGCCTCGTACACCCCGCCTCAGCGTGGGGGCATCCAGGTCTTATGCCATCGGGGTGTGCCCATCTCCCAGATCGACATAGTCCACAGCCGGGTCAACGTGTACGGCAGCCACCTGCGGATCGCCAGCATCGGCGGTGTGTGCACCCACCCCGACTACCGGGAGCAAGGGTTGGCCACCCACCTGCTCGACTACTGCGCGCGCAAACTGACGGCCGAGGGCGGACGGCTGATGCTCATCTCCGGCGTGCGGGGGCTGTACACCCGGGCCGGCTGTGTCACTGCCCAGGAGTTTGAGTACATCGCACTTAGAACACGGATCAGCGGGATTAACGGATTAAGAGTTCGCCCGGCGACCGAGGCCGATGCCCCTCAGAGGTATTTGGAGTCTACCCGAAAACTGTCGTAGAGATGGCTTCGGCCGTTCCAGAGCGACTAAAGTCGCCACTACGAAGGATTGTCAGGTGAGTACTCAACGCGGCACCGGTGGGATGGCCCACGGCGGCAAGCGCAGCGGGAGGCCAGGGAGCGCGCCCGGCATTGACCACTGCGCTTCTGATTGTGCCATTGAGCCACCATCTTCGCTGCGTATCACAAGCGGCAGGTACAGCTTGTACCCCTGTCCAAAGATGTAGTCGCCTAACTGTTGGATGCAGGTGCGCAGCCGGTTCTCCTCCGGCTGGCGCTGCTCCGCCGGGCAGGAGACGCGCTGCCAATGACCGCCCTCCGTCAAGCGGTACAGGCCCAGATGGTTTTCGTCCAACCCCATCACGTCTGTGTCCGTGTACTGCCAGGTGACGGTGACCGGAAGAGGCAGGGTCAGCGAGACCGGTTGCCCTTCCCGATAGGCAGTTAACCTGAATGCAGCGACGCCCAATGGAGGACCAGGCGGCAAGTCGGGTATCCAGAGAGGCGTAAAATGCATCTCTGTCGGCGTCGTCACCGTCCCGACAGGGAGCAGGAATGTTATGTGACCACTGGTCGAGGTCAGCATAGAGGTGGCATCGGGCTGCAGCGTGGTCGTGACGACGATAGGGATCGTCACAACGACGCGATTGTTGTCCTCATCCTGTTCGTCCAGAACCCCGTCGCTATCCACCTCCAGCGCCAGGCGGTAGAGGTCGCTATTCGGAGCAGGCAGAACTAATTCCTCCACGATGGTCACATGAGCGCCGGCGCCGAGAGCTGGGATGGGGAAACGATAGGCAGGCAGGAGCAGAGTGCCCTGGGCGTTGCTCAGGGAGAGCGTGCCCGAAACGGGCATCGCAGGCCACAACCCCCCGTTGGCCACCGTCAGGGTAACGCTCGGCATATCGCTCAGGGGTCCCGATGACTGTATGTCCCAGTCCGTCGTCGAAATCAGCAGATCGGGCCGGGCGTCTACTTCCATCTCAACCCGGTTGTTGCTCTCGTCTTGTTCGTTCAGAACCTCATCGTGGTCCACTTCCAATGCCAGGCGATAGAGGCCGCCACTCGAAGCGGGTAGGGCTAATTCCTCCACGACGGTCGCATGCGCCTCAGAGCCTATGGCCGGGATGGAGAAATACTGAGTGAGCAGGAGCAGAGTGCCCTGGGCGTTGCTTATGTAGAGCGTACCCGAAATGGGGGGTGAGGGCCACGATCCCTCGTTGACCACCGTCAAAGTGATGCTCAGTGCACCGCTCAGGGTTCCCGTCGAGTGGGCACTCCAGGCCGTGGTCGAAATCACGAGATCGGGCCGGGCGTCCACAGTGACCGTGAGGGCGTTGTTCCAGCGCCGTGGATCCGCTATTGCCTGGGCCGGGTCGGCGACAAGCGCCAGATTGTACAGGCCGGACCGGGTGAGGATGAGCGACGGCAGCGGCAGAATGCCAACGTCTTGTTCATGCCGCGCTGGCATACTCTGGATAGCCTGGTAGCCCAGCAGTGGTGCCGAGATGAGGACATTAGCAGGTACCTTGCCCAAATTGGCGACGGCTCCCGTCACCGGCAGCGTGACGGTCAGCGCGTCGTAGGGCACAGTCGGGGTGAGGTGCTCCAGCGGCTCCAAATTGAGCCACAGTTGAACCGCCAGGTCGGTGTATTGCGTGTCGGTCAGGGCGGCGGTGTAGTCGGCGTAGGTCTGCCCCATTGAGGAGATTTGTTTGGAGCTGTTGTGGAACAGGTAGCCGTTGTAATGAGAGTCGTCAGACAGGCTGTACCAGGCCCAGGTCTGCACCAGCCGGTAGTCGTCCTCGGGGTAGCCGGCGTCGGTGTAAACCTCGTTGAGGAACAGGTCAAAGGTCCGGGTCATAAAGTGGCTCACGCGGGTGGGAGGCCAGCCGTGTCCATCCTCGTCTTTGAGCCAATCCGGCCACAGCACGCCGTACTCGCTGATGATGAGCGGTTTGTTCTGTTCCCCCTTGTCCTTCATCCACTGGCGGAAGGCGATCAGGTTCTGGCGGAAGATGTCAATGTTGTCGCCGTCGCGGATGGGGTAGTCTATGCCGCAACTGGAGTCCACTCCCGGCGGCGTGCTGGCTCCCCAGGAGCCGTACACTTCGCGCAGGATGAAGGTGTGGATGTTCCACACGTCCACCGGCATTGGTTCGCCGTAGGCTTGCTGATACGTATTCCACACGATGTCCAGGTACTCCATCCGGCAGGGGGTGGGCTGGACGATGCCGCCGTTGGCGATCAGGGCTGTAGGGTCCAACCCTTTGATGTAGGTGTAAAAGTCGTGATAGACGTAGGCGTAGACGTCGGGGTAAATGGGATTGCCCTGGTAGAGGGAATCGGGCTCGTTGCTCATCATCCATAGGGAGCCCGGGTGGGCAGCGGCGATCTGAGCGATGGTGGCTCTGCTGGGACTGACCGTGACCTGCGCCGGGTCGTGCGGGTCGGAGCCGGCGCTGAAGCGGATCAGTTGCACGTAGGTCAGGTGGTCTGGGTGGGCCGGATTGCTGCTAGCGCCCCAGTCGGTGTACCAGCCGGCGTTGAGCACAGCGACGTCGTAGTTAGTCAGTGGGTCGCTTGCGTCGCTGTCGAAGCCAAAGCGGTCGCGAAGGTTGGGGTAGGGGGGCAGGAAGTGGTGGCCGGAGTGCAGGGTGCGCAACGGAGCGGCCGGCTCGGCCCAGGAAGGAAATGAGATGATGACGCCGACCGCCAGTGCGAGCAACAGGCTTAAAGCCAGGGGTAGGACCAGTCTCTTCATACCACCTCCATTGCAGTGCCTGGATTCAGGGGAACAATATTAAGACGTCCAGGCACAGTATCCTCCGGCAGGATTGATTTCAATGATACAAGTTGATGAAAAGCCGGTGGCTCCCCGAGCCACCGGCTCTTTGCTTGCGGGCCGCACGTCGGTCGACTGTCCGGGCTCGCTAGAAGTTTCTCACGACGATGGGCAGGTAGATCTTGTACAGAAGCAGGCGTGTCACCAGGTCGCGGCTGTTGCCGTCCCACTCCACTATAGTCGTCAATGCCGTGACGCCCAAGTCCAGCGTCCCTTGATCGAAAGTGCCTTCTGCGGTGACGGTCAGGGTAGCCGGCTGGCAATACGTCAACGTTGGCTCCCAGACGATCGTGTTACTCTCTGGGAACAGGAGCGTGCCATCACCTGGCAGCAGGAGCGTGCCGCTCTCGGGGTCGAAAATCAAATAGGGGTCCAGTGTGACGGTGAGTCGGACAGTCGTCGTGAGAGGGGTAGGGATTGCGTAGTGCAGCACGATTGGGTAGGTGAAAGCGTAGGTGCCCAAGTCCGTGATAGTCTTCGGCATGTAAGAATCGGTGGTGGGGGTGACGGTGTTCGTGGCCCGGATGGTGCTGTCAATGACGTTGGCGTCGCCTGCTTCTGGTGCCTTGGCGAACGCGATACCTGCCAGGACGATCAACAGCAAGGCTGTCGCCATCACAGTACTGATAAGAAAACGAGTGTTTCTTGACATGTTCTTTCCTCCTTCTATAGAGTAATGTAGGTGATTGGCCCAGATAGGACCACACTGCCTTATGGGTAGCTATTTTACCACATGGTTGTCCCTGCGTCAACTGTCAAACGCTTGTGTTCATCCTGGTCGTTTTGCTGCTGCAGGCGGGCTGGTTGAATGTGTTATTGACCAACGCCGCGGCCGTTCCAGTGATGCGCCGGTTGCCTACCGTGGCTCACTGGAGGATGGACGCCTGACGATAGGAAGATACGCGCGATAAGGCTTGAATTTCAGGATGGCGGCTTGAGCGTCAATACGGCCCCAGCCCGTGCGTTGATCCCAGCCTGGCGTGTAGACGTCGTGGGCCGTGCTGATGATAACGTGGGCGACCTGGTCTGCGGTCAATGTGGGCTGCAACGACCATACGAGGGCCGCCAAGCCACTCACGTGCGGCGTGGCCATCGAAGTACCCGACATTATGGCGTACTGGTTGTAGCTGCTGGTGCTGAAGATGCCATTGCGAGGGTCGTCAGTAGCGCCAGGAGCGGCTACGTCAACCTCGGGGCCACGGTTGCTGTATGACCAGGTTGCGTCGCTGTCCGTTGTTGCAGCGACCGCCAGCACCTCTGGCAAAGCGGCCGGATACTCCACCGGCGCAGGCTGGGACTTGCTGTTGCCAGCGGCCGCCACGATGAGACAACCCTGGCCTCGTGCATACGACACGGCATCTTCGATCGTCTGCGATGCTTCCTCTCCCCCAAGGCTAAGGTTTAAGATGCGGGCACCGTTGTCAGCGGCGTAGACGATTGCCTCGGCCACGTCCGCCCAGGTGCCGTCTCCGTTACTGTTCAGTGCCTGGAGCGCCATCAACGGTGATTGCCAGGACACACCGGCGATGCCTATGCTGTTATTGGTGTGTGCTCCGGCAATGCCCGCGACGTGGGTGCCGTGATTCGCTCCGAGAATGAGCGTCGAACCGCTGACGAAATTCCATCCGTGCATATCGTCCACATAGCCGTTGCTGTCGTCGTCCAGCCCATTGTCGGGCACTTCGTCCGCATTGGTCCAAATCCTGGCGGCCAAATCGGAGTGATCCAGGTCTATCCCGGTGTCAATCACGGCGATGGGATTGGCATCGCCGGTCGTGAAGACCCATGCCTCGGGCAGCCCGATCAGCCGCAAGTTCCACTGTTGGGTCTGGTAGAAATCGTCGTTGGGCGTGACGCCCGAAGTGTGGACCCGTCCATTAGGCTCGGCCCAGGATACGTCACTACTCCGCTCCAGGCGGTGCATGAAAGAGGCAGTGGGCATCTCGGAGCTCGTCACCAGCCACACGTCAATACGGGGTATATGCTTGATGATGATGAGGTCATGTCGGGCAAAGAAATGCCGGGCGCTGCTTTGGTCCAGCCCATCCCGAAGCCGGATGAGGAGCTCAGCCGGCTGGTCTTCGTCCTTCCCCAACTGCCATTTGGAATCCGCAACTTGTTGCGGGATGGCGTGAACAGGCCCACTTCCGGTCGGTGGGAGCACGATGAGTGACAGCACCGGTTGCGGCGCCGGTGCTCCCCAGGCCCTGAACAAGTTCGGGACTCCGTTGGCCGGGTACAGCAGCAGGGACAATGTGACAACAACCGTCAGGCGGCGTAGAGAGGCCCCCCATTTCTTGGCCATCGCGGCTTTTCCCTCGCAGAGATCAGAAGCCCGGTTGAATGGCCTCGTCCTCGTTCGCCGAAGGTCTCTGACATTCGCCGAAGGTCTCTGACGTTCGCCGAAGGTCTCTGACGTTCGCCGAAGGTCTCTGACGTTC
>CAYPOY010000315.1:0-6278 GCA_964412395.1 uncultured Anaerolineales bacterium | reverse complement strand
GGATTTACCTTTGGCTTTCGAGTTCCTCAAAGACTCTCAAATGGATAAAGTCGAGGTAACCATTGTGCTTCCATTCATCATTCTCCCGAATCACCCCCAGTGGTCAACAAGTGAGGAATCAAGTACAATACTTGCACCTGACACAGCGCAAGGAGGGAGACGATGGAATACCTGATCCCCATCCATATTGAGCGGCTGGAAGAGGGCATCTACCTGGCCACCAGCAAGGTACTGCCCGCGTTGCTGGCCCAGGGTCGCATCATGGCAGAGACAATGGAGATCGCCCAGGATGTGGCTCGTAAACTCATCGAGTCGTACATCGAGCACGGAGACCTCCTCCCGGAGGAGTTATCGCATTACCTGGCGACTCCGCCCATCCCGGCTCACTCCCCAAAGGCACGTTGCAGGCCATACTGAAACAGGCAGGACTCACGGTGGAGGAGTTGCTGGAACTGTAGGAGCCTATCCATCTCAACGTCTATCTGAACATCTCATCCATGCTGCCTGTGCGGTAGCCTTCCAGGTCCAGTGTCACGTAAGCGTAACCCAATCTCTTGAACCCGGCGACGACCCGCGCTGCTACTTCTGGCTGCGCCAACCGGGCTACTTCCTCTGCCACCACCTCAATGCGAGCGATGGGATTGTGATCTCGTACCCGCCGCTCGCCGAACCCCATTTCCCGCAGCATAGTCTCCGCTGCCTCCACCCGCGCCAGCCCCTCTGGGGTGATTGGGCTGCCGTAAGGGAAGCGCGTGGCGAGACAGGTCTGCGCCAGCTCGTCCCACGTCCCCAGTCCAAGTTGCCGCGAGAGGGCGCGGACCTGTACTTTCGTCAGCCCGGCCTCCTCCAGTGGGCTGCGCACGCCCAGTTCCAGCACCGCCTGTGCGCCGGGGCGGTACTCGTCCCGGTCGTCCAGGTTTGAGCCCTCGACGACCCAGGCCAATCTCTCCTCCCGAGCCACTTCTGCCAGATGGGTGAAGATCTCTCGCTTGCAAAAGTAACACCGGCGCGGCGGATTCTGGACAAACCACTCGTCTTCCAACTGCCGGGTGGCGATGAAGCGATGGTGAGCGCCCAGGCGGCGGGCCGTCTCCTCGGCCTCTGCCAGTTCCCGGCGGGCGAAGATGGGCGAGGATGCAGTCACAGCCAGCACCCGCTCCGGCCCCAATGCGTCCAGCGCAGCCCAAAGCAGGAGCGTACTGTCCACACCCCCGGAGTAGGCGACCAGTGCGCTCCCCATCCCCGCCAGGACTTTCCTCAATGCCGTCAATTTCTCATCCAATTCTACCACTTCCAGGCGAACGGAAAACCAGGCTCAGCAGGTAATCTCCAGCCTGTCCGCCGATGACCAGGCGGTGATAGGCCGGCCCGGCCTGAGAAATAACCCGTTCCAGGCTCCCCCGCGCGACGGCCCACTCCCCGGCCCGTACCTGCTCGCTGAACCGTCCCCGGAAAGAGGCCACTTCGCGCAGGCCGGCCACGGGCGGGCCATCCAGGATTGTCACGTCCTCGACACCGTAGCGACAGGGGGTGAAGATAGCATCTCGGTCATCCGTCACTCTCGCCCGGATCGTAGCCGGCCCCAAAGGCCCGAATTGGCGATCTCCGTACCGTTCCCCCTCCTCCGCAGGCCACTTCACGAAACGGACAAACACCTCCCGCCCCAGAAAACGGGCTTCGTTGACCTTGCGGGCCTGGAGACGGACGAAGTCAGCGAAAGAGAGCGGGGTGTCCGGGCGATGCGCGGCGTGGAGCGCTGCCAGTTCCTCCCGGTTGGGGCGGCGCAGGGGGCCCGATGGGTCGTCCAGCAGGCGACCAAGTGCCCGGTGGACGGCCCGCCCTGCCGCATCGCCATAGGCAATGAGGTCAATGTCCGAATCTGGCCGGTGCATCCCGACCAGCACTGAGCCGGAGATACCCAAAGAATTGCGAATTGCGAATTGCGAATTGCGAATTTCTTGCAGCAGGTCCACCAGCGCCAGAGCGTGTTCCTCCACTGAATCGACGGGGCCTCGCTCGCGGAGGGTCGCCAGGTAGTGACAGGGATCGTAGATCGTGCGGATGAGCCGCCGGGGCACCCCCTGCACGCGCATCCCGAAGACGGGGTCGTGGCTCAGATAGTCCGGATAACGCGCCTGGAGGATCTCCCGCTGCTCCCTGAACTGGTACACCCGTCGGTAGCGCACGCCGTCTCGCTCTCGATCACCCTGCGGATCGGGGAGGTAACGCAAGTAAGCGATCACCCGGTCGGGGGGATGAACCAGTCCCTTAACGGTGAAAATCAGCCCGTCTGCTGTCTGCACAGCAAACCCTTCGCATACCGTCCCCACCTCTTGCATCCTCATTGTATAGAATTGCCCTTCACCAGCGGTGGAGCAAGTCCGGGAATAGCTCCAACGCTCCATCCTCAGTCAGGAAAACAAAGATCGTAGCAGCGATCAAGTCTGCGGTAGTGCCAGGGTTCAGGCGGTGTTTCTCATCCCGGATAGACAGGTCAAATCTGCGCAACGCCTCTCGGCCTCGCTCGGAAAAAGCCCCTCCGGTCTGTAGCACTTGATTGGCCTGGTGAGAGACCTCCTGAGCCACAGCCGGTCCCTTCTTCCGTGCGATCAGCGTATCTGGCACCTGGGCAAGGATAGTGAGGGCAGTCTGGACAAGGGAATCTGAGAATTTGTGGCCCTCCGCCAAAAACCGGCGCAGGGTGGTGTAACCTATCTCGAAGGTGACCTCGAAATCCGTGACATACTCCCGCGCCACGGCGTCCCGGTCCTGAGCCAGACCCATAGCCTCTCGGAGCGTTATATCTACATCTGCCTTGCGCACGTCATAGCGAGTCGCGTCGCCCAGACCACCGGGAGCCGCAAGACGGATGGCTCCAAATGCCAGGCGGGCATCGTCCACGGTCAATGCCTCCAACACCTCACCCACGCCTGCCCGCAGTCCCTGGGGATGCCCCAATCCGGCAGCCTTTGCCAGGGGAGTCAGCAGAAGAATCATCCCCAGGTTGGTATTGGTACTCACAAACCGACGGGTGTCGCGCACTGCCCGCAGAATGGTCTCGCCGACGGAGGCATGAGTTACGTCCCGCAAGGCAGGTCCAATGGCCACGGCGCTGGCCATAAAGTCCATAAAGCGGGTATCCCAAAAGTCCTTGCCCCAGGTCACGTTGCCAGGCTTATCAGCGCAGACCTCCAGCAAACAAGCAATATTGACAGCCCATGCAATTCTGTCTGGTTCCAGGGGGATCATACTGGCTCCTTCAGAATATAACTCACCAGATGTTCAGCAGCATCTACCCCGGTCGCAGCCTTGAGACCCCTCCAGCCTGGGATACCATTGACCTCGATCACGGTGTAACCTCCACCCTCGACGGGCAGGATGTCCACCCCAGCGTAATCGGCCCCCAGCGCCTGGGCCGCCCGGAGGCTCATCTCCCGCAGTTCGTCATCCAGCACCAGCGGTTCCGCTTTAGCGCCCTGGGCCACGTTTGTCTTCCACGTTTCTCCCCGGCGCACCATCACGGCCACCACATCCCCGCCGACGACGAAGGTGCGGATGTCCTGGCGGCTGTGGGGCACGAACTCCTGCAAGTAGTAGACGTAGCGGCCCAACTCCAGCGCCCGGAAGACCCTATAGGCGGTGTCCGGGTCCGACACACGCACCATGCCTCGCCCCTCGGAGCCGAAAAGGGGCTTGACAATGACGTCACCGCCCAGTGCGTGGAACGCCGCCAGTGCCTCATCGAAGCGCTCAGTGACGACCGTGCGCGGCGTGGGCAGCCCGGCGTCCTCCAGAAGCGTCGAGGTGTAGTACTTGTCCACTGTGCGCTCGATGGCTGTCGGTGAGTTGACGATGCGCACCCCGGCGTTCTCCAGCCGATGGAGCGCGTCCACACGGAAGATGATCTGCTCTAACGAGCCTCCAGGGATCGTGCGCACGAAGAGGACGTCGTACGCCTCCAGCGGCTCGTCAGTGACCGCAAGCCAGGGTCGGGCCGACAGGCGGGCCGTTAGCCGGGCGATGGGGAAACAGGGCGCAACGATGCCCCGCTGGCCCAGCGCCCCCTGCAGAGCTGTCACGTGCCAGCCCCCCCGCCGTCCCAGAATGCCGATTGATGGGGACATCACTCCAGCAGCGCCCTCTGTATCATTGCCCCATTGACCCGGCCGGCGTGGAACGTGTGACCGCTGGACAGGTTGTTGATGGAGACCTCGGCCGGGCTGAAGAGAAGCGGGTCAATTTCGTAAAAGTCGCCGCCGTAGCGCTGAAAGAGGTCGTAGAAGGGCGTTCCGTAGTCCCGTGAGGCTGAGGAGGGAAGACGCTCGATGACCTCCTCGATCTGCGTGTCGTCCGCCCGCACCGTGTACCAGGCTCGGCCACCGTAGAGGACGGCGTCGTTGGTACGCCCGATGGCGTGCAGGTCATCCTCAGCGATGGGGGCCAGAGGGCAGGTACCGAGACCGGAGAGCACCGTGCCGATGTCGAAGCCGACCTCCAGCATCTTGTGCAGCCCTGTCTCCACCACTCGCGCCGCCACCTGCACCGAGCCGACCAGGCTGGCGGTGGGGGCGATCAAAAGGTAGAGGCAGTCTGGCGAGACGCTGCACTTCTCAGCCACCTTCTCGGCTGCTCCTTCCGGGGGAAGTTTGCGACCCTCCAGCACAAGCACCGCCACGTCCGCCTGGTCCTGGTACTCCAATCGTTCGAAGAGCGGCTCGCCAGCGTAGAGAGCCCTCGCCGGGCCGGAGCCCATAGCGAAGAACTTGCCCTGCGCCGATTTCACTTTCAAGGCCCACCCCGCGTACTGAGCGGCCATGCAGGCCACCGGGGGATGGCTCACTGAGACGGTCACACCAGGCAGCCACACGTCGCCGGTGATAGGGTCGGAAGAAACCGGGTTTTCAGGGAAAAACCCGGTTTCTGAGAAAGTGAGTTGGCAGAAGCGGACCTCACCCAGCCCACCCAGGCAAACTTCGGCGAAGAGCCGCCCCGCCTCCAGAGAGCCGGGCACCCTCACCCCACTGTCTACGACCGTGGTCCCGTTGGGGAGCCGTGTCACCGCCAGTCCCAGCGGCTCCGCGTCGGCGATCATCCGCCGCACGATCTCCACTGCCCGTTTGTTAACGCTGATCATAGACCAGGACCTCTCCCTTCCCCAAAGCTGTGATGTCGCCGGTGTAGCGGTGGAAAACGCCCTCGATTTGCTCCAGCGCGACCGGCAGTCCCCACTCATGCAGGCGGCGCAGGTAGAAACGCAGGAAGGCCGGGCGGTAGGAGCAGGCATAGCGGAAGGTGGGCAGGGGGCCATCCGCCATCCCTCCCAGGGCGGCGATGGTGCCCCGCTTCATCCCTGCCCCGGCCCGTGCCCCCAGCGTGCCGAAGACAAAGAGGGAACCGGCGATCATCCGCGCCCCGGCGAACTCCCCCACGCTGCCCTGGATGGCGATGAGCCCCCGGCGCATGCGCTCTCCGGCCCGGGGGCCAGCATCTCCCTCTACGATGATGACACCACCGCGCATACCGCGCGTTTCTCCGGGGTAGGCCGCGCCAAGCATCGGGCCGGCGTCCCCGTGCACCCGGACAACGCCGCCGGACATCTGCGCGCCAGCCCAGGCGTCCACGTTCCCGTGGACGGTGATCTCTCCACCGCGCATCTGGGCCCCCAGGTGCATCCCCACATCGCCGTGGATGATGATCCGGCCACAGTTCATCCTCTGACCGATGCGCTTCACGTGCCGCAGGTCGCCCTTGACCGTGACGCGGTCTGAGTTCTCGCCTTCCACGGTGAAAAGATCTCCCAGGGTCACCTTCCGCCGGCCATAGTACACCGGCAGGGCCTCGATCTCCGCCCGGCTGCGTCCGACAAAACGGTCGGGACAGATACTATCGGCCTCGATGGGGAGCGTGGTCGGTTCTTTCAGGCGCAGGGTTACTCCGTTTGTCTCGACTGCACGCTCTACAAGCCTGGCACCACAGTCCACGGATAATCACCTCCTGACCTGACCGGCACTTTCGGGGCATCTCGCTGCCCACAAGATTACGACCTGTCGAATATCAATACATGGTGGCAATCGTCTCGTCTATGGCCTGCCGAAGGGCTTTTTCGGTTTCTTCAGAATCGGCCTGACAAAGAAGCTCAAAAAGCTCGGCCAGCTTCTCCCGCTCGTGGGGCGGTAACAAAGCAGGATTCAGAACAGGCAACTGATCCATCTCACGCGGCTCTATGATACCCTCACCAAGTTTTCGCAAATTCAGGCCAGAGTTGCGAGCGGGAGAAG